>NZ_LDRT01000024.1 GCF_001476655.1 Microbacterium testaceum | reverse complement strand
CGCGCACCTCGGCGTCGTCGCGGCTGCGCCATTCGAGCACGTCGTCGAGCCAACCGCGGAACTCCGCCGCGATCGGCGCGTGATCGAGGATCCCGGCGCGGTAGAAGTCATCGACGTCGTGCACCGAGTATGCGATGTCGTCGGCGAGGTCCATCACGGCGCCCTCGATGCTCTGGCGGAGGGGCTCGGCATCCACCCCCTGACGGGCCTCGTCGAGATCGGCGAGATCAAGGTCGTACGCGGAGTACTTGTGCACCCGGTACGCGCCGTCGGGGGAGCGCCGGATGCCACGGGGCGGACCGATCTGCTCGACGTCGGCCGCGTCGACGGACGGCGCCCACGGATACTTCGCCGAGGCCGCGCGCACGGCCGCGGTGAGGTTGAGCCCGCGCGGGGCGTTCTCGACCACATCGAGCGCGGTGAGGATGCGGTACGTCTGCGCGTTGCCCTCGAACCCGTCGGCAAGACCCAGTTCGTCGCGGGCGAGGCGGTCGAGCGTCGACTCGCCCAGATGGCCGAACGGCGGGTGGCCGAGGTCGTGCGCGTAGGCGGCGGCCTCCACGACGGTCGCGTTGCAGACGTCGCCCTCGCCCGCGCGGCGCGAGCGGGTGTTCAACTGCAGCGCGACGACCCGCGCGATCGCGCTCACCTTGAGCGTGTGCGTGAGGCGGTTGTGGACGGGTGCGGCGCCGAGGGAGGGAGAGACGACCTGCGTCACCGCCGAGAGCCGAGAGAAGTACGGCGAGAACTGGATCCGCTCGAGGTCGATCGACCACGGGTCGGCCCGGGCGTCGTCGTGGTCGGGGTGGATCCGGGAGGCCGGGTTGCCGACGACGGTCTCGGGTCGGGCGGGGGTCTCCTCGTGCGGCGTCATCGGGTCCTCTCGCGCGTGCGTGGCGTGGGTCCACGCTAACGCGGATGCGCGCACACGCAGTCCGCGCGGCGAAGCCGCCCGTGTCCGGCGGTGTTACATTCATCACACCCGCACCGTCGCACTCGAGAATCCCCGGATGCCGCCATGGACCACGCTGTCGTTCGCTCGTGGTCGCGCGAGTTCTCCGACGCGCTCATCCCACTGACGGCGTCGCAACTGATGCGCCAGCACCTCGAAGCCGTCCGCTCGATCCTGCCGTTCGACGCCGCGCAGGTGCTGGTGTTCGACCGCAGCGACGACCTGCACCGACAGATGGCGCAGATCGGCTACCCCGGCGATGTGGCACGCGCTCTCGCGGAGGACTTCACCCAGAACTGGCCGTCCCCCGTCTGGTATCCGGTCGACGCCGACGACGACCTGCCGACGTCGATCAGTGCCGAGCGCAACGTCGCCGGGAGCTTCCGCCGCTCCGACATCTACAACGGCTTCCTCGCCCCGGCCGGTTTTCGCGACGGCATCACGCTCGAGTTGAAGCACCGCGGCCGGTACGTGGGCCTGGCGAACTTCTCATCGCGGACCGAGGGGTTCTACGACACCGCGCGTCGGCGCACGTCCGCGGCGCTCGCCACTCTGCTCGCGCACGCGATCAGCGCCACGGCGCACGAGCTCGAGGCCGTGCCGACCTCGGCGCATGCGGCGGTCGTGCAGCGCTCCGGTGCACTCTCGCCGATGGCGGGCCGGCAGATGGCCGAGACGGTCACCCAACCGGGCTTCCTCGAGGCCATCGCACCCGTCTTCGACGCCCCGGCGGGCGAGGTCGCTTTCCTGTGGACGTCCGGTCGCGCCTGGTACCGCGTCGTGGTGCGGCGTCACGCCGACGAGCAGGATTCCGCCGGGCACTCGGTGACCGTCATCGAGCGCGAGGTGCCCGCCCCGTACGGACTCACCCTGACCGAGGTGCGCGTGCTGACCCGTCTGATCAGCTGCGGGACGAACGAGGCGATCGCCGAGTCCATGGAGGTGGGCGTGCGCACCGTGCACACGCACATCTCGAACATCCTCGGCAAGCTCGACTGCACCCGGCGCGGGCAGGCGACGGGACGTGCCGTGCGCAACGCGCTCTACCGGCCCGAGGGAACGCCCGAGACATCTCTGGTCCACCTGCTCGGCTGACGCCGTCGCGCCCCGCTCCTCGTCCCCTTCTCGCGGTGAGGCGTGTTTCGGTTCGGTAACCGTGCGTGACGATCTCGCTCGCCTCCGCATTCTTACTGAGAAGCGTCCGGCGATCCGCTTCTACTGTCGTGCTCACCCGGGGCGGGTTGCGCTCCGGCACACGGCAGGAGAAGGACGGATGAACACAAAGACGCGACTCGCTGCGGCAGTCCTGGTGCTCGCGGGAGCACTGTCGGTGTCCGCATGCGCGGGTGCCACGGGCGCGAGCGGAGACGGGGGAGCGGGCGGCAGCAAGGGCGCTGTGGCCATGAGCTTCGCAGGCCTCGACATCCCCATCTGGAACGACCAGCTCGAGGTCATGAAGCCGATCGTCGAAGAGGCGGGGTACCAGTTCGTGACCGACGACCCGGGCTGGGACATCCAGACCCAGGTCAACGACTGGGAGAACTGGATCCAGCGCGGCGACATCAAGGCCATCATGGGCTACCCGGTGCAATCGGACTCCACGGTCGCCGTCACCGAGAAGGCGCAAGCGGCCGGCATCCCGGTCCTCGGGTACGCCAGCGCGTGGGAGGGCGTGTCGAGCGCCGTGAAGCTCAACAATCACGACGACGGCGTCACGCTCGGCGAGGCCGCGGGTGCGTGGGTCAAGGAGAAGTACGCATCGGCGGGCACACAGCAGGTCGCCCTGCTCGGATACTGGGACACCGACCTCGGGCGCGAGCGCAGCGAGGGCATCGTCGAGGGCCTGAAGAACAGCGGCACCGACGTCGCCGTGAACCAGATCTCGGTGATCTCGCTCGACGACGGCTACGCCGCCGCGCAGAGCCAGCTCGCCGCGCAGCCGGGGACGAAGATCTGGCTCGGCATGGCATCCGAGACGCTCCAGGGCGCGTACCAGTACCTGATGGATCAGGGTGTCGCAAAGGACGACCCGTCGTACCTGCTCGGAGCACTGGATGCCACCGACGAGGTGCTCGACATCTACGGCGAGCCGAACTCGATCTGGCGTCTGAGCTACATCCTGCCGGCCAAGGTGCTGGGTGAGGCCAACGCCAAGATGCTCATCGCGGCGGCCGACGGCGAGAAGCCCGAGGACGTCACGATCACCTCGACCGAGGTCACGCGCGACAACTACACGTCCTTCTACTCCGACAAGAAGTGACGGCGCGGCTCCACATGACCTCTTCGACGACTCCCCGCCTGGAGTTCACCGGCGTCACGGTGGACTTCGGAGCGACGAGGGCGTTGCACGACCTCTCCGGGCGCATTGCGCCGGGAGAGGTCGTGGGCCTTCTCGGACACAACGGCGCCGGCAAGTCGACGCTCTTCAACGTGCTGGGCGGCGTGGTGCGGCCCACCTCGGGCGGCTACCTCCTCGACGGCGAACCCGTTCCCGCCGGCATCACGCCGCGCGAGGTCGCGGCCCTCGGCATCACGATCCTGCACCAGGAACCCGCGCTCGCCGCGAACCTGACGGTGGAGGAGAACCTCTGGCTCACGCAGCCGGCCCCATCTCGCGCGGATCGACGCACGGCAGCCCGCGCGGCCCTCGATCGCGTCGGGTGCGATCTCGACCTCGACACTCCCGTCGCGAGCCTCGGCCTGGGCCAACGCCAGCTCGTCGCCCTCGCGCGCGGCCTGGTGGGGCGGGAGATGCGGGTGCTTCTGCTGGACGAGCCGACAGCGGCTCTCGGGCAGGCGGACACCGAGGCGCTGCATCGACTCATCCGCCGGTTCGCGGCCGATGGGGTGGCCGTGGTCTACGTCTCGCACCGTCTGCCCGACATCCTCGACGTCTGCGAGCGGATCCTCATCCTGTCGGGGGGCGCGCTGGTCGCCGACGAGACGGCGTCCCACTTCACTCCGCGCCGCCTCGCCCGCGCGCTGGCCCCCGACCTCGCCGACAGCGAGTTCGCCCCGGCCGAGACCGGGGCGGTGGGTCTGGAAGTTCGCCACGGTACCCACACGCTCTCCTTCCGGGAGGGCGAGGTCGTCGGCCTCTTCGGTATGGCCGGCGGGGCGCAGTACGACCTCGTCGAAGCGGTGTACGGGCTGCGCGGACGCTTCTCCATCACGGCGGGAGAGAGCATCGAGGTCGCTCATCCGCGCGGCGCGCTGCGCCGTGGCATCCATCTCGTTCCCGGCGACCGTGAGCGCGACGGGCTCGTGTCCGGACTGAGCGCCTCGGAGAACGTCTTCCTCCCGTGGTACCGGCGTGCGGCCGGCCGTGGGTGGTGGATCAGCGGGCGCAACACCACGCGGACGTACGATCGCGCTCGCGCGGCGCTGAACATCCTCGGTCCGGATGCCGCGGCCACGATCGATCAGTTCTCGGGCGGCAACCGGCAGAAGCACCTGCTGGCGCGGTGGATGTTCGCGCACGCGCCGCGCGTGCTGCTGCTGGCGCAACCGACCCAGGGCGTCGATGTCGGGGCGAAAGCCGACATCGTCCGCGCCGTCCGGGATCTCGCGCGCGCCGGGACGACCGTGGTGGTCGCCTCGGCGGAGTCCGACGAGATCGCCGGCGTCTGCGACCGCGCGTACGCCCTGCTCGGCGACCAGGTCGCCGAGCTCGACCGCACCCCCTCCTTCGACGAGCACCTGCTCGCGACCCTCCTCGAACTCGCCGACCGGGTGCCTCAGGCCGCCGGTTCGGAAGGAGCACACGCATGAACGTCCGACCGGCCTCTCTCCGGCTCTTCCTCGCCAAGAACGGCATCTTCGCCGCGCTCATCCTGCTGATCGCGCTCTTCACGCTGCTCAACGGCAACTTCTTCACGCTGGGCAACGCGCAGAACATCCTCCTGCAGTCGTCCGAGCTGGCGATCGTCGTCATCCCCCTCGCGTTCCTGCTCATGTCGGGGTCGGTGGACCTGTCCATCGGCTCGGTCGCCTCGGCATCCGCGGTGTCGTCCGCGCTCGTGATGTCGCAGACGGGGAACACCCTGCTCGGCATCGGTGTCGGGCTGCTCCTGGGCCTGGTCGCCGGCGCGCTGAACGGACTGCTCGTCGCCTACGGGGGGCTGAACCCCATCGTGGTGACGCTCGGCTTCCTCAGCGTGTGGGGCGGCTTCGCCCAGCTGATCACCGGCGGCAAGACCGTGCAGCGGTCGAGCCTGCCCGACGACTTCCGCGGGCTCGGGACGGCGAGCGTCGGACCCATCCCGATCCAGATCGTCCTGCTCGTGGTCGTCATCGCCCTCGGCTGGTACTTCCTGCGCCGCAACCGGCTCGGCAAGGAGATCCTCGCGATCGGCGGCAACGAACGCGCGGCGCACCTCATGGGCGTGAACGTGCGCCTGCGACGCTTCCAGATGTTCCTGGCCTCGGGCGTCGCGGCGGCGATCGTCGGCATCCTGCTCACCGCCAAGGTGCAGTCGGCCAGCCCGACCATCGGCTCCGGGATGGAACTGCAGGCCCTGACCGTGGTCCTGCTCGGCGGAGTCGCGTTCGAGGGCGGCATGGGCCGGATCTCGGGCGTGGTGGCCGGTCTGCTGTTCTTCAAGGTGCTCAGCAACGGCCTGGTGTTCCTGCAGGTGTCGCCGTTCCTGCAGACGATGCTCGTGGGGGCGACGCTGATCGTGGCCGTCGCTCTCGACCGCTCCATTCAGCGCACGCTGAAACGCGCGTGGGGACAGATGGGGAAGCGATCCGTCGATGAAGCGTCCGACGACCGCGAGAAGTCGGCGGTCGGCGAGTGAGCGCGTCGGCGTTCGACGCCGTGTACTTCGCGGACCATGTCGTCACCGCCGGATCCGCGGCTCAGGCCATCGCGGTGCGGGACGCGCGCATCGTCCACGTCGGCGATCGGGCCGAGGGCGAGCAGTGGGCGCAGACGGCGGCGCACCGGTACGACTTCGGCGACGCGACGATCGCGCCGGGGCTGCTCGACCTCCACTCGCACCCCGTCATCGGGATGCGGACGACCCGCGGCATCGACCTCGGCACGGTCGACGACATCGTCGAGCTGGCCGCTGCTCTCCGCGCGGCGGCGCACGAGTCGGAGGGGTGGATCGTGGGGTGGAACCTCGGGCCGCGGGTGTACGCCGACGCGGACATCGGCGTCGACTTCTTCCGCGCGACGGTGCCGGGACGACCGGTCTTCGTGAAGACGTTCGACTACCACGGCGCCTTCCTGTCGGCCGAGGCGCTGGAGGCTGCCGGCGTCGACGGGGCGGTGGAGTTCTCCTCGAACGCCGAGATCGCCTGCCGCGCCGACGGCCGCCCGACGGGCGCGGTGTGGGAGATGGAGGCCGTCGCGCTCGTCGAGAAGGCGGTGCCCCAACCCCCGCACGAGGAGCAGGCCCGAGAGCTCCTCGACCTGCTGGCGAGGATGGCCTCGGCGGGGCTCACCCTCACGCACTCCCTCATCCTCGACCCCGACGAGATCGCCCTCCTGACCACGGCGGAGTCGGTGGGCACGCTGCCCCTGCGCTATCGGGTGTCACCCGTCTGCGAGCCGGGCGCGAGTCCCGACGAGCTGACGCGCCTGGTCGATCTGCAGGCCCGCCGGGGCGAGAGGTGGTCGGTCGACGGGGTCAAGTTCTTCCTCGACGGAACCGTCGACAACGGCACCGCCTGGTTGCGCTCGCCCGACTCGCACGGCGAGTCGACCCATTCGATCTGGCAGAACCCCGAGGAATACGTCGAGGCGGTGCGCTTCTTCGCCTCCCGTGGGGTGGCGACCGCCACGCACGCCATCGGCGACGCCGCGATCGAGTTCGCGCTCGCCACCCTCGCTCAGGTCGACGCCCCCGCGCGAGGACGGCACCGCATCGAGCACATCGAGACGCTGCCGGTCGAACTCGTCGACTGCTTCGCGCGCGCCGGGGTCGCCGCCAGCATGCAGCCGGCGCACTGCTGCATGTCCCTGCGTGCGGACCAGAGCGACAACTGGTCGCAACGGCTCGGCGCCGCACGCGCCGACCGCGCGTTCGCGATGAAGGACCTCCTGGATGCCGGGACCACGGTCGTCATCGGATCGGATTGGCCCATCGGTCCCTTCGACCCGAGGGAGATCATCGCGATCGCGGAGATGCGGCGGCGGGTCGGTGCGGTCGACATGGGCGCGGTGGTGCCGTCGCAGCGGCTGACACGGGCGGAGGCGCTCACGGCGTACACCGTCTCGGCCGCGGAGACGGCCGGCCTCGACGAGGGAGTGATCGCGCCGGGCCGCCGCGCCAGCTTCACCGTCTTCGAGGGCGACCTGTTCGCGCCCGCTCCCGACGATCTGCCCGACGTGCGTGTGCGCGGCACGATCATCGACGGCGCGGTCGGGTATGGTGCGGTTCTCGCGAGCGAGCCGGTGAGCTGAGAGCGCATGCGCCGCGCGGCCTGGCCCGGCTCGTGCGGTCCCACCGGCGTCCGGACCGGCTCGACCTTCCGGGTTCAGGGGAGGCGGCTAACATGCCGACCGTGAAATCAGCTCGTCAATGGATGATGGTCGGTGCTCTGCTGTCAGCCACGCTGCTCGCGGGGTGCGTTCCCGTCGGGTCCGTGGCGCCCTCCGCTGCGCCCGCGACTGAGGAACCGAACCAGGCAGGTGCGTCCGAACCGTCGCAACCCGACGAGATCGGCGCCGCGCACCCCTTCCCCCACATCACCAGCTGTGACCAGATCGCTGCGGTCGCGGCGGACGACGTTGCGGGCATGCCTCTCGACAAGGAGGGCTCCTACGTCGAGCAAGACTCGATCTCGTGCGTGTGGCAGCCCACCGAGGAAGACATCTCGGCGCTCACCGACATCCGGATGTTCACGGTGACCATCACGGCGGATACCTCGGATGTGCCTGACCCGGCTGTAGCGGAGCAGTACGGGATCAAGGGCTACTTCACCGACCCGCGGCTGGACGCGCGGGGAGGCGTGGGACTGTGGCTCGACACGGGGTCCGCGCCCGTCGACGGGGGCTCGGGAACAGTGGTCGTCCCCGGTGTCCACGTCCAGATCGGCGGCGGTCGCTGGGGACAGGACAGTCAGCTCGGAAAGGACAAACTGGTCACTCTCGCGCTGCAACTGCTCGACATGTGACAGCGGGGCGATGCGGACGCCGAGCGCGATGCGAAACAGCGGTGATCGTGTCGCACCGCACCCGCGCTCAGCCCCGCCGCACCTCCACCTCGACCACGCGCGCGTCGTCGCCCCCCAGCTCGTACGTCGGCCCGGTGATCCGCAGCCCGACCGCCTCGTCGACCTCGGCGCACGAGGGCCCCAGCCGCAGCTCGACCTCGCCGGGCTCGACCACGCGGCGGAGCGACCGGTCGCTGTATGCCAGCCGCGAGGCGGGCACCGTGAAGCGGACTTCGGCGCTCTCGCCGGGTTCGAGCTCGACGCGGGCGTAGGCGACCAGCTGCGCAACCGGGCGGGTCACGCTGGCCACGGATCGGTGCGCGTACACCTGCACGACGTCGGCTCCGTGCCGGGCTCCGGTGTTGGTGACGCGGGCCGACACCGTGAAGGCGTCGCCCGCGCGGACGTCGGCGACGGTTCCGGAGCCCGGCACCTCGGCGTCGCCGAGCGCTTCTGCCGCCGCGACCCCGTCCACCCGCAGCTCTCCGCGCGCGAACGTCGTGTACGACAGCCCGAAGCCGAAAGGCCGCACGGGGGTCGGGTCGGTGCTCGTCACGCCCGACGGTCCGCCGAGCAGCGGACGCAGGTATGAATAGGGTTGGGCCCCGGCGGAGCGGGGGAGGGAGACGGGAAGACGCCCCGACGGGGTGGCATCCCCCGCCAGAAGCGCAGCCAACGCGGGCCCGCCCTCCTCGCCCGGGAAGAAGGCCTGCAGCACCGCCGCGGGACCGGTGAGGCCGTCGAGGGCCCAGCTCAGCGCATACGGCCGGCCGGTCAGCAGCACGAGCACGACCGGCGTCCCGGTCGCGACCACGGCCTCGACGAGCTTCCGCTGCATGCCGGGGAGCTCGAGCGAGTCGGCATCGTTGCCCTCGCCGACGGTTCCGCGGCCGAAGAGCCCGGCGCGATCGCCGACGACGACGATCGCGACGTCGGCGTCTCGAGCCGCCGAGGTCGCCTCGGCGAAGCCCTCGATGTCCGTGCCCTCCACCGGGCACCCGAAGGCGTACGTGACGTCGCCGAACCGAGAGGCCAGGGCCTCGCGGACGGTCGGGATCTCGAAGCCCATCTCGAAGCCCGGGTGGTGGGCGAGCACGTGGTTCGCGAACGAGTAGCACCCCATCAGCGCCTCCGCGCTGTCGGCGTTGGGGCCGATGACCGCGATCCGTGCGGGCGTCGCGAGGGGGAGCACTCCGTCGTTGCGCAGCAGCACCGCGCTCTCGAGAGCGAGACGGCGGGCCAGCGCCCGGTGTTCGGCGTCGTCGAGGTCGATCTCGGTCGGGGCGTCGGCGAAGTCGGCATCCAGGAGTCCGAGGTCCTCCTTCTCGGCGAGCACCCGGGCGACGGCGCGGTCGACCACGGCCTCGGGAAGAGCTCCGGATGCCACCCGCTCGGCCAGATGCGGATAGGCGTCGGGGCCGGGGAGCTCGACGTCGATCCCCGCCTCGAGGGCGAGCTGGGCGGCTTCGCCGAGGCTGCCGGCGATGCCGTGCATGGAGCGGAGGAACTCCACCGCGAAGTAGTCCGACACGACCGTGCCGTCGAACCCCCAGCGGCGGCGCAGGAGGTCGGTGAAGATCTCGGGGGAAGAGGCGATCGGGACCCCGTCGATCTCGACGTACGCGTTCATCACCGAACGCGCCCCTCCGTCGCGCACGGCCATCTCGAACGGCGGCAGGAACACGTCCTGCAGCTCGCGCGGACCCGCCGACACGGGGGCGTGATTGCGACCCGCGCGCGAGGCGGAGTACCCGACGAAGTGCTTGAGCGTCGCGTGGACGCCCGCGCTCTGGAGGCCCCGCACGTACGCCGTGCCGATGGTCCCGACGACGTACGGGTCTTCCGCGATGCACTCGTCGACGCGTCCCCAGCGGGGGTCGCGCACGACATCCAGCACGGGCGAGAGTCCCTGGTGCACCCCGAGGTCGCGCATCGACCGACCGATCGCGGATGCCATGAGCTCGACCGTCTCCGGATCGAACGACGCGCCCCACGCCAGCGGCGTCGGGAATGTCGCGGCCTTCCACGCGGCGAAGCCCGTCAGACACTCTTCGTGGACGATCGCGGGGATGCCGAGCCGCGTCTCGGTCTGCAGTCGACGCTGCTCGCCCCAGAGCCACTCGGCGCGCTCGATCGGGTCGACCGGACGCGTGCCGTACACGCGCGTGAGGTGGCCGAGGCCGTGCACCGTGGCATCCGTGTAGGCAGCGGTCGTGACCTTCTCGCCCGAGAGCGGGGCGACGACCTCGTCTCCCTGATCGACCCAGTAGCCCACGAGCTGCGCGAGCTTCTCGTCGAGGGTCATGTCGGCTAAGAGGGCCTGGACGCGGGGGGAGATGCCGGCCTCGAGGGCAGCACCGACGTCGGTGCGGTGGATGGTCATCGTGGATCAGCCCTTCACGGCGCCGGTCAGGCCGCCGACGATGCGCCGCTCGAACACGCTGAAGAACAGCAGAGCGGGGATCATCGACAGCGAGGTGAACGCGAGTACGCGCGCGGTGTCGACGGAGTACTGCGAGGCGAAGGCCTGCGTCCCCAGCGGCAGCGTGTAGGTCGCTTCGTTGTTGAGGATGAACAGCGGCAGCATGTACGAGTTCCAGCTGTTGACGAAGGCCAGGATGCCGACGGTCACGACCGCGGGGACGGCGAGCGGCAGCACCATGCGCCAGAAGAACCCGAGGCGGCCGAGCCCGTCGATCGAGGAGGCTTCCTGCAGCTCGTTCGGGATCGCGGCGAGGAACGGCGACAGGATGATGATCGTCAGCGGCAGGGCGAACGCGATCTGCGGAACGATGACGCCCGCGAGGGAGTTCATCAGCCCGAGGTTGCGGACGAGGATGTACAGCGGGGTGATCGCCACCGTCATCGGGAACATCAGCCCCGCGGTGAACAGGGCGTACACCGCACCGCGACCACGGAAGCGGTAGCGCGACAGGGCGTACGCGGCCATGAGGCCGAGCGCCACGACGAAGACGGTCGTGGCGACGGCCGCGATCGCGGAATTGCCGACCTGGCCCCAGAAGACGCCGCTGGTCAGGACATCGGCGTAGTTCTCCCAGTTCCACCGGGTGGGCAAGCCCGACGGGTCGACGGTGATCTCGGCGTTCGAGCGGAAGCCGCCGAGGATGATGTAGACGACCGGCGCGAGCATCATGCCGATGAGCAGCAGAGCGACGAAGCCGACGAGCACGGACGAGCCGCGGTTGGTGCCTGCGGGGGTCCGGCGCGGGGCTTTGCTTCCCCGCGGGGTGACGAGGGTGGCGGTGGCGGTCACTTGGTGCCTCCCGTGAGAGCGCCGGCCGTGTCGCGACGGAGCACGAAGCGCTGATAGATGAGGGCGACGGCGAGCGAGATGAGGAACATCACCACGGCGACGGCGCTGCCGTAGCCGAAGCTGCCGGCATTGCGCCCGTTGGCGACCATGTAGGTGGCCATGGTCGAGGTGCCCGCGGTCGAGGCGACGTACTGTCCCCAGATGATCCAGACGAGATCGAACAGTTGCAGCGAGCCGATGATCGACAGGAAGGCCCAGATGCGGATCGTCGGTCCCATGAGGGGGAGCACGATGTGGCGCTGGATCTGCCAGTAGGAGGCCCCGTCGATCGCGGCGGCTTCGCTGAGCTCTTCGGGGATGCCCTGGAGACCGGCGAGGAAGAGGATGACGGCGAAGCCGATGTATTTCCACGTGATGATGATCAGCAGCGTCCAGATCGCGAGTGCCGGATCGGAGATCCAGTCGGCGCGGAGGGCTCCGAGTCCGATCTTGTCGAGCAGCCCGTTCAGCGCGCCTCCCGACTGCAGCATGAGGCCCCAGCCGAGGCCGACGACGACCTCGGAGATGACGTAGGGCACGAAGATCAGGACGCGGATGAGCGACTGCGCCCGCATCTTGCGGTTCAGCAGCAGCGAGAGGCCGAGGGCGAGCGGTCCCTGCAGGACGAGCGAGCCGATCACGATGAAGGCGTTGTGGCCGAGAGCCTCGTGGAAGGCGGGGTCGGTGAGGATCGTGACGTAGTTGCGGATGCCGACGAAGTCGGTGGGGGTGCCGAAGCCCGACCACTTGTAGAAGCCGTAGTAGGCGGCGAGGACCACCGGGAGGATGACGAACGAGACGAAGACGACCAGGGCGGGGCCGAGGAGGATCGCGAGCTCGCCGCGGATGCGCCAGTTCTCGCGGCGACGGCGGACGGGCGGCCGCCCGGCCGAGGGGGTGCGCGGGGCACCCTCCTCGGCGAGGCGGCGACCGGCGACGTCGTCGGACGCGGTGGCGACCGGGTGACGCACGGTGGTCATATCGGGACTCCTCAGCGCGAGGCGGCGGCGTTGACCGCGTCGACGATGCCCTGCGGGCTGCCCTTGCCGGCGAACAGGTCCACGACCGCCACGTTCAGGGCGTTACCGACGTTCTGGCCGTAGAGGGTGTCGAGCCACACCGACACGTAGGGGGCCTCGGTGTACGCCTGGAGAGCCGACTGCAGGGCGGGGGTGGTGACGGCATCCGTCGCCTCGCTCGAGGCGGGGATGGTCTGGAACGCTGCGGCGTAGTTCTCCTGGTTCTCCTTGTCGACGAGGAAGTTCAGGAAGTCGGTGCACTGCGCGGGAGCGTTGACCCAGCACGAGTAGCCGTCGACGCCGCCCATGATGGCGCCCTTCTCTCCCTTGCCGCCGGGGACCTCGGGGAAGGGGAACCAGCCGAGGTCGGCCAGCGGCTTCTCATCGGGGGTGAGCGAGGCGATCACGCCGGGGTTCCAGGCGCCCATGAGCTCCATGGCGGCCTGGTGGTTGGCGAGCAGACCCGCGGACGATCCGGCACCCTGCTGCGCCGCGGTGGTGAGGAAGCCCTCGTTGAACGGCTGGGTCTTCAGGAACGACTCGAGATTCTCGCCCGCCTGGAGCCAGCACGGGTCGTCGAAGCTGCGGCTCTGCGCCGCGGCATCCAGAACGTCCTTCGAGCAGGCGCGCAGCGCGAAGTTGTAGTACCAGTGCGCGGCGGGCCAGGCGTCCTTCGCGCCGACGGCGATCGGGGAGACACCGGTCGCGCGGATCTTCGCGTCCGCGGCCTCGAGGTCGGAGATGGTGGCGGGAGCCTCGGTGACGCCCGCGGCGGTGAGGAGGTCCTGCGCGGTGAAGATGCCCGAGGGGAGGACGGCGACGGGCATGCCGTAGTTCTTGCCGTCGACCTCGAAGGCGTTGAGCGAGGTGCCGAGGGCGGTCTTGGCATCCGCGGAGATCTTGTCGGTGAGGTCCATCACCTGACCGGCCGCGACGATGTCGGCGAGCTTGCCGCCGCCGCGGGCCATGAAGAGATCGGGGGCGTCTCCGGAGTTGAGGGCGGTCTGGAGCTTGCCGTCCATCTCCTCGTTCTGCACGGCCTGGATCTCGATCGTGACGCCGGGGTTGGCCGCCTCGAAGGCTGCGGCGGTGTCCTCCCAGTACTTCTTGCCGTCACCGGTGGTGGAGTTGTGCCACAGCGTCAGCGTGACCGAGCCGTCGGCGTTCTGCCCCCCGCCGCCGCCGGCGCAACCGCCGAGCGCGAGGGTGCCGGCGACGGCGAGGGCCGCTCCGGCGAGGATTTTGCGCGTGTTCATGTGATTCCCGTTTCTCTTCGTCGAGGTGCGTCCCTCGGGGACGCGCGGTGGTCGTCGGCAGCGATGCCGGTTCCCGGGGCGTGTGCTGCGCCCCGGGTCTGAGCAGTGTCGCCCGGGGGCAGACACGCGTCAAACGTTTTCGAAAATGATTTCCACGCTATGGTCTGATGCCATGACCCGACGCGCCACCATCCACGACGTCGCCGCGGCGGCCGGTGTCTCGGTGGCCACGGTGTCGAAAGCCGTCAACGGGCGGTACGGGGTCTCGCCCGAGACCGTGAGCCGGGTCCTGGACGCGGTGAAGACCCTCGGGTACGAGTCGAGTCTCGTCGCGAGCAGTATGCGTTCCCGGAAGACGGGCGTCGTCGGCGTGCTCGTCGCGGCGATCGAGCCGTTCTCGGCCGAGATCCTCAAGGGCGTCGGGGGTGCGTTGTCCGGCACCGGGTACGATCTCCTCGCCTACAGCGGCTCGAGGAGCGAGGGGGAGGGCTGGGAGCGTCGCTCGCTCAGCCGCCTCAGCGGCACGCTCATCGACGCGGCGATCATCGTGACCCCGACCGTGGTCAACGTCACCAGCGACGTGCCGATCATCGCGATCGACCCGCATACGGGCCGCGCCGACCTTCCCACCGTCGAATCCGACAGCTTCATCGGGGCGCAGCAGGCGGTGCACCACCTCGTCCAGCTCGGGCATCGGCGCATCGGTTTCATCGCCGGTCGGCCGGACCTGCGGTCGGCGGTGGCTCGCGCGTCCGGATACCGGGAAGGGCTCTCGGCCGCCGGCATCCCGTTCGATCCCGCCCTCGTCGGTGTCGGGCGGTACGAGCAGGACGTCGCGCGCGAGGCCGCCGAGGCCATGCTGTCGCTCGACGACCCCCCGACCGCGGTGTTCGCGGCGAACGATCTGTCGGCGCTGTCGATCATCGACGTCGCGGCCGAGCGCGGACTGCGCGTCCCCGACGACCTCTCGGTCGTGGGCTTCGACGACGTCCCCGAGGCCGCGCGCGCCCAACCCGCGCTGACGACCGTGCGCCAGCCGATGAAGCGCCTCGGCGCCGAGGCCGTGCGGATGGTCCTCGCCCTCCTCGCCGGAGAGGACCTCCCCGAGACGCACCTCCTGCTGCCGACGCGTCTCGTCGCCCGCGGCACGACGGCGCCGCCTCGGCCGCGGTGAGCCCGGCGCTCGAATCCGTTGAGTGTCCAGAACACGCCGTAACTCCGCACGTCGTGACGGCGTGTCTTGGACACTCAACCTGCCGTCGCTGCGCCGGGTCAGCGCGCGGCGAGGCGGTACAGCACCTCGGGGCGGCCGCGGGCGCCGAAGCGGTGCGAGACGTCGATCTCGCCGCGGGCCACGAGCACGTCGAGATACCGCCGCACCGTCGCGCGAGAGGCGCCCGACGCGGCCGCGATGTCTCGCGCGCTCGCCGGGGTCACGGGGTGAAGAGCGGCCCGGATGGTGTGCATGGTCGACTCCGCGAGCCCCTTGGGGAGGAGAGCTTCGGATGCCACGACCGTGCGCACCGGAGACGTCACCGGTGAGACCAGCCGGTCGATGTCGCCCTGCCCCATGCTGACCGGCACCTCGGCGGGCCGTTCCGCGCGGCCGCGGCGGTACTCCTCGAGACGCCGCACGAACGCTTCGCGCGTGAAGGGCTTGGCGAGGTACCCGACGACGTGCGCCGCCGCGGCCTGACGGATCGTGAGGGTGTCGCGGGCGGAGCTGATGACGAGCACGTCGACGTCCCACTCCCGAACGAGCCGCAGCCGGTGCAGCACCTCGACGCCGCTGAAGTCGGGGAGGTTCATGTCGAGCAGCACGAGGTCGATGTCGCTTCCCGCCGCAAGCGCCGCCCCCGCGGCGCCGGTCCGGGCCGTCCCCACGAGGCGAAACCCGGTTAGCGCGTCGAGATACGCGGTGTGCAACCGCACCACCGCGGCGTCGTCGTCGACGATGATCGTGCGGATCACGGCATCCGGACTCATCCGCGCCCCCTCCCCGGCGATCCGTGCGCGCGCTGCACCCGTCGCGCACCCCGGCCACCCCGTTGCGTGTCCACAACACCCGGACGCCTCGAGAAACCCTCCGGGTGTTGTGGACACTCAACCTGGGGGAGGGGCGCGCGGGAATCCCGGATCACGGCCGCGCCCCCACGCGCGGCAGCTCCACGGTGAAGCGCGCCCCGCCCGGGGCGGATCGCCCGACCGTGACCGAGCCTCCGCGCGCTCCCGCGATCCGGCGCACGAGGTCGAGCCCCACGCCCCGCTCCGCGCCGGCCTTCGAGCTGACCCCGCGGTCGAAGATCCGCGTCACGTCGGCGGGGGCGACGCCGGGACCGTCGTCGGCGACGTCGATCGTCAGTCGCTCGTCGCCCGCGAGCAGGAGCACGTCGATGCGTCCCTCGCCCCCGGTCGCCTCGGCGGCGTTGCGGACGAGGTTCCCCACGACCGTCAGCACCTCGTCGTCGATGCTCCCGCGGAGCACGAGGCTCGCGGGGTCCACCCGTAGCCCCGGGACCTCGGCGGCGAGTCCGTCCAGCAGCGCGCGCAGCGCCGGATCGTCGATCGACAGGCCGGATGCCACGGGCGCCAGCCCTCCGATGTAGGTCAGCGCCTCTCCGGTCTCGCCCTCGGCCACGAGCCCGCGGATCACGTGCAGGCGCGTGTGGAACTCGTGCGTCTGGTCGCGGAGCGCCCCGGAGATCCGCCGCTGCGTCTCGAGCTCGCGCGCGTCCGCCTCGAGGCGCCGCACGCGTCGGCGAAGCGCCGCGGTGAGCAGCCCGCTGAGCACCACGCCCAGCACGATGGAGCCCGCCACCCAGGGCAGCATCCCGCCCACCGCTTCGTCGAAGCTGCGCGAGATCTCCGTCTCGAGCACACCCACCGACGCCGTCCCCACCACGGCGGCCCCCGCACGTATCGGCACCTTCGCCCGCAAACTCGGCCCGATCGTCCCCGTCTCCGTGCCGAGGAAGGTCTCTCCGGCCAGCACCGCCGTGGCATCCGTCGACACCGTGCGTCCCCGCTCGACGGGATTCGGGTGGGTGAGCCGGATGCCACGGGCGTCGGTGACCACGACATAGTCGACGCCGGATGCCGCGGCGACGACGTCGGCGAGTGGCTGGAGGTCGGCGGTGGCGGCGTCGGTGTCGAGCAGCACCGCGCGCTGCACCTGGTCGAGTTCGACGAGGCTCGTGGCGACGTCGAGCACGCGTTCCTCGGTCGCGGCCCGGATGCTGCGCTCCTGCACCGACATCGCGACGAGCGTGGTGGCGAGGACGCACACGAGCACGACCGTGCACTGCAGAGCGAGCAGGACGGCGAGGCGCACGCGCACGGGCGCGCGGTCGGGGCGAGTGATCGACATGGGCACCTCCTCGTGCACGGCGCTCGGGGAGCGGATCGTCGTGAGCATCAAAGAGCGCAAAGGCTCTCGAGCGCGCCGCCGGGGGAGAGGCGCTGACAACCTAGCTTCTCATCCGGCAACGACGATGTCCCGGGAGGGTTCGATGCAGCATCCGACGCCACCAGAGGCGCAGCACCCCGTGCGTCCGCCCCGACGCCGACGCGTGACGGGGGTCGTCGTGGGCGTGGTCGCCGCGGCGCTGTTCGTCACGGCGGGGCTCAGCGCGGCCGCGACGGGCGGGGTCGCAAACCCCCGCACGAAGCTCACGATCGTCGCCCCGGCGGCCCCCGGCGGCGGCTGGGACACCTTCGGGCGCGAGGCCCAGCAGGTGATGCGCGAAGAGGGGATCGCCGGTGCCGTGCAGGTGATGAACATCCCCGGTGCCGCCGGCACGATCGGCCTCGGGGCCGTCGCCGAGATGGGCGACCGGCACGACATCATGCTCGTCACCGGGGGCGTGATGGTGGGTGGGGTCATCGTCAACCGGTCACCCGTGAGCCTCGAGGACGTGCGGCCCATCGTGCGCCTCGCCGACGATTTCAACGTGCTGGTCGTGCCGGGCGACTCTCCGTTCCAGACGCTCGACGACTTCATGGAGGCGTTCCTCGCGAACCCGGAGGGAACGGCGATCGCGGGCGGTTCGCTCGGCGGCATCGACCACCTGCTCGCCGGGATGCTCGCCCAGCAGGGCGGCATCGACGCGCAGCGCGTCAATTACCTCGCCTACCCCGGCGGTGGCGAGGTCGTCACCTCGCTCCTGTCGCACACGACGCAGGCGGGCCTCTCGGGCTACAACGACTTCCGCGACCAGATCGAGTCGGGCAACCTCCGCGCCCTGGCGCTGTCGGCCGAGGAGCCCCTCGACGACGTCGACGTGCCGACCTTCCGCGAGCAGGGCGTCGACGTCGCGATGTCGAACTGGCGCGGGCTCGTGGCGCCGCCGGGCATCGACGACGAGGTGCACGCCGAGCTGGTGGCCATGGCATCCGAGATGCGCGAGACCGAGGCCTGGCAGGAGGTGCTCACCCGCAACAGCTGGGTCGACAGCTTCCTCGCCGGTGACGAGTTCGCCGCCTACCTGTCGGCGGAGACCGAACGCACGACCGCGATCATGAAGGAGCTGGGTCTGTGACCGAACCGTCCACCCTCACCACGGGGTCGCTGCGGGTGCAGCGGACGCCCCGCTGGTACACCGGCCGCAGCGAACTGGTGGTCGTCGCGGGGGTCTTCGTGCTCGCCGCGTTCCTGACGGTCGGCACGGCGACCATGCAAGTGCCTGCCGACGTCGCCTTCCCGGGCCCCCAGTTCTTCCCGATGCTCGTCAGCGGCTTCCTCTGGCTCGCCGGCATCGGGCTTCTCGTCGAGGTGCTGCGCACGAGCCGCCGCGCGCACGTCGCCGATGACCCTGTCGAGATCTCGAACGAGATGCTCGAGGACCTCGGCGCGATCGACGAGACGGGCGAGCTGCGGGTCGTTTCTCCCGAGGACGTGGCGTCGCCGTCGAAGCCGGCGTCGGTGGATTGGCGCACGCTCGGCATCACCGTGGCGGGTCTCGCCGGCTTCATCGTCGTGCTCCCCGTGCTCGGCTGGATCCTGTCGGCCGCCGCCCTGTTCTGGGTCATCTCGTGGGCGTTCGGCAGCCGCCGGCCCCTGCTCGACATCGGCGTCAGCGTCATCGTGTCGTCCCTCGTCCAGCTCGCGTTCGGGGCGGGCCTGGGCCTGTCGCTTCCCGCCGGCATCCTGGAAGGACTCTCGCCGTGGATCAGCTGATCAACCTCGCGGGCGGCTTCGCGGTCGCCTTCACGCCGCAGAACCTCCTCTTCCTCGTCATCGGGGCCGTGCTCGGCACCGCCGTGGGCGTGCTTCCGGGTCTCGGCTCGGCGATGGCGGTCGCCCTGCTGCTGCCGGTCACCTTCAGCCTCGACCCGACCGGCGCGTTCATCATGTTCGCCTCGATCTACTTCGGGGGTCTGTTCGGGGACTCCACCGCCGGCATCCTGCTCAACACCCCGGGCAACTCCTCCGCGATCGCGACGACGTTCGAGGGTCATCGCATGGCGAAGGACGGCAGAGCGGCGAAGGCGCTCGGCACCTCGGCGATCGGCGCCTTCCTCGGCGGCACGATCGCGTGCGTGCTGGTGGTGTTCTTCGCCCCGTACATCGTCGAGCTCGCCAAGGTGTTCGGGCCCGCGGAGTACTTCGCGCTCGCCGTGTTCGCGTTCGTGGCGATCTCGGCCGTCGTCGCCGACTCGATCGTGCGCGGCCTCGTCGCCCTCGGTCTCGGCTTCGCCCTCGCCCTCGTCGGCATCGACGGGATGACGGGAGCCGAGCGCTTCACCGGCGGCAGCCCCGTGTTCTTCGACGGCATCTCGATCATCGTCATCACCGTGGGCCTGCTCGCGATCGGCGAGGTGCTGCACGTCGCGGGCCACATCCGCCGCGCGGGCGGACCCGGCAAGCTCGTCGCCCCGAGCGGTTCACCGCTTCTCACGCGGCGCGAGTGGCGGCAGGCGCTGCCCGCGTTCCTCCGCGGCACGGCGTTCGGGGTGCCCTTCGGCGCGATCCCGGTCGGCGGGTCCGAGGTGCCCACGTTCCTCGCGTACGGCACCGAGAAGCGCCTCGCCCGCCGCCGCGGTGACACCGACTTCGGCACCCGCGGGGCGATCCAGGGCGTCGCCGCCCCCGAGGCCGCGGGTAACGCCACCGCGGGCTCGGCGATGGGCGCGCTGCTGGGCCTGGGCCTGCCCACCTCGGCGACGGCCGCGATGATGATCGCCGCGTTCCAGCAGTACGGGATGCAACCCGGCCCGCTACTGTTCGAACGCTCCGGTGACCTCGTGTGGCCGCTGCTGGCGAGCCTGTTCCTGGGCCTCATCATCCTGCTGATCATCAACCTGCCCTTCGCGGCGGTGTGGGCGAAGCTGCTGCTGATCCCGCGTCACTACCTCTACGCGGGCATCACGGTCGTCGCGATGCTCGGCGTCTACGCGATCGCCTCGCGCGTGGTCGACCTGTGGCTCGCGCTCGCGATCGGCGTGGTCGGCTTCGTCATGCGGCGGTTCTCGATCCCGCTCGCCCCGGTGCTGATCGCCGCGATCCTCGGACCCATGGCCGAGACGCAGATGCGTCGAGCGCTCGCGGTGTCCGAGGGAGACCCGTCGATCTTCGTCTCGTCGCCGCTCACGATCGTGCTGTACGCGCTGCTCGCGATCATCGTCACGGTGAGCGTCCTGCAGCACGCCCGCCACGCGCGCCGGGAGCGCCTCGAGGCCGCCGCCCGCCGCGACGCCCCCATCCCCGCCGGCCGCCGCTGACCCGCCGGGTCCGCCCGCGCAGGCGCCCACCCCGGGCCGCGAGTGGGTGAGTGTCCAAGACACGCCGTAACGCCCGCGCGCGATACGGCGTTTCCTGGACGCTCAACGGCGGGTGCGCGGGTGCGCGG
>NZ_LDRT01000239.1 GCF_001476655.1 Microbacterium testaceum | reverse complement strand
GGGCACCGGGGGAGGGCGGTGTCCAGGTGATCGGCATCCGGATCTGTCGGGACACCCGGCCGTCGTCACCGACGGTGTCGATCACGGGGTGCAGACCGAGGTCCTCGGCCAGCGCGATACCCGCACCGACCGTGTTCACGACTCCCGCGGCGACGCCGACCGCGTTCAGACGCTCGGCCCAGGTCGCCGCGGTCTCCGCCCGAAGCTTGTCTTCGAGGAGCGCGGCGAGCTCGAGACGATGGCGGACGCGGTCAGCGTTCGTGGCGAAGCGCGGGTCGGCGGTCAGTTCGGCCGCTCGGAGCACCGCGGCCATCCGCGCGAACTGCGCGTCGTTGCCGCACGCGACGGCGAGAGGCGCATCGGCGCACCGCAGCGCCTCGTAGGGAGCGATCGAGGGATGCCGGTTGCCCAGGCGCCCTGGTTCGATCCCGGCGCCGAGGTGCGCGGCGGCCTGATTCACCAACCCGCCCTGCAGGCTCGAGAGGAGGTTGACCTCGACCAGCGAACCCTCTCCGGTCGCCTCGCGCCGTCGGAGCGCCGCAAGGACTCCGATCACGGCGTCCTTCCCGGTGAGGACGTCGACGAGGGCGACGCCGACCTTCATGGCTTCCCCGTCTGATGCGCCGGTCACGTGCATGAGCCCGCCGACGGCCTGGGCGAC
>NZ_LDRT01000238.1 GCF_001476655.1 Microbacterium testaceum | reverse complement strand
GCTCGGAGATGTGTATAAAGAGACAGCCACCGCTCCCCGGGGGCTTCCGATCGAGCTTCCCGAGCACGCCCCGAAATTCCGCCTGCTCGTGCGCGGCGCCGAACTGGCGAGCGACGAAGAACGCGCGGCGAACCCGCGCGCCACCCCCGTGCGTCTGCGTGCGGCCGAGAGAATCAAGGAGGACGCATGAGCGCATCCCCGGCCATCGATCTCCGGGCTGTCCACGCCGACATCGAACCCGAGTTCCCCGCCCCCGTCCGCGAACCCCGACGGCTGCAGGCGGTCCCTGTCCCCGAACGGCGTCGTGTACCCCGCCGCGCCTTCGGCGTCATCGCGGTGGCGGGAGCGGTGCTCATCGCCCTCGTGCAGATGGGGCTCTCGATCCTGACCACGCAGAGCTCCTTCGAGATCTCGTCGCTCACGCAGCAGCAGCGAGACCTGACGTACCAGAAGCAGATCCTGTACGACGACGTCGCCGGCCTGAGCTCCCCGCAGTACCTCGCCGCCAACGCAGCCGCGCTGGGCATGGTCATCGACGAGTCGCCCACCTACCTCCGCCTCAGTGACGGGTCGGTGGTCGGGTCGGGCAAGCCCGCCGAG
>NZ_LDRT01000237.1 GCF_001476655.1 Microbacterium testaceum | reverse complement strand
GATCGCGAGCCGGTTCCGTATCTGCGCATCCCGGAGAATGGATGCCGTGAACCCGCCCGTCTTCATCATCCCGCTGTGGGCCGATCTCACCGCCGTCGCCCTCGGTGGCGTGCAGGGTGCCCTGTTCGCCTCGGGCTTCCAAGGGCAGCGGCGGCTCGACCTCCTCGGCGTCGCGATCATCGGCATCCTGCTCGGGATGGGCGGTGGATTGATTCGCGATCTGCTTCTCGGGCTCACTCCCGCGACCCTCCAGAACAACTGGTACCTGATCACCGCGACCGTCGCGGCTCTCGTCGGCATGCTGTTGTCGGGGCTCTTCCAACGGCTGAACCGCGCCATCGTCATGCTGGACGCGGTCGTCATCGGGCTCTTCGGGGTGTTCGGGACCAGCAAGGCGCTCGCCCTGGGACTGCCGGCCGTTCCAGCCGTCTTCGTCGGTGTTCTCGCGGCCGTCGGGGGCAGCGTCCTCCGTGACGTGCTCATGGGACTGCCCGTCGCGATCATGCACGTCGGCTCGCTCTACGCCGTGGCCGCGGGCGGCGGGTGCGCGGTCGTCGCGACAGCGTCCGCCTTCGGGGTCCCGCTCCCGATCGCCGCGGTCATCGGATTGGTGGTCACCACGGTCGTGCGTGTTCTGGCCGTGATCTTCGACCTCTCCCTGCCGGAGCAGCGGAAGCTCTATCGCCGCAAGGTCGCGGTCGAGACGACGGGCATCCCGATCATCCGGACCGACGACGACGCCGCTGGATAGACTCGCGACCATGCTCGGTCTCGACGGCGACGAGGATGACACCGCGGTCGCTCCCCTCGACGGCATCGTCGTCGCCGATTTCTCGCGGGTCCTCGCCGGCCCTCTCGCGACGATGACCCTCGCCGATCTCGGCGCGCGCGTGATCAAGGTGGAGCGTCCCGGCACCGGCGACGACACGCGGGTGTGGGGGCCGCCGTACGCTCCGTCGGGGATGACGACGTATTTCGAGTCCGTCAACCGGGGAAAGAGCTCGGTCGTCCTCGACCTGCGCGATCCGGAAGACCACGCGCGCGCCGAGGCGCTCAT
>NZ_LDRT01000236.1 GCF_001476655.1 Microbacterium testaceum | reverse complement strand
CGCTGTTGAAGAAGCGTCTCGCGCGCTGAGCCCGAATGACGAACGGATGCCGCGACCTCGAGGTCGCGGCATCCGTTCTTTCCTGTGGGTGAGAGGTCGTCAGCGCGTGAGGATCAGCGCGTCGCCCTGACCGCCGCCACCGCACAGGGCGACCGCCGCGGTGCCGCTCCCCCGCCGGACGAGTTCGTGGACGGCGTGGACGACGAGGCGGTTGCCCGAGGCTCCGATCGGGTGACCGATGGCGATGCCGCCGCCGTGCGGGTTGACGACGTCGTCGGACAGGCCCAGTTCGGCTTGGGAGCGCGCCACGACCGCTCCGAACGCCTCGTTGATCTCGACGAGATCGAGATCGGATGCCGCGATCCCCTGCTTCTGCAGGGCCTTCTCGATCGCCCGCGCGGGCTGGGCGTGCAGGGAGTTGTCGGGGCCGGCGACCTGGCCGGACGCCCCGACGACGGCGAGCACGTCCCAGCCGTTCTCGTCGGCGACCGCGCGGGTGGTGACGACGACCGCGGAGGCTCCGTCGGAGATCTGCGAGGCGTTGCCCGCGGTGATCGACCCGCCCTCCGCGAAGGCGGGGCGCAGCTTCGCGAGGGTCTCGACCGTCGTGTCGGGACGGATCCCCTCGTCGGCGCTGACGACGACGGGCTCGCCCTTGCGCTGCGGGATGGCCACCGGCACGATCTCGGCGTCGAAGACCCCGGCGGCCTGCGCGGCGGCGGCGCGCTGGTGG
>NZ_LDRT01000235.1 GCF_001476655.1 Microbacterium testaceum | reverse complement strand
GGCGATGGCATCCAGTTCGTCCTTCGTGAAACGCCCGCCGTCGGGGAGCTCGAACTCGGTGATGGGGATTGACCCGATCGTCGCGGTGGACCACAGGGGGAACTCGGTGTCGCCGTGCTCGCCGACGATCCACGCGTGCACGCTCGAGGTGGCGACTCCCGCGCGCTGCGCGAGCTTCCAGCGCAGGCGCGAGGTGTCGAGGACCGTGCCCGAGGCGAAGATCCGGCGCGCGGGCAGGCCCGTGGCCTCCTGCGCGAGAACGGTCAGGACGTCGCACGGGTTGGTGACGATGACGTATACCGCGTTCGGGGCGACCTCGAGCAGCTCGGGCATCATGTCGCGGATGATGCGGGCGTTGGTGGCGGCGAGCTCGGTGCGGGTCTGGCCGGGGTTCTGCTTGGCCCCCGCGGTGATGACGACGACGTGCGAGCCCTCGGCGACGGAGACGTCGCTGCCGCCGACGATGTCGCTCGAACCGGTGAACTGGGTGCCGTGCGCGAGGTCGAGAACCTCGGCCTCGACCTTGGCCTCGGCGATGTCGTACAGCGCCACGTGCCGCGCGGATCCCCTGATCAGAGCGGCGTAGGCAACACTCGCCCCCACGCTTCCCGCGCCCACGACCGTCAGCTTCGAGTTCTCGATCACGCTCATGGTCTGATCCTTGCAGCGGCGTGGGACCGGTGCCAGGGCGGTCGTTCGACGGTGGAGGAACGGATGCCGGGGGCTGGTGGTGTGGTGCGGTGCGGTTCGGGGTGGGCGCGGTGCGGCTGGCCCGGCGT
>NZ_LDRT01000234.1 GCF_001476655.1 Microbacterium testaceum | reverse complement strand
GTCGTCGCGAAGGTCGCCGGCATCGCCGCGGCCGAGGTCCCCGGCGTCCACGCCCTCGGCGGTGGCGCGGCCCGCGTGATCGGCAACATCCGCCAGGCCGTGGGCGCGAAGGACTACGCCCAGGGCGTGAGCGTCGAGGTGGGCGAGACCGAGGTCGCCGCCGACATCGCGATCCAGGTCGACTACCCCGAGCAGCTGCAGCGGGTGGCCTCGAACGTCCGTGCCGCGGTGCACCAGGCGATCACCGAGCTCGTCGGCATGAAAGTCGCCGAGATCAACGTGACCGTCGTCGACGTCTACATCCCGGGCGACGACGACGAGGATGCCGCGGACGACGCGCGCGTCAACTGACAACCGTCTGTCAGGGGCGTCACCGGAAGGTGGCGCCCCTTTCGCGTACCCGGATGCCGGACGAGGTGTTCATCGGGGCAGGGACGTCACCTGAGAGCGGAAGTACGCATCCACCGCAGCGCTGCTGCCGGCCGGAGGGCGTAGAAGAACCGCTTCAGGGTGATCGCGCCCGCACGCTGCCGGCGGGCGACGTGCAGATAGTGTCGACCGATCGCGGCGCGCTCCACCGTCTCCTCGGCGAATGCCCGCAGGTTCGTGCGGAACTCCTCGTCTCCCGAGTAGACGATGGGGGAGTTGAGCCACTCGATGGCCGTGGCGTTGCCTTTCACGATGAGGGCGATGGTCTTGGCGAGATCCCAGCTGTTGACGTCGAAGATCTTGTCGAGCGGCGTCTCGATCACGTCACGCTCGGGCCAGAGCGAGAGGTAGCTCTCCACCGGCCGGACGAAGAGGAAGCGGCAGTCGTAATCGCTGTCGGGCGAGGGGAATCCCCACGCGCGGCTGCCGCTCTCGATCGCCCAGGGAATCCGCACCCGGTGCTCGGCTTCGACGGTCGCCAGCCTCCGGTCGATCTCGGCGACCACGGTGGGGTCGAGGGAGGAGGGGACGGCGCGCATCGCTCGACGATAGCGCTCGACGCCCTCACCTCAGGCCGTGGTCAGATCCCGTGCCGGACCTCGGCATAGGCGTCGAGAGCCCGTCTACGCGTCTCGCCCAGGTCGACCATCGGCTCCGGCGGATCCTCGCCGAGATACTCGGGTGCCCACTCCCGCACGTACTCGTCGTGCGGATCGAACTTCTTGCGCTGCGTGTCCGGATTGAACACGCGGAAGTACGGCGCCGCATCGGCCCCGGACCCCGCGACCCACTGCCAGTTGAACGGGTTGCTCGCGGCATCCGCATCCACCAGGCAGTCCCAGAACCACTGCTCGCCATGACGCCAGTCGATCAGCAGGTTCTTGATGAGGAACGATGCCGTCACCATGCGCACGCGGTTGTGCATGACCCCGGTGCGCCAGAGCTGGCGCATCCCGGCATCCACCACCGCCACGCCCGTCTTGCCCTGCTGCCACGTTTCGAGGTGCGCGCGATTGAGTCTCGGCCAGGGGAACGCGTCGAAGTTCCGACGCCAGTTCACGGTCGCGATGTCGGGCGAGTGGTAGGTCACGTGCCAGGCGAACTCGCGCCAGACGAGCTCGGAGAGGAAGCCGCTCGCGCTCTTCGCGTGCTCACCCGAGCCGCGATGCTCGATCGTGTCGTGCCACACCTGATAGGGGCTCAGTTCGCCCCAGCGCAGGCGGGGGGAGAGGTTCGAGGTCGCGCCTCCGGCGAACTCGTCGCGATACTTCGCGTAGTCGCCGAGGTCTTCGTCGAGGAACTCCTTCAGCCGCGCCTTCCCGGCGGGCTCACCCGGCTCCCAGGTGTCGCGGAGTCCTCCGGCCCAGTCGGGCTTCGTCGGCAGCAGCTCCCAGTCGCCCAGGTCGTCGCCGTCGACGTGTCCGTCGAATCCCGGGACCTTGCGCGCCTCCGGCATCGGCGGACGCGGGGCGGGAAGCTTCTGCACCGCACGGGCGAACGGGCTGTAGACCCCGTAGGGCTTGTCGGCCTGCGTCCGCACCGTCCACGGCTCGTAGAGGAGGTTGGCCGCGAACGACGTCACGGTTACCCCGTCGCCGCGCAGCTTCTCCTTGAGTCCGGCGTCGATCTCGCGCTCCACCCCGCCGTAGCGCCGGTTCCAGAACACCGCACCGGCGTCGACCTCGTCGACCACGGCCGGCACGACCTCGGACGCGCGGCCTCGACGCAGGACGAGCCGGCCACCCCGCTCCTCGAGACGTTCGCCGAGGGATGCCAAGGACCCGTGCAACCACCATCGCGCCGCTCCGCCGATCGCACGGACACCGTCCGACTCCTCGTCCAGGAGGTACAGCGCCACGATCGGCTCGTCGCGGTCGAGGGCGGCGCGCAGCGCCGGGTTGTCGGTGAGTCGGAGGTCGTCGCGGAACCACACGATCGAGGGCGAAGCCATCCCTCGACGGTATCCACCGCGGCATCCGTTGATCCGGGCTTGACACTCGCCCGCCGCGCCCGCCCGCCGCGGCGCGCGGCCGGCGCGCGGCCGTCGCCGCGCCCGTCGGCCCGCGAGACCGCACGCGTTTCACGACCCCGTATGCACTTGGCGCGAAACGCATGCGGTCTCGGCGAAAGCGTGCGGTCTCGCCGCCCGCGCGCCCGAC
>NZ_LDRT01000233.1 GCF_001476655.1 Microbacterium testaceum | reverse complement strand
GTCGAACATGGCATCCGTGTCACCGTGTTCGACGATGTGGCCGGGCTGACCCTGGGATGCCAGGAAGAACGCGCACTGCTGCGACACGCGCTGCGCCTGCTGCATGTTGTGCGTGACGATGACGATCGTCAGCTCCTTCTGAAGCTCCCCCATCGTCTCTTCGATCACGCGCGTCGAGGTGGGGTCGAGGGCGGAGCAGGGCTCGTCCATGAGCAGGACGCGCGGCTTGATCGCGAGCGAGCGGGCGATGCAGAGGCGCTGCTGCTGACCGCCGGAGAGGCCGCCGCCCGGAGCACGGAGGCGGTCCTTGACCTCTTTCCAGAGACCAGCGGAGGCGAGGGAGGTCTCGACCAGGCGGTCCTTCTCGTCGCGCGAGGCGCGCACGCCCGTGAGCTTGAGGCCCGCGATGACGTTGTCGTAGATCGACATGGCGGGGAACGGGTTGGGCTTCTGGAAGACCATGCCGATGTGCTTGCGCGCGTCGATGAGGCGGTGGCCCGGGTCATAGATGTCGTCGCCGTCGAGCAGCACCTCACCGGCGAGGGATGCCGAGGGCACCAGCTCGTGCATGCGGTTGAGGATGCGCAGGAACGTCGACTTGCCGCACCCCGACGGACCGATGAGAGCGGTGACCTGACCGGCGGGCATGGTCAGCGACACGTCGAGGAGCACCTGGTGATCGCCGAACCATGCGGAGATCGAGCGGGCGTCGAGCTCGGACAGCGGGGCGCGTTCCGCGGCCGCGGCGAGCGCACCCTCGGCCGCGGCGATGCGCTCCGCCGTCGCCGAGGCGCCGCCGAGCAATGACACGGCGGAAGCCGACGGGGCCGCGAGCACGGCGGTGTGAGCATCGACCGGAGCCGGGGCGGTGGCGGGAGTCTCCGCTCGCGCGTCGGTGTTCCGCGAGAAGAGACGACCCGCGCGGCGCGACGGCGGCACGTCCCCGGCGGTCGGCGCCCCGGCCATTCCGGCGGTCAGCCCCTCGAACTCGATCTCGGCGAGGATGCGTGCTTCCTCGGCGTTGAGCACGTCGGTCATGTAGGGGTCGGCCGCGGCGCGCGCGGCCTCGTCGCCCGATACAACCTCGGTGTGGGCGAGGTCGGCGCTCTCGCGCTCAGCGTAGGCCCGCGCGGCGGCTTCGTGCGTGGCGGCTTCGCGCGCGGCGGCTTCACGCGCGGCTGCGCGGGGAACGCCTTCGTCGGCAGGGGATGCGGGGGTGGAGGTCATGTCGGTACCGCTCACAGGAGGTTGGGGAGAAGACGGACGAGCTGGTCGGAGACGAAGACGCTCGCCAGCAGCAGGACGGGGGCGAAGACGATCCACGTCTTCTGCCAGCCGACGCGCCGATAGGCCCAGACGGCCGCGAACTCGGCCACCACGAGGAACTGCAGGGCGAACACGAGCGCCCACACGGTCGTCATGTCGGTGGCCAGCGGCTTCGCCTGCGGCGGCAGCGTCATCGAGGTGGTCTGGCGCGCGCCGGCGGGAACGGCCGACCCTGTCGCGCGCGCGTCGACGTAGGCGATACCCGTCGGGAGATACGGACCACCCCGGGCTGTCACGAGGATGAGGCGGCTCTCGCCGCGCACCGGGGCCGGCGGCGTCGGGTCTCCGGCGTAGCGCACACCCAGAACCTCGAAGGACTGCTCGCCCTGACCGGTCCGCACGGTGAACGTCTCCCCCGGCTGCAGCGATTGCAGTCGGCCGAAGGGACCACCGAAGGCGGCCGCGCGTCCCATGACCACGCTCACCCCGGCTTGACCGGGCAGCACCGTGTCGCGTCGGTGCCCCGGCCCGTGCATGAGCACGCCGGAGGTCGTCCCCTCGGAGATGACCTCGTCGACGCCGAGCTGCGGGATGGACAGGATGCCGACGGGGGCGCCGTCCGGGAGCAGGTGATCCTCGAAGTCCCCCTCGCTGACGGGAGCCGTCCCGGCGGCGAGCTCGGCGCGGAAGGTGTCCCGAAGCTGCTGCTGAGCCGCGAAGTGCGACACGTGGCTGATGACGAGCAGGTTCAGCAGGAAGACCAGGACGAGGACCGCCACCGACACGAGCATTCCCCGCAGGAACACCTGCCCCGCGGACAGAGGGGCGTACGCGGGACGCGGTCGGGGCGGACGCCGCGGCGG
>NZ_LDRT01000232.1 GCF_001476655.1 Microbacterium testaceum | reverse complement strand
CGCGGGCGCGGGCGCGGGCGGGTCTGTGGGCGCGGCCGTGTGCCGGGGAGTGGCATCGAACTGGGGCCCGGAGTCGTTTCGAGGCGCAAGGGCGGTCGGCGGGTCGACCGCAGCCGCATCGGGCGTGGGAGTCGTCACGAGGTCGGCGAGAACGTCGGCGCGCAGCTGAGCCAGCGTGCGCTCCTCGTCCGATGCAGCGGCCAGATGCCGAGCGGCGCGATCGAGGCGCGTCATGATGCTGCGCGCCCGCTCGGCGGGGAGAAGGGCGTTGAGTGAGGCCATCCCGTCGAGTTCGGGCGTCATCCACACCCCGCGATCGCGCGCGGCGCGGCGATGGCGGACGTCGATCGACTCGGCGTGCACGCGCTCGCGGAGAGCACGCGCGGCGACGGTGAACTTCGTGGGCGTCAATCTCGTCGCGGTCTCGGCGACGCCGTCGTCGAACGCGCTCCACGCCGTCTCGTCGTCAGGGAGGGAGGTCGCGAGCCGTGCCGCCTCGACGGCGTGGCGTTCCGACGTCCGGCCGGCGGCGAACTCGTCCCACAGCCGGGGACAGCGCTCTCGCAGCGCCTCGACGTGCGTGGCACGCGTGCGGATGGTCTGCTCCGACAGGTGCAGACGCACCGCCATCTCGGCAGCCGCCGCGCGCTGCGCGAGATCGACGCGGTCGCGTCGCACTGCGGCGGCCGTGCGGCCCCGCGGATCGCTCCACAACAGGTCGAGGGTCGGGTCGGGGCCGACCCAGGGCGTCGGGTCTGCGGCGGCGTCGCGCAGGACCGCTGCGATGAGACGGCCCTCCTCGGCCGCGAGACGGTGGCGCTCGGCGGCGATCAGCTCGAGATGTCCGAGGATCGCGTCGAGATCGGATGCTGAGGCTCTTGTGGCATCGAGAGGTGCCGCGGGCGCGTCGGGGAGGACGTCGTCAGCGGAGAACGCTTCGTCGGGGTGACTCGCCGCGCCGAGATCGAGCAGACGGGCCCATGCGACTTCGTCTTCGAGCTCGTCGTCGGTGGGCCACGGAACCCCGTCCCACGACCGCTCAGCCGGTGACGGCCGGTCGGCGAGAGGGGCGGAGGTGTCCATGTCAAAACGCTATCGGGGACCTCCGACATTGCCGCGAAGGGCCGGAATCTCGGGGCGTGCGCGCCGGTCGGATCGTCGACGAGCTGATGCCGCACGGGGAGCGCGCCGCCGATTCTTCGACGGGCGGATACCGCACACGCGAGAACGACGGGTAGGAGGTACTTCGGCGCGGTGGTGTCGCGTACGCGGGTGAACCCGGGGGCGGTGCTGTCGTTCCGGGGCGGTGTGTGGTGCTGTCACGCACGCACGTCGGCGCCCGGGCGACCGTCCCCGGTGCGGCGAGCGGTGTCGTCCTACGCGCAGGAGGGAACCGGGGGAGGTGCCTCACGATGCCGGTCGCGCACGCCTCGTCACGCCGGTCAGGAGGGGGTCGGCGGTATCCAGCCACGATGAACGAGCCGCCCGTTGCCCGTGATGCCCGCCTCGAGTGCGGCGTCCGCCAGCGCTCCTGCGTGCTCGACCCGGGGTCGTTCGCTTCTCAGCGGATCGGCCACGCTCCGTCGAGCGGGGGAGCCGTGGCATCCAGGCGTCCGATTTTGACGAAGTACTCGGTGAGACTCGCCGCTTGGGCCCGTGCCCACGAGATCTGGCGCGTGTGAAGCTCCTCGAGCGTGGCGGGCAGCCACGGGCCGAACCGATCGGCGAGAGCGAGGGCGAGGCGTCCGGCGGCCACGGCGTCGGCGCATGCCTCGTGAGCCGACTCCAGCGGGACCGCGTAGTGCTCCGCCACGACCGACAGGGTGCGCTTCCCCCGGCGATAGCGGTCGTAGGTCTTGTCGACGACGAGCGGGTCGATCACCGGCGACGGCGCCTCGATCGGCGCGACCCCGTGTCGGACGGCTTCGTGCTTGAGCATCGAGAAGTCGAAGGGCGCGTTGTACGCCACCACCGGGATGCCCGCCGCGAACAGCGCGTTCAGCGCCTCGACGACCTCGCCCACGACCCGCGGTGCCGGAGCGCCGTCGGCCCGTGCCCGCTCGGTGGTGATCCCGTGGATCGCGGCCGCGCCGTCGGGGATCTCGACCCCGGGATCGGCGAGCCAGTCGCGCGCGTCGACGACGTGGCCATCGGCGTCGATGACGCCCACGTGCGCCGTCACGATGCGATCGTTCTCGACATCGACGCCGGTCGTCTCGAGATCGAAGACGCCGACGAGACGGGTCCATTCGGGGGTCTGGAAGAGCGGGAGCGGCTCGGCCTGCCACAGGGTCATGGGGTCACCGTAGATCGGGGGTCCGACATGGGCGGCGAGGCGCGCAGGGATGGAGGAGGGATGCCGGTGTCCTCGCGCCGTGCAGAACAAGAGTCCCCGCCCTCTTCGGCGGGATCCGGGAGGGCGGAGCGGCGATGTCGGAACCCCCTCTTAAAATCGAACCCATGCCGAACCCGTACGCCGACCTGCTCGCCGCGATCCCCGTCGAGCGACGCGAGGTCGAGGTTCTCGGGGGCACGACGGCGTACTGGGTCTACGGAGACGCCGCCGCGGCCACCACGATCGTCGCCGTGCACGGATTCCGCGGCGAGCATCACGGGCTCGACCCGGTGGTGGCGTACCTTCCCGGCATCCGGGTCGTGTCTCCCGACCTGCCGGGGTTCGGCGAGACGGCGCCCTTGGCGGGGCGTCGGCACGACCTCGAGGCCTACGCCGCGTGGCTGCGCGCCTTCGTCGGCGCCGTCGCGCCGGGAGCGGTGGTGCTCGGGCACTCGTTCGGCTCGATCGTGTCGTCCGCCGCGGTGGCGGCGGGGCTCGAGACGCCGAAACTCATCCTCGTGAATCCGATCGGTGCTCCCGCGCTCGAGGGGCCGCGTGGCGTCCTCACACGACTCGCGGTGTTCTACTACCTCGCCGGGGCGAAGCTCCCTCGGGCGATCGGCGACGGGTTGTTGCGCAACGGGCTTATCGTGCGGGTCATGAGCAACGCCATGGCGAAGACGCGCGATCCCGCCCTGCGCCGCTTCGTGCACGAGCAGCACGACGAGTACTTCTCCCGCTTCGCCGACCGCGACGTGCTGCACGACGCGTTCGTGACGAGCGTGTCGCACGACGTCCGCGCCTTCGCGCCGCGCATCGCCCAGCCGACGCTGCTGATCGCGGCAGAGAAAGACGACATCACCCCGATCGAGGCCGAGCGGCATCTGGCGACGCTGTTCCCCGACGCCCGGCTGGTCGAGATCCCCGACGTCGGACACCTCATCCACTACGAGACGCCCGAGGCGGCGGCATCCGCGATCCGGGGGTTCCTCGGCGAAGACTGATACGCCCCCGAGCAGCCGGAGACGGATTGCCCGCGGCTGTCGCGCCCCGGACCTGCAC
>NZ_LDRT01000231.1 GCF_001476655.1 Microbacterium testaceum | reverse complement strand
CGAGATCCTCGACGTCGACGGCAAGTTCGTCGCCCCCGGCTTCGTCTCGAGCCACAGCCACCTCTTCACGAGCGGCTCGCGCGGGCTCGGCGTCGACCAGACGCTCTACGGCTGGTGCACCTCGATGTTCAGCGTGCTCAACAACGCCTCACCCGACCAGATCTACTGGGCGACCCTGCACGGCTCGCTCGACTTCCTCGCGAACGGCGTGACCACCGCGTACAACTTCACCGACCCCCTCCTGCCCTGGGAGCCGATGGTCGACGGCAAGCGCGCCGACGGCGGCGGCATCCTGCGCGATCACGCCTGGCACACCCGGCAGGCCGACGGATGCCACGACGCCGGGCTCCGCTTCGTCGACTCCATCGCACTCGATGCCACCGTCGGCACCGACGAGGAGATCTTCGCCCGGTTCGAGGCATCCCACGATCACGTCCTCGCGATGGACCCCGACATCGCCCTCGGCGCGTCGATCATGGGGCAGGTGCAGTGGTCGACCCGGCCGGATGCCGCCGAGATCGAGGTCGCGGTCATGGACCGCTTCGGCGTCACCAACCAGGCGCATTTCCTCGAGACGTACGAGGCGATCGAGCACCAGCAGACGAAGTTCCAGCTGTACAAGAACGCCGGAGCCCTGCGTCCCGGCATGATGTTCGGTCACTTCATCCAGACGACGCCCGAGATCATCGCGGATGCCGCCGCCGGCGGTGCCAGCATGTCGTGGCAGCCGGCATCGAACGGGCGTCTCGCATCCGGGATCGCGCACGTGCCCGAGATGCTCGATCAGGGCATGAAGGTCGGCATGGGCCTCGACGACCAGGCCTGCACCGACGTCGCCGACCCGTGGCAGAACATGCGCATGGGCATGTTCATGCAGCGCGCTCGCACCCACGACCCGCTGTCGATGATGCCCGAGCGCGTGCTGCGCCTGCACACCCTCGGGGGCGCGGAGATCATGGGCGTCGACGACCGCGTCGGCAGCCTCGAGGTGGGCAAGTTCGCCGACTTCGTGGTCGTCGACCCGCGGCTCCCCGACGTCGGTCCGCTGTGGAACCCCGTCCGCAGCTACGTGCTCGCGTGCGGCCTGCGCAACCTGAAGCAGGTGTACGTCGGCGGGAAGCTCGTGAACGCGGACGGTGTCTCGACGAACCCTCTCGCCGCGGAGGCCTCGGCTGTTCTGCACGAGCAGCTGCCCGCCCTGGCGGAGGAGTTCGGCGTCATCCTCTAGCCCCGCGGCTCCGCCCGCCCGCGGCTGCGCGCGGCTTCCCGCAGCCTGAGTGTCCAGAACACCCGGACGTGTCGCCGGCACCTTCCCGGTTGTTCTGGACACTCACCGAGCAAAGACTCGCGCTTCACCTGCCCGGATGCCGTGGACTCGCACCGAACGAGGACTCGCGCTTCACAGCCCGAACTCGGCCCGCACGTCGGCGATGTCCCCGAGCTCTTCCCGGAGCCGCGCGACGAGCTCCCTGCCCTCTGCGAGCCATCTGTCCAGGTCGGGGAGCTCCTCGTCGAGGTCCCGATCCTGCCAGTGCTCGTTCCAAGCCTCGAGCGCGTCCTGCAGCTCGGACGAGAGGGGCAGGGCATCGCGCTCGAACGGATAGTTCTCGGTGAAGTTCTCCCAGAGGGGGAGGCCGCTGATCCATTCCGGAAAGACGCGGATGAGACGCCGTCCGTCTTCGAGTCGCGGCGGCGTGGTGGATTGCAGCGATCGGTCCTGCCAGCTCCAGTGAGCCAAGCGCGATCGTTGCTCCTCGGTCTCGGGCTCCACGAAGACCACGCTACGCGTCGCATTCCCCTTGCCGCGCGGGTCCGGTCCCTCCGACAGGCTCAGGGACCTCGCTCGCGCGCGTGGCGGAGGCCGCTGAGCCTGCCGAAGCGCCCGGGCCCGCGTGGCGGAGGTGGTTGAGCTTGTCGAAGTGCGGTGCGGGCGTCTTCGACCCCGCCGACACCGAACTCGCGTTCCACAAGCGGTGGCACCGCCTGGCCGGCTCCGGACATGAGGTCGATCCGGCGACCGGCTGCACCCACCGCCTGGACGTGTCGGCGGGCTGACGCGCGGTCACCGCCGGACGCCAAGGGCCGAGCGTGTCGAAGCCTCCGGGCGGGGTCTGGCCTTCCAGCCCCCTCGACGGGCGCGGGGGCCTCGG
>NZ_LDRT01000230.1 GCF_001476655.1 Microbacterium testaceum | reverse complement strand
CGGCGCCACCAGCGGCACGACCGGGGCGGTCGCCCCCTCGGGCGTCCCCTCCGGTTCCACGCGAGCCCGAGACACGTGCCTCTCCGCCGCGGGCTTCCGGGACGCGGGCGTGCGGGACGCGGGCGGCGCCGGCAGGGGGGTGGGCCGCTCCACGGTCAGACCGCCGCGGCCTCGGTGCGGGAGAGCGCCTCGAGCACCTGCGGGATGATCTGGTACACGTTCCCGCAGCCCAGGGTGACGACGTAGTCGCCGGGGCGCGCGATGCGCGCCGTGTAATCGGCGGCGGCCTGCCAATCGGGAACGTAGTGCACGTGCGCGGGGTCGGCGAAGGCTCCGCTGACGAGCTCGCCGGTCACCCCGGGCACCGGGTCCTCGCGCGCGCCGTACACATCGAGCATGACCGTGTGGTCGGCGTGGGTCTCGAGCACCTCGGCGAACTCGCGGTACATCTCCTGCGTGCGCGAGTAGGTGTGGGGCTGCTGGATCGCGATGATGCGTCCCTCACCCACGACGGTGCGGGCGGCCGAGAGCGCCGCGGCG
>NZ_LDRT01000023.1 GCF_001476655.1 Microbacterium testaceum | reverse complement strand
GCTCCCCACCCTGTCGATGCCGATGTCGACGCCTCCCCCGTCACGGTCGGGCGATCGGCATCCCGATCCCGGAGGTCCCGATGCCCCCGTCCCCCGCCGCGCGCATGCACGAGGTCAGCGACGAGACCCGCGGCATCGTCGACATGGTCCTCGAGTACTCCCGGGGTCGACTGACCGCCGAGGACACCCCGCTCGACAAGCCCCTCCCGGCGGCCGAGCTGACCCGACTCGCGGGCCGCACGATCGACGAGAAGGGCATCGGCGCTCGAAGGGCACTCGGCGTCTTCGAGCACGTCCTCGCGCCCGCGTGCATCACGACCGACGATCCCCGCTATCTGTCGTTCATCCCGAGCGCCCCCACCAAGGCCGCGGCGGCATTCGACCTCGTCGTCTCGGCCAGCGCGCTCTACGGTGGCTCGTGGCTCGAGGGCGCGGGAGCCGTGCACGCCGAGAACGAGGTGCTGCGCTGGCTCGCCGCCGAGTTCGGCCTCCCCGCGGGTGCCGGCGGCGTCTTCGTCCAGGGCGGCACGCTCGGCAACCTCTCCGCTCTCGTCGCCGCGCGCGAGGCCGCGCGCGATCGATTCGCGGATGCCGGGAAGCCCCGGCCGGATGCCTGGCGCGTGGTCTGCAGCGTCGAGGCGCACTCCTCGATCGCCTCGGCTGCCCGGGTCATGGATATCGAGATCGTCGGTGTGCCCGTGGGCGACGACGGGGTCCTGCGAGGTGACGCCGTGCGCGCCGCTCTCGACGTACACGGAGACAGCGTGTTCGCCGTCGTCGCCACCGCCGGCTCGACCAACTTCGGCATCGTCGACGACATCGCCGACATCGCCCGCGCCCTCGAGGGCACCGACGCGTGGCTGCACGTCGACGGTGCGTACGGACTCACCGGCATGCTCTCCCCGCGCGCGCGGCACCGCTTCGCGGGTGTCGAGCACGCGGACTCGCTGGTCGTCGACCCCCACAAGTGGCTGTTCGCCCCGTTCGACGCGTGCGCGCTCATCTACCGCGATCCCGAGCTCGGCCGTCGCGCGCACACGCAGCACGCCGAGTACCTCGACACCCTCACCGAGACCAGCGACTGGAGCCCCTCGGACTTCGCGGCCCACCTCACCCGTCGCGCCCGCGGCCTGCCCCTGTGGTTCTCGCTCGCGACCTACGGTGCCGCCGTCTACCGGGAGGCGATCACCGCCTCGATCGAGCTCGCCGAACGCATCGCCGAAGAGATCGACCGGCGCCCCGAGCTCACCCTCGTCCGCCGCCCCCAGCTCGGGGTCGTCGTCTTCGAGCGCGTCGGATGGGCGAAGGCGGACTACGACCGCTGGTCGGCGCAGCTGCTCGACGGCCAGCACGCCTTCGTGACGCCGTCGAGCCACGCGGGGCGCGTCAACGCCCGCTTCGCGATCCTGAACCCCCGGACCACGTTCGACGATCTGACGGTGATCCTCGACACGATGGGGTGACGCGCGCGCGCCTGCCGGTTCGCATGCGCGCCTGCCGGAATCCTCGCCCGGTAGTCGCAGGAACGGTCAGCCGGTGGCGAAGCCGCCGTTGCTCGACAGCAGCTGCCCGGTGATCCATCCGCCCCGTTCCGAGAGCAGGAAGCGCACGAGATCGGCGATGTCGTCGGGGGTTCCGAGGCGCCCGGCGGGGGTGGCATCCCTCGTCCATCGGCGGGTCGCCTCGTCCATCCACCCCGTGTCGATCGGTCCCGGATTGATGACGTTCGAACGGATGCCGCGATCGGCGAGCTCCACGGCGGCGGCGATGACGATGCGATCCAGCGCCCCCTTGCTCGCCCCGTACGGCAGGTTGTGCGCGGTGTGGTCGCTCGTCAGCGCCACGATGCGCCCCGTGGCGTCGGGCGCGCCCGTCGCAGGGAACTGCTCGGCGAATGCGCGGATGAGGAGCCAGGAGGCTCGCGCGTTGACCGCGAAGTGTCGATCGAACGCGTCGACGGAGGTGGTGAGGAGGGAGCTGTCGACGCTTTCGCAGTGCGAGAGCACGAGGGCGTCGATGCGACGATCGATCGCGGCGAAGAGCGCGTCGGGCGTGGCCGGGTCCGCGAGGTCGGTCTCATGGAGCGACACCTCGACGCCCAGTGCCCGGCACTCGTCGGCGATCTCGACGGGGTCGTCGGCACCGCGTTCGAGCCCCACCCGATCGTCGTACGGACGCCAGAACGAGAGAGCGAGATCCCAGCCGTCCGCAGCCAGACCGCGGGCGAGACCCGCGCCGATCGAACGACGCCGGCCGACACCGGTGATCAGGGCGAGGCGGGAGGTCATGCCCCCATCCTGCCGGAATGCGTGACGACGAGCCCGTGCCGGATCACGCCGGGGCGGCGTGCTCCGTCGCCTTCTCGGGAGCGTCGCCCTCGGCGAGGACGACGAGCTCGAGCGCGGCGAGGTACATGTCGAGCTGCTTGGCGAAGACCGCGCGGTAGTTCATCATCGCGAGCTCGGCCTTGGCCGCCTCGGCATGCGGGTACTGGGAGGGGTCCGTCGGCGCGTAGACCTGGATCCACCCGTCGGCGACCTCGCGTGAGCCGGCGTTGACCAACCGCGCGCCATAGGCCGACGCAGCCCCGAGCACCATCTGGGTGTACACCTGGTACTGCATCACCGCGGACCGTCCCCGCAGTCCCGCGACCGCCATCGCCCGCAGGATCCACTCGACCGCCCGAAGCTCGTTGATGCTGTTGGCGACCATGAGCAGCGTCGCCGCGGCGGCGGCCGGGTGCGCTTCAGCGGTGCGCCAGGCGCGCCAGGCCAGGTCCTCGAGGTCGGCGCGCCACTCGTCGGTGGGCTCGTATCCCTCGAGCGAGATCCCGTCGAGACGGTCCGCGAGCGCGAGCAGCAGATCCTCGCGACTGGCGAAGTGGCGATACACCGCCGTGGGCGACGACTTCAGCTCGGCACCGAGGCGAGAGAACGTCAGAGCGGATTCCCCCTCTCCGTCCATGAGGCGCAGAGCGGCATCGACGATCTCGGCACGACTGAGCGATCCGCGCTTGCGGCGCGTCCTCTTCTCTTCGGCCATCCTGCCTCCGATCTCGCCGCGGGCGTCGACGGGTCTCTCGGTCGCCCGAGCTCGTGAAGACAGAAGACTATCCCGTTCACGAACTCTTCCTACCCCGTGATTCCGGGGGATCACCCCACCCTAACCACGCCGTGGGGAGCGTCCGCGTCGGGGTTGTTTCCCCCGAGGGCGGCCTTTGTTACGGGTTAGTGAATGCTGTTGACTACTTCATCCACTATGGACATACTCGGGGTCACCGCGCAACGAAGCGCACCGTTTGACAGCCCGGAGGAACCGATGGCTCCCGCTCCATCCCTGCGTTACTGCTTCACCGTCACCGCTCATGTCGATCCCGGCATCCCTCTCGAAAAGCAGGGTCAGGACGTCCTCGAGTTCATCCCCCTCACCGGCGGATCGGTGACCGGAGACATCACCGGCGAGATCGTGCCCGGGGGCGGCGACTGGTGCCTCGTGCGCGCCGACGGCACCTTCGCCGTCGAGGCCCGCTACCTCATCCGCACCACCGACGGCGACGTCATCGACGTCTACAACGTGGGCGTCGTCCGCGAACCCGAGGGCGGCGATGTGTACTTCGAGACCACGCCGCGCTTCCGCACCGTCGCACCCCACCTGCAGTGGTTGACGAGATCGATGTTCGTCGGCCGCGCACGGGCGAACGAGCACGACACGACCATCGAGATCTTCGAGATCACGACCTGAGCATTCCCACCCGACCCGCGCATCACCCGAGAGGCAGACCATGAAAACCCGTCACGGCGTCATCGCCGCAACCCTCGCTCTGACCGTCGCGTTCGCGACGGCCGGTTGCACGACGACCGGCGGCGACACCGCTGTCGCGTCGACCGACACGATCCGGACCACCATCGACATCCCGGCCACCTTCGACCCGACGCTCGCCACCTCGCTCCCCGACTTCCTGCTGGCGCGCACCTCGTACGACACGCTCGTGCGCCGCGACGCGAGCGGACTCGTCCCGGGCCTCGCGACGAAATGGACGTCGACGCCGACGCAGGCCGTCTTCACGATCCGAACGGATGCCACGTGCTCCGACGGCACGAAGATCACCCCCACGATCGTCAAGAACTCTCTCGACTACTTCGCCCGCCCGAACAGCGGTTCCACGCAGGTCGTCTACACCTTCGGCCCCGGCAACACCCCGACCATCACTGCCGACGACGCCGCGGGCACCGTCACGGTCGACATCGCCAACCCGTGGCCGTACATGGTCGATGCGATGTCGGTCTCCAGCAGCGGCATCATCTGCCCGGCCGGTCTCGCCGACCCCGCCGGTCTCGCCGCCGGCACGGTCAAGGGCAGCGAGTCGGGCCCTTACGCGCTGAAGACGTCCCAGCCCGGGGTGAGCTATGACTACACGCTGCGCGACGACTACTCCGCGTGGCCGACGTGGACGAGCACCGTCACCGGTTCTCCCGCGAAGAACCTCACCTACACGGTGTCGCCGGACTCCACGGCCACGGCGAACCTGATCCTCGGCGGCCAGCTCGACATCGGCAAGATCCAAGCCACCACACGCGACCGCTTCCAGGGCCAGACCGGCTACACCGTCACCGTGAACCCGTTCTCGGACAGCTACCTCATCTTCAACGAGCGCGAAGGCAGCCCCTTCACGGACGAGGCGCTGCGCAAGGGTGTGGTCCAGGCGATCGACCGATCGATGTACGGCAACGTCACCTCGCAGGACACCGGAAAGGTCCTCACGTCCCTCGGTGCCGACAGCGTCTCGTGCGTGAGCGGCTCGAAGATCGAGATCCCCTCCCAGGACGTCGCTGCGGCCACCGCCGCCCTCTCGGGGAAGAGGATCCGCCTCGTGGCTCCGACCATCGTCGGTCCCGCCGGCGCCGGCAACGAGTACATCGCCGAGGCGCTGCGCGCCGCGGGTGCCGAGGTCGACCTCACGAACACCGACGTCGGCAGCTGGATCACCACCGTGGTCGCCAAACCGGGCGACTGGGACCTGACGGTCTTCGCCGACCTGAACTTCCTCGGCTCTCTCGCCAGTCCCCTGCTGAACCTCACGGGCCCCACGATCGACGGGGGCGGCACCAACTACGGCGCCGTCTCGAACCCCGCCGCCGAGGCGACCTTCACGCAGGCCGACAGCGCCGCCGACGAGACCGCTCGCTGCGCCGCCCTCGACGAGACGGTGCAGGCGCTCGTCAGCCGGTCCGACACCCTGCCCCTGCTCAACGACGCGTTCATCTACGCCTCGCGTCCCGGCTTCACCGTGCAGATGCTCGGCGGGGCGCTCGACGACCCCCTGTTCCGTATCGCGAAGTAACCCCGACAGGGATGCCGGGCCGAGCGGTCCGGCATCCCGAAAGGACCCCTGATGATCTCCTCCTCCCTCTCCGCCACCGAACTCGCCCGGCAGATCCGCTCCGGTGAGGTCTCGGCCGTCGAAGCCGCCCAGCACTACCTCGACCGTCTCGATGCGGTGAACCCCGCCGTGAACGCGATCGTCTGGATCGACCGCGACGACGTGCTCCGGCGCGCCAGAGAGTCCGACGACCGGATCCGCCGCGGCGACACGTCCCGCCCCTTCGAAGGCGTTCCGATGCCGATCAAAGACCTGGTCGCCGTGCGCGATCAGCCGCTGACCTACTCGTCGATGGCCGTCGCGGAGCGCCCCGCCGAGGCCAACGAGATCACCGTCGATCTCATCGAAGAGGCCGGCTTCGTGCTGTTCGGCCGTTCCAACAGCCCGGAGTTCGGCGCCCTGACCGCCACCGAGAACGCCCGCCACGGCAAGACCCGCAACCCGTGGAACCTCGACTACACCTCGGGCGGGTCCTCGGGCGGAGCCTCGGCCGCGGTCGCCGCCGACATCGTGCCGATCGCCAACGCGTCCGACGGCGGCGGCTCGATCCGCGTGCCCTCCGCCGCCACCGGCCTCGTGGGCCTCAAGCCCAGCCGCGGTCGCATCCCCAACGACATCCGCTCCTGGGAGCACTCCACCACCGAGGGGGCCATCACCCGCACCATCGAGGACGCCGCCGGTGTTCTCGATGCGCTCGGACGGATCGACCCGCTCGGCTGGTACTCGGCCCCCGCCCCCGCTCGGCCCTATCTCGACGAGATCCGCTCCGCCGGACCCCGGCTGCGGGTCGGCCTGCTGCTCGAGGCGCCCACGGGCGTCGAGGTGCACCCCGAGAACCGCGAGGCCGCTCTCGTCGCCGCGCGGGCGCTGGAAGCGCTCGGTCATCACGTCACCCCGGTCTCGCCGTTCCTCTTCTCGGAGCGCGCGACCCGCGGCTTCGCCGACCTCATCATCAGCGCGTCGACCTGGGCCTCGCCGATCGAGGATGCCGACAAGCTCGAGACCTATATCCGGTACCGCTACGACCGCGCCGCGTCCTTCCACGCCGGCGAGTACGCCGAGATCGCCACCCTTCTGCAGATCGAGACCCGTCAGGTCAACGCGCAGTGGGGCCGCGACTTCGACGTCCTCCTCACCCCGACCACCGCGGTGCCCACCCCGCTCGTCGGCTCGGTCTACGACGAGGCCAACAACGACCCCGCGGGTGAGCGGCTGACCGAGTTCTCGACCATCTCGTTCACGGCGTTCTGCAACATCTCGGGCCTTCCCGCCCTGTCGCTGCCCGTCCACACCGGAGCGAACGGGATGCCGCTGGGGGCGCAGCTGGTGGGGGCGCCCTACGACGAGGCCACCCTCTTACGCCTCGGTGCCGAGCTCGAGCCGGTCTTCGACTGGCAGCACCGTCAGGCTCCGCTCGCTCGCGGTGCCGTTCTCAGCGAGACCACGGCGGACTGATGTCCGGCGTCGATCTCTCGGTGATCGCCGAGGCTCCCGCTCCGCCGGTCCGCCGGCGGGGCGGGGGCAGCGGATGGGGAGCCTTCGCCGTGCGCCGCCTCGGCGGACTCGCCCTGTCGCTCGGACTGCTCGTGCTCCTGACCTTCCTGATCGTCCCCCTCATCCCCGGGGACCCCGCCGTCGCGATCCTCGGGCCCAACGCCTCGGCCGACGCCGTGGCGGCCCTTCGCGAACGCCTCCACCTGAACGACCCGCTCCCCGTGCAGTTCCTGGACTACCTGCACGGACTCGTCACTCTCGACCTGGGCCAGAGCTTCCGGTACGGCACCCCCGTGACCACGACCATCGCCACGAAGCTGCCGTACACGGCCACGACAGCGGTCGGCGCGATCACCGTCGTGATCCTCGTGGCGATCCCGGTCGGCATGACGATCGGCGTGCTGACCCGCGGCGGCCGTCGTCCGTGGCTGGCCGTCGGCTTCGGAACGGTGGCAGGGTTGTTCGCCTCCTTCCCCGCCTACGTCGCCGGCACGCTGCTCGTCGTCGTGTTCGCGATCTGGCTCAAGGTGCTCCCTGCCGGCGGAGCCGCGACCTCGGCCGCGTACATCCTGCCCATCGCCGCTCTCGCGCTCGGGCCGACCTTCGCCGTCGCGCGCGTCGTGGTGCAAGAGACCTACGCGGTCCTGCACCAGGACTACATGCGCACAGCCCGCGGGCGTCGCCTGAGCGCGGCGCGGCTCTACATCCGCCATGCCCTGCCGAACCTCATGGCGAGCACTCTGACCCTCACCGGGCTCATCCTCGCCAGCATGCTGGGCGGCGCGATCGTCATCGAGACGGTGTTCAGCCTCCCCGGCCTCGGCCTCGAAGTCGTGCAGGCGATCATCTTCCGCGACTTCCCCGTCATCCAGGGGATCGTCCTGACGGTCGGCACGCTCGCCATCGTCATCAACCTGCTGATCGACGTGATCCTCGGCCTCATCGATCCGCGCACCCTGGGAGGACCGACGCATGTCTGACCGCCGCCTTCTTCCGGCATCCCTCCTCGCCGGCGTGATCATGCTCGCCGTGCTCGTCGTCATCGCCGTCGTCGCCCCGATCGTCTGGGGCGCGAGCGCCACCACGGTCACCGCCGACACCCGGCTGGCACCCTCGACCGCGCACCTGCTGGGCACCGACGACCTCGGCCGCGACGTCCTCGCGCGCACCCTCGTCGCGACTCGGCTGACCCTGCTCATGGCCGCCGCCGCGACCGCCGGTTCCGTCATCCTCGGCGTGCTGCTCGGCGGACTCATCTGGGTCGGCAGCCGCCGAGTGCGCGACGTGGTGCTCCGCATCGTCGACTCGACGGTCGCGTTCCCTTCGCTGATCCTCGCCCTCGTGATCGCGGCGATCCTCGGCGCGGGTACCGTCCCGGCGATCGTCGCGATCGCGATCGCGGGCGTCCCGAGCTTCGCGCGCATCACCTCGAACATGACCGGCTCCGTCGCCACCCGCGACTTCGTCGGGACCGCGCGGCTCCTCGGCGTGCCGCGTCTGCGCCTGTTCAGCCGTCACCTGTTGCCGAACATCTCGGGGCCCCTCCTCGTCCTCATCGCCTCGAGCTTCGCGCTGACCCTGCTCGACATCTCGAGCCTGTCGTTCGTGGGTCTCGGCGTGCAGAGTCCCGAGTTCGACTGGGGGCGCCTTCTCAACGAGGGCCTCCCCGCCGTGTACTCCCAGCCGATGCAGGTCGTCGGTCCCTCCTTCATGCTCATCTTCACCGGTGTCGCCGCGATGCTCACCGGCGACGGGCTCGCCGTCTGGCTCGACCCGCGCAGCGCGCGGGGCTCGCGGGCCGTGTCCGCACGACGGACCGCCCGCGGGGCCTCGGTGCACACCGATGCCCTCGTCGAGGTGCGCGCCCTGACCGTGACGGCTCCCGGGGGCAAGACGCTCGTCGACGGCATCTCGTTCGAGATCGGCCGGGGCGAGATCCTGGGTCTGGTGGGCGAGTCCGGCTCGGGCAAGTCCATGACGGCGATGTCCCTCGCACGACTGCAGGCCGACGGAGTGCGGGTGGATGCCGAGCTCCTCCGCCTCGGCGACCTCGATCTCCTGTCCGGCGGGCACCGTTCGCGCCTCGCGCGCGAGATCGGTCTCGTGTACCAGGACCCCGGATCGACGTTCAACCCGGCACTACGGATGGGCGCACAGCTCACCGAGGTCGCACGCGTTCACCTCGGCCTCTCCCGGCGCGCCGCGCGCGACACACTGCGCGACCGTCTGGGCGAAATGCGCATCCGCGAGCCGCAGACCGTGATGGGACAACACCCGTTCCAACTCTCCGGCGGCATGCTGCAGCGCGCGACGATCGCCAGCTCCCTGGTGACCGACCCTGCCCTGTTGATCGCCGACGAGCCGACGACGGCGCTCGACGTCACCGTGCAGGCAGACGTCCTGCGTCAGCTGAAGCACCTGAACAGCGATCACGGCACGGCCGTGCTGTTCATCTCGCACGACATCGGCGTGGTCGAGGCCCTGTGCGACCGTGTGCTCGTCATGCGCGGCGGCGACATCGTCGAGCGTCTCACCGCCGAGCAGTTGCGCCGCCGCGAGGTCGAGCACCCGTACACCCGGGCCCTGCTCGCTGCGACCCCCACCCTTCGCACCGTCCCCCGCGCCGCCGAGGAGGCCCATCATGTCTGACACCCCCGTGCTGCGCATCAGCGACCTCGCGGTCGACCTGGGCCACGGCATCCGGAGCACCCGCGTGCTGCACGGCGTCGATCTGCGCGTGGACCGCGGGCGAACGATCGGCATCGTCGGCGAGTCGGGTTCGGGCAAGTCCACGCTCGCGAAGACGATCGTGGGACTCCACCGGGTCGCGGGCGGGTCGGTGATGTTCGAGGGGATCGAGCTCGCGTCCGCGTCCCGCGCGGTTCTCGGGAGCGTGCGTCGGCGGGTGCAGTACATCCCGCAGGATCCTTTCTCGTCCCTCGATCCGCGCCGCACGATCGGACAGACGCTCGCCGAGGCGATCGATCCGCGGGGCGCGAGCCTGCGGCGCCACCGGGCGCGGATCGTCGAGGCCCTGGCATCCGTCTCCCTGGGTCCGGATGCCGTCGACCGCTACCCGCACGAGTTCTCGGGCGGTCAACGCCAGCGCATCGCGATCGCGCGAGCGCTCGTCGTCGATCCCGACGTGATCGTCGCGGACGAGATCACCTCGGCTCTCGACGTGTCGACGCAGGCGGAGATCCTCCGCCTCCTGGGGCGCCTGCGCGACGAGCGCGGGCTGACGATGCTGTTCATCTCGCACAACCTCGCCGTCGTGGAGGAGCTCTGCGACGAGGTGGTCGTGCTGCTGCACGGCCGCATCGTCGAGCAGGGGCCGATCGAGGAGGTCTTCGCCGCCCCTCGTGACGACTACACGCGACGGCTCCTCGAGTCGGTGCCGGGAGGGGCCGCGTTCGACATCTCGGCACCCGTGGTGACGGCGGCGGTGCGGACGGTCGAGGCGGGGCGTCGGCGCTGACCCCTCGAAGTCGGGATTGAATGGAAGCTCCGAGCACGACGGGAGCGCGCACGACCATGATCTACAGAGACCTCCGCGACGATGCCCAGCCCATCTGCCCGTCGTGCGGGATCACGATGCACCCGCTGATCGACGAGGGCATCGAGGCCGACGAGTGCCGCGATTGCGGGTTCCGGATGGCGTGGGCGGACGGGCGGGACGCGGATGCCGAGGAGGACGGCAGCCACGACTGGTGGTGAACCGAACCGGTCACGTCTGCTCGGTGCGGGAACGATCGGTTTCGCACCGCTGAGTGCGGGCGGCGACTGACTACCAGGCGGCTGAAGCCGGCAGCGTCACCTGGTACTTGAAGCCCACATGGGAGTCCACGAACCCCAGCCGGCGGTAGAACCGGTGCGCATCCTCGCGGGCGGCATCGGAGGTCAGCTGTACCAGCGCCGCCTCGAGATCGATTGCGGCCCGTTCCACAACCCATCGCATCAGCGCGCTCCCGATACCCGAAGAGCGCGCCGCGCTCGCGACCCGCACAGCCTCGACGAGGAGCCTGGTGCTCCCCCGACGAGCCATCCCCGGAATGATCGTGAGTTGCAGGGTGCCCACGATGGCTTCGTCGCGGTTCACCACCAGAAGTTCGTTGCCGGGATCGTGGATGATGCGAGTGAGCGCTGCCGCGTACGCGGGTCGATCTTCGTCGTTCGCGACGTCCCCGCGGCCGGAACTGATCGGGTCATCGGAGAGCAGCTCGATGATCGCTTGCAGGTCGTCAAGCGTCGCCCGACGGACGAGCACGTCCGCGTCGCGGGTTTTGAGGGAAGAGGGAAGATTCAGACGGTCGATCACACCCCATTCTCTCGACCGGGGACCGGTTCTGTGACCGCGGCCCGGGGTGCACCTAGGACGACGTGTTTCGGCGGGGTGATCCTCGGCCGGTGCGAGGTGCGACTACTGTCTGCCGCTATTTGCAAGCGAACCTGGCTGCTCTCCGGGGCGCATCCCGCCGCGAGAAGTAGCCACCTCCGGCGCGAACTGCAAGGCACTTGTGACGAGATGGCAGCACAGCCGCGCGGGATAACCGCTGGCCAAGGGCCGATTCTCGGCTCCCTGAGAACTACCGCAAAATGCCGACGCTTCACATCCGGCCGAGCGTGTACGAACATGGCCGACGATTCGACAGAGGCTGAAGCGGGAGGGTGAGATGAACACGTGCAGAAGGTTGAGCCTTCTCGGAGCCCTCCCGCTCGCGACCGTACTGGGCGCGTGCGCACCGCAGGCCGCGAGCCCATCCCCGATGCCTGCGACCGCGACATCGACGGCCCCCGTCGGCACCACCCCTGACGCACAACGCTTCGCCAGCCAAGGCGAGAAGGTCATGGCGCAGTATCCCCATGCCGTCCCCGCTGGCGACTTCTCCGGGGACACGGATGAATCCATCACGCTGCCGGCCGCCGATCTCAGCGCCCCCGTCGAAGTGGTGCTTCTCCTGACCTGCACCGGCACCGACACCTACTCGATCACCGTCGAACAAGCGCACCCGAACACCATCGGCGCCACGTGCGGCACCGCGGGCACGTCCATCGCTGCCGTGCCACTCGACGACCCGTCAGAGCCGACGACACTGCAAATCGACGTCCCGGACGGAAGCGACTACTGGCTCACCACCTACTACACACGAAAGGACGGGTGAGAGATGAACAAGACAGGTCAACGATGGACGAAGGTGGCCGCGACCACGGTCGCTGCGGTGGCGATGACGGGGCTGGGTGTCAGCTCGGCCAACGCTTCTGAGTGCTCAGGAGGCGGGCCCGACATCGCCGTGTCCGACGTGGCAACGACATATGTGCCCGGAACCTTTCGCGCCTACGGGGACGGAGGAGCGACGCTGACCATCTCGGCTGGGCAAACCAGCGAAGTGCACTCCGATGTCTCCACCTCCGGCAGTGTGAGCGTCGGCTCCGTCATCGCGCAGGCATCGGTAACCGCCGGCGTGACCCTCGGCGAGTCCTACTCCGTGACCCAGTCGGCATCGGGCAGCTACACCGTGCCGGACGGCCTCACGGGACAGTACATCGAGCTGGGTGCCGCCGGCCGTTCCTTCAGTTGGTCCGCAACGACCTACAACTCCGGCTGCGTGGTCACCGACCAACAATCCGGGTCCAGCGTCGCGCCGACGGACAGCCCGTACTTCTTCAAGAGTTGGTAGTCGCCAGGCGTCAGGATCACTTCAGGGTTGCCGGGGAGCGCCGACTCCCCGGCAACCGCCGGGTCGAAGCTGCGCTGACCCGACGCCATCGATCATCCACGCGCGTGAGATGACGACACGGATCCAATGACCGGGAGCGCTTCGAGTCCCGCGATGCCCGGAGAGTCACGGGGACAGATGCGGCGATGGGGTCTGCCCCGATTTTGGTTGGCACCTGAACTGTGAGGATTGTCCTCGCTGGAAGGATGTTCCTGTCGCAAGCCCTATCCCCGAGAGTACGAGGTGCTGCGGCGGGCGGCGACGTATCTGTCGCAGGCGAACCTGCCGGGAAACTCGTCTCCCGCTCGTCCAAGAGATGGCTGCGGCCGGCGCTCCCGTCAGGGCTCCGGTCGCGGTGGCGTTGCGGGTCCTCGGCCTGTCCGGGCAGGCGTACTACCCGTGGCTCAAAGACCCGGTCTCCCCGCGGGACGGGGACGATGCGGACGTGACCGACGTGCTCTACGACCTTCATGCGGATGACGGGACTCTCGGGTACATCTGGGCGGTCAAGGACGTCTGGTCGAACAAGATCGTCGGCTACTCCATCGACATCCGCATGAAGTCATCTCTTGCGCGGGCGGCGATGCGGAACGCGATCGCGTTGCGTTCACCTCACGGCACGATCTGCCACTCGGACAGAGACGGTCAGCTCCGCGCGGAGCGCACCCAGAACCTGCTCCGCAACAACGGCCTCATCGGGTCCACGGGTAGGTCTTAGGGCCGGGGACAACGCGAGCATGGACAGCTTTTTCAGCCTGCTCCACAAGAACGTGCTGAACACCCGACGTTGGGATAGTCGCGAGGCACTCCGCCTCGCGATGGTCATCTGGATCGAGACGACGTACAACCGTCGACGCCGTCAGCGCGGCCCCGGCAGACTCACCCCCATCGAGTTTGAGATGACCTACACGGACGCGAAGCAGCCTGATCAACCCAAACCCCGACTGTCAACAAGACTAGGCCGTGTTGCCAAAGTGCGTGGCGCGATCGAGATGGCAGGTTGACCCAGCCGCAAGATATGCGCATACTTATGCACATGGCTACTCGGAACGTGTATGTGTCCGCTGACGATACGGCGCTATTCGACCGGGCGGCGGAACTTGCCGGGGGGCTCTCTGCTGCCGTGGCCTCAGGTCTGCGGTTGTTTGTCGCAGCACGAGAGAAGGAGGGAGGAGCGGAGAAGATGGGCGAAGTCGAAGTCGAAGTCAGCGATGGCCCGGTGATCACAGTGAAGCGGTTTACGGGGCGTCAGCTCTTGCGGTTCGAGAGCCAAGACGGTTCGCGCTCCATCACATATCGCGTGTATGCGACCTCCGGCGGACAGATCGCGGTCTACCAGCGCGAAGATCCGAACTGGCGACTCTTCGTCTCACCACACGAAGACGCCCCCGCATGGAACAACCCAAGGACGTGGTCGGAAGACTGGTGGCGGTCAGGCCAACGATCTCTGTCGGTCTTCCCCGATGCGGCGGCGATGGCGAACGAGTTTCCGCCGGAGCTGGTCCAGGCCACGATGACAGCGCTTACGGGCCCCGACATCGAGGACCTCGACATCTGACGGTCCGACCTCGCGCTCGTCAGGTCGTGAGCGTCCCCACCCAGTGGAGGGGTGCGGCGAGGCAGAGGCCGGCGTGGTAGTTGCGGGCGGTCTTGTCTGAGCGCATCGCGCGTTCACTTCCATTACCTCAAAGGCACGATCTACTGCACCCGCGGTCACGAACAGGGTCGAGAGCCGACTGGTCTACAGCCAGAGCACCGGCAACGGCGGAACCTACGAGTACTTCAGTTGCTCCGCCAAGCTCAAAGGTCAGTGCGACATGCATGGCATCCGTGCCGAAGAACTCGAAGACGCTGTCGCCACGCAGGTCGCCGTCGAAGGAGTGCCTCCCACGGCGCTCGACTGGATCAACGCGGGCATCAGCGCCGCGATGGACGACCTCCAAGCCATCGACCGGCAAGCGAAGGACGCACTCGCGCGGCAACTGGCCAAGCTCACCCAACAGGAAGCGCGCCTCGTCGACGCCCTCGCGGACGGCGACCTCCCCGTCCTCCAGCTTCGCGAGAAGCTGCAACAGCTCATGCTTCAAAAAGAAGCCGTCGAAGAACGGCTGACGCTGAGCGACCAGAGCCTCCGCGTCGGCGCAGAGCGCGTGCGTGCCGCGATCGACCCGCTCCGTGATCCCGGAGCAATCTACCGGGGACTGCCTGAATCGGCTCGACGAGAACTGCTCCACGCTCTCTTCAGCCGTGTGTATGCCGAGATCACCGAGACCGACGTGTCACTGCACGGCGAGCGCACGGCCGGCAACGAAGCCATCCAGCGCCTCGCACGCCACGCTAACGAGCCAGAGGCGCTCGGTGAGGCATCAATCAAAAAGATCCCCGGCCTATCCGCCGAGTCTCGATGAGGGCAACCATGGCCATTATTTTCAGGTCAATGGTTCTAATAAGACCGACTTGGTAGAGCCAGTACACCACTACTCGAATAAATCGGTGCTCCTGCCACCACCCCTGGTGGAACTGCAGAAATTGGCTGATCTGAAACCGAATTTTGCCGCCTCCGCTGCGCCGGTCGAGCAGGTTAGTCGATCGCTTCGTCGGCGTCTCGAACCGGCCCTGGTCAAGCAAATCGCCAGCGAGTACGAGGCGGGCGCAACGACCCCGAGTCTCTGCGAGACCTACGGACTCTCCAAGACCGGCATCCTCCGCTTGCTTCGAGACGAAGGGGTAGAGCTGCGCCGCCGGCCGCTCACAAGCGACCAGGTTGAACTCGCGAAGAAGATGTACGAGCACGGCCATCCGATCGCTGCCATCGCAACCCGTCTCGACACCAGCTACAACAACGTCCGACAGCGACTCATCAAGGAGGGAGTCCAGTTGCGCCCTCGCGGCAGTAGTTACGACTGAGAGATTGCGTCGCTCGGGCGGTCGAAGCCTGACCTGAGGCAGATAACCCTCGCCCGTCCCACAGCGAGCGTCTAGGCAAGGCTGGAGATGAGGTTTTGCACGCGCTCTTTGATGTCGTCGCGGACTTCGCGCACGACTTCGACGGGCTGGCCCGCGGGGTCGGTGATTTCCCAGTCCTCGTAGCGTTTGCCCGGGAAGATCGGGCAGGCGTCGCCGCATCCCATCGTGATGACGACATCGGCTTCGCGCACGGCATCCGTAGTGAGGGTTTGCGGTGTCGCGGCCGACAGGTCGATCCCTTCTTCGGCCATCACAGCGACGGCGGCCGGGTTGACCGTGTTGCCAGGCTGGCTGCCGGCGGAGAATACGTCGATGCGGTCACCTGCGAGCGCGCGGAGGTAGCCAGCTGCCATCTGGGAGCGGCCGGCGTTGTGCACGCACACGAAGAGGACAGCGGGCTTGGACTTGTCGGTCATGCTGCGATTTTGTCACCGACGCCGCGGGTCCAAAATTTCTCGATCTCCCGCGAAGGGAAGCGAGCGATGTCGGACATATGAGGGATCGTGGTGACTATGAGCTGACCCAGGATCGCGAGGATTGCCATGGCCGGTATTGACGAGCTCGGAGAGCATCCGTCGCCCAATGGTGATTCCTCCTTCCAGGACTGGGCAGCACAGCAGGCCATCGCGGCCGACAGAGAACGGGACCGGTCGGAAGAGCGGGTGGACCGCCTCGCTGGTGACCGCGACCTGGCGGCAGCTCTGCGAGCCGACGGATTTCAGGGCCGCAACTACGACTTCTTCGCGACGGAGATTGCGAAGTACGGGTGGGCGGTCATCCGCGGCTGGATCTACAAGGGCCAGATCCGGGGAGAGGTCGCGCGCAAGGGTTTCGGCGCTCTCGATCCCGAACCTCGACCGGGCGCGATGATCGAAGACGCGGAGGGGCTGGCTGACGAGACGGTCGTGCTGGCATTGTCCGCGTTCAGAGACAAGGTTCTGGTCCCCGGGAAGTGGGACCCCTCGAAAGGCGCTTCTCTCCGGACGTTCTTCGTGGGCCAGTGCCTGTTGCAGTTCAGCAACGTCTATAAGCGGTGGCGGCGTGAGGAGCTGCGCTCGTACGCGGAGCCGCAGGCACCACCGGCGACAGCGGAGTGGGCAGATGAATTCGAGGAAGGTCCCTCGACCCCTCTCGCGCCGGATGCCAGCGAGACGGCGCAGATCAAGGATGAGCTGCGCCGCGCCTTCGGAAAGATCACCGACGAACGCGTCCGGTCAGCGTTCTACCTGAGCGTCACGCACGGCTTTACCCACGCCCAGATCGGGGAGAAGCTGGGGATGACCGCGAAGGCGGTCGAGTCCGCGATTGCACGAGCCCGTCAGCAAGTACGAGAGAACCTGGAGTCGGCATGAGCGATCAATTTCGGAGCAAGCTGGAGCGTTCGTCCTTCGGGACTCAGGGCGCCAAGGCTGCGCGACGATCCGTGTCCGCCAGCAAAGCGCAGTCGCTCGTGACGCGATCGGCGGCGAGCAGCACCTCGCAGAAAAATGTGCGCGGCCGCGAGGGGAAGTGAGCGCGGACGTACATATACCGAGGTGTCGGGATCACAACAGAAAAGAGCCGCCCCGCGGGAACGGGACGGCTCACAAGCCCTGAGAAGGTCAGGTCTCATCCAGAGCACTGACTGTACCGGAGTTGGCAGCCGCAGACGAGCGGCGCTCCGCCCCATGGCACCCGGCGCAACCAGATAGGAGTTCCGATGGGAACTGTACGTCGCTCTGCATCCACCGGTCGTTTCGTCAGCAAGGCCGCAGCCAACCGCTGGCCCGGAAAGACCACCACCGAACGTGTCGGCTCCGGCACGGGCAACTCGACGACGGTGCACCGCTCCGCCTCGACGGGCCGGTTCGTCACCGAGTCCACCGCCAACCGCAACCCCGGCGGCACGATCAGCCAGCGCGTCTGATCTAACCCGAGAGGGCCTGCACGATTGCCGTGCAGGCCCTCTTTGCGTCGATGGGCTCTCTCAAAATCAGACGCCGACAGCAACGGAGCGAGCCTCCCGCTCCCACGCTTGGGTAGCCACCTGCACCGCGTCCCACGGGGAGCCGAGTGGGGGCGTGTACGAGAGGTCAAGGTCGCTCATGGCGGCAACGGTCATGCCGTGGTGCAAGGCGGTGGCGTAGGTGTCGACGCGCTTGGAGATTTCGGCGCCGCGGGTGCCGACGAGCTGGGTGCCGAGGAGACGACCGTCGCGGGCGTCTCCGGTGATGCGGATGCTGATGGGAGTAGCTCCGGGGTAGTAGCGCTTGTGGTCGTCGGCGATCGCGGTATGACTGTGCGGGGTGAACGCGGCCGCGACGGCTTCGTGGTCACGAAGGCCTGTGCGCGCAGCCACGAGATCGAAGACTTTCACGACCTGGGTACCGAGGCTGCCGGCGAATCTGGCGTTACCGCCGATGGCGTTCTCTCCGGCGACGCGGCCCTGCTTGTGTGAAGTGGTGCCAAGCGGGAGGTAGGTGACGCCGAGGAGGCGGTGGTGGGTCACCACACCGTCACCGGCTGCCCAGACGTTCGGCAGGCCGGTGCGCATGTGCTCGTCGACGACGACGGCTCCCCCGGCGCCGGTCCTTGCGCCGGCGGCGGTGAGCAGGCTGGTGTTGGGGCGCACGCCCACAACGACGAGCACGAGGTCGGCGCTGCGGGAGAAAGCGTCACCGTCGCGGGTGCCGGTCACGGTGAGCTGGCCCGCGTCGCGGGTGACGGCTTGGATGCGCGTTCCGGTGAGCACGTCCACGCCGTGGCGGGTGAGTTCGTCTCGAACGAGGGAGCCGAGTTCAGGGTCGAGGGTGGAGAGCACTTCGGACCCGCGTTGCAGTTGCGTGACGTGCAGGCCGCGGACGGTGAGGGCTTCGGCCATTTCGAGGCCGACGTAGCCTGCGCCGACGATGATTGCGGTTTCGGGCTGGCGCTCGTCGAGGTAGCGCTCCAGCGCGAAGGTATCGCCCATCGAGTGCAGCAGGTGCACGCCGTCGTCGGGGCCGAGCTGGTCCAGGCCGACGATGCCGGCAGTGGACGGGGATGCTCCGGTGCCGACCATCAGGGCGTCGTAGGCGATCGTCGATTCGGTGCCGGTGGCGTCGCGGACGGTGAGCGCGCGACCGTCGACGTCGATGCCGGTGGCGAGGGTGTCCAGGCGCAGGTTCATGCCGGTGGCTTCCAGGTCGGCGTGGGTGCGGTGGGCCAGGGACTGCCAGGGCCGCACTTCGCGGGAGAAGTAGTACGGGATGCCGCAGATGGAGAAGTTCGGATAAGAGTCGGCCACGACGACGGTGACGTCGACGGAGGGGTCGAGCTCGCGGGCGCGCAGGGCAGTGGAGATGCCGGCGTCGCTTCCGCCGATCGCTACAAGGTGCATGGGAGTGTCTCTCAGGAGGTGGTTTCGGGTTGCTTGGGGACCACGACGTCGCCTGCGGTGCGGGCGGCGGTGGGGTAGAAGACGAGCAGCAGTGCGAGCCCGAGGGCGGCGCCGACGAGCTGGGCGAGGATGAATGGGGCCACGGAGGCGGGGGCGATGCCGGCGAACGTGTCCGTGAACATGCGGGCGATGGTCACGGCGGGGTTGGCGAACGATGTGGAGCTGGTGAACCAGTACGCGGCACCGATGTAGGCACCGACCGCGGCCGCGGTCACCGAGCCTTTCCCTGTGCGGGCGAGCGCGAAGATCAGCAGCACGAGCCCGGCGGTGGCGACCATTTCCCCGACCAGGTGCCCGACGGTCGCGCGGACGTTGCCGGACAGCGCGGGCGCGGTGTCGAACATCACCCCGGCGAGGAGGGTACCGGCGATGCCGCCGAGAACCTGCGCCGCCAGGTACGGGGCGAGGTCGCGCAGCGGCAAGCCCGTCTTCTCGCGGCGCCCGAGGAGCCAGTCCGCGAGCGACACCACGGGGTTGAAGTGTGCCCCCGATACGGGCCCGAGAATGAGGATCAACACCGTCAGGCCGAGCGCCGTGGTGAGGCTGTTCTCGAGAAGCTGCAACCCCACATCATTCGGGGAGAGCTCCTGCGCGGCGATCCCTGACCCGACGACGACAGTGACGAGCAGCCCTGTTCCGACGAACTCGGCAGCGGCCCGGCGCAGCACGTGCGGCCGCGTCGCGGACGGGTGAGAGAGGGCAGTGGTTCTCATGTCGGCTCATCTTGACCCGAGCAAGGTAAATCAGTCAAGATTGAATCAATGAACGCTGAACGAATGGTTTCCGTGGAGGTGCGCGCCGCTCGGCACGCGGCTCTCAGTGATCCATCGCGCCTGCGGATTGTCGACCTTCTTACGCTGGGCGACCTGTCGCCGTCGGAGATTCGCATGGCTTTGGGTATGCCGGGAAACCTCATCGCTCATCACCTCAACGTGCTGGAAGGCGCGGGCATGGTGACCCGGTCAAGGTCGGAAGCGGACAAGCGACGCAGCTATGTCCGTCTGACAGATACCGCGCTGCAGAACCTGATTCCCGGACGAGTGGAGCGGGCAAGTCGGGTGGTGTTTGTATGCACGGCGAACTCGGCCAGATCTCAGTTGGCAGCGGCACTGTGGTCGACCCGCAGCAGCATCCCCGCCGCGTCCGGCGGCACACACCCCGCAAACCGGATCGATCCCGGCGCGATCGCCACGGCAGACCGTCACGCCCTCGACCTTCCCGACGAAGCGCCGCGGGCGTTAGAGATGGTGCTGACCGGTTCGGATCTTGTGGTCACCGTGTGCGACAACGCGCACGAAGAACTCGGTGTGACCGGGCATCTGCACTGGTCGATCCCGGACCCGGTGCGAATCGGCACCGACGACGCCTTCGACACCGCCTATAACGAGCTGGAACGCCGCATCACGGAACTCGCCCCCCGGCTCGCCGCCTGCTGACCCTCGCAGAAAGAAAACCCGTGACTGACACCACCCCCACCGTCCTGTTCATCTGCCAGCACAACGCCGGCCGCTCCCAGCTGGGGGCTGCGCTCTTGGAGCACCTGGCCGGTGACCGGTTCACCGCGACGTCGGCAGGGCTGTCGCCCGCAGACGAAGTGAACCCCGCCGTGGCCGCCACGGTCGCTGAGTTGGGCGTGGACATCACCGACCGGGTGCCTCGTGCCGTCACCACGGAGGACCTCGAGCACGCGGAGGTCGTGGTGCTGATGAAGCCCGGCCTCGAACTGCCGTCCACGCCCCGCGGCGAGGTCTTGGAATGGTCGTTCCCCAACCCGGAGGCCTGGGATGCTGAGGCCGTGCGGCCGCTGCGCGAAGCCGTCTCCGACAAGATTCGGACAACGCTTCTCGCTCGCTGAGCAACGAGAAGGGGGCGGGATCGCTGATGCGATCCCGCCCCCTTTCCCGCGTCCAGTTAGACGATGGCCGGAGCGCGGCCGATCTGGAGCACCTGAGCCGGCGGGGCGCAACAGGCGCCGCCCAGGGATGCCCCGGAAGCGTCGAACAGGCCGGCGCCGCCGCACACGCCCGTGTCAGGGAGCACCAGCTCTACTCGTCGGGCAGCCTCGTGGTCGCCCGCGATCTCCGCGGCGACGCTGCGCACCTGCTCGTACCCGGTGAGCGCGAGGAAGGTCGGCGCCCGCCCGTAAGACTTCGCTCCCGCGAGGTAGAAGTCAGGCTCCGGCTGGGCGAGGTCGGCCGCGCCGGTCGCGGCGACCGTACCGCAGGAATGCACGTTCGGATCGACCCCCGCAGCAATACGCACGGGCGCCTGCAACGTGGGGTCCAGCTCCAACCGCAACTCCGACAGGAACGACAGGTCGGGACGGAACCCAGTGAGCACCACGACGCGATCAGCGCTGAGCGTGCGGCCATCCTCTGCGACGAGGACCGGCCGACCCTCGTCTGTCGTCACGCGCTCGACGCGGAACCCGGTCACAAGCGACACCAGCCCGGCGTCGACGAACTCCTTCGCCTTGATCCCCAGCGCCCCGCGTGCCGGCAGCTCGTCGGCCACACCACCCCCGAAGGCGTTCCCGGCAGTGGCGCGGCGCAGCGCCCATGTCACCGTCGTGTTCGGGTCGCGGCGCGCCATGCGGGCCAGCGCGAGGACCGCCGTCACCGCCGAGTGCCCGGACCCGATGACGACCGTGTGCTTCCCCTCGAACCCCTCACGGTCCCGGAAGTCGGGGATGCGATACGACAGCAACCCGGCCGCCGCCCGTTCTCCCAGCGCGGGCAGACCGTCCGCGCCCGCAGGGTTGGGCGCGGACCACGTGCCCGAGGCGTCGATCACCGCGCGCGCCTGCAACCGGTACTCCTCCCCCTCGCTCGGCTGCACGTGCACGGTGAACGGCTGGTCACCGCGGCCCGCGTCAACGAGACGATCACGGCCGAGACGGGACACTCCGACGACCCGAGCGCCGTACCGAACGCGATCGCCCAGCTCGGCAGCAAGCGGCGCGAGATAGCCGCTGATCCACTGCGCACCGGTCGGATACCCCGTCGTAGGCGCTGCCCATCCGGTGGGCTCGAGAATCCGCGCCCCGGCGGCGTCGATCAACTCCGGCCACTCCGAGAACAGGCGCACATGCCCCCATTCGGCAACCGCCGATGCCGGTCCAGTTCCGGCCTCCAGGACAACGACCGGCAGGTCTCGCTCGACCAGGTGGGCGGCAGCCGCGAGTCCCTGCGGGCCGGCGCCGATCACCACGACAGGCAACGCGCTCTCCATCACACTCACTCCTCAACACATCGACAGAACTCGATGGATCGAGAATCCTCGATGTATCGACGAATGTCAATGTCACGTGCCAGAATCGTTGCATGCCCCCGACGCTCCCCCTTCTCGCAGCCGACACGGCGGTGTGCTGCTCACCGGTCACCGGCGGGGTGCTGTCCCCCGACGATGCCGAGCGGATCGCCCGCACGTTCAAGGCTCTGGGCGACCCCACCCGCGTGAGACTTCTCTCCCTAATCGCCGCATCCGCTGACGGCGAGGCATGCATCTGCGACCTCACCGAGCCCGTCGGGCTCTCCCAGCCGACCGTCTCCCATCACATGAAACTGCTCGTCGACGCGGGCCTAGCCACGCGCGAACAGCGCGGCCGCTGGGCCTACTACCGCGTCGTCACCGACGCCCTCGAACAGGCCTCCCGCGCGTTGCGCCCATGAGCAGCGTCCTCATCCGGTCGATGACGGCTGCCGACTGGGCAGCCGTGGAGTCCATCTACCGAGAAGGGATCGCGACGGGCAACGCAACGTTCGAGACGGACCCGCCAACGTGGCCGGCCTTCGACTCGGGGAAACTCACCCTGGGGCGGCTCGTTGCCGAGGACACCGCCGGTTCGGTTCTCGGATGGGTCGCCGCCTCGCCCGTGTCATCTCGTGAGGTGTACCGGGGCGTGGTCGAGCACTCGGTCTATGTCGCGAACAGGGCTCGCGGCCACCGCATCGGCTCCGGTCTTCTCGCTGCTTTCCTGAACGCGGCTGACGCGGCTGGCATCTGGACCATTCAGTCCAGCATCTTCCCCGAAAACACCGCCAGCCTCGCTCTCCACGACAGGGCGGGCTTCCGTCGAGTTGGTCACCGCGAGCGCATCGCTCACATGACGTACGGTCCGTGGTCCGGACAGTGGCGGGACACAGTTATCGTCGAACGCCGACGACGCGACGTGAAAAACTCGTGACAACTAGCCCGCCATGCGTCGCCGCTGACGCTTCGACGCAGCAACGGCCGGCGCACCTTGCGGTCCCGCTCAGCAGATTGATCGAAGCCGCAGGGGCGGGACGCCGTGTTCTAGAAGGTCGGCAAGTTCACAAGGTTGTTCGTCCACACGCCGTCGGCGTAGGTCTTTAGGTAGGGCTTGCCGCTGGCGGGGTGAACAGTCCCGACGGACACGCGCTGGGAGCCGCTTCCCACGTACGCTTTACCGTTCTTGTTGTCGATCCAGTCGACAAGCGTCGGCTTGTTACTCTCGTTGACTTCACCGTCCTCCAGGCTTCGCCACTTATAACGAACGATCTCATCCTCGGTCTTCTTGGTGCCGCCGAACCGGACGTGCGTGATCTCGATGGCCATGGTGTTCCCCAATCCGGCGCATCCTCTCAATGCGCTCGGCAGAACTCTTCCACGGACCTCCGACATTGCGCGGGGTCCGACGTTCTCCGGACGACCGTCTTTCGAGAGCGGCTTTATCGAGGGTGAGGTTTCCAGCTCCTCCACCCCTTCGCGACGGAGGGGGTGGGATCTGCGCTGCGTCTCGATGTTGCAGTGCCCCTGAGGGCTCGTACACTCCAGGTGTGCAGCAGCTGTTCAACCTAGCCTTCGCGCGTCTCGACCGCGCGAAGGAAAGGCACCAGGAGTTCGGCCGCGAATGGGGCTCCTATATCGCCGAACACCCGTGGGACATCGACCTAGCGGTGTTGAGTGACACGCAGTTTGAGTTTTTCGCCGTTCAGCAGGAGCCCGCGCCCGCTGTGCTCTCGCTTGTCTTCAGTGAGTGGCTCGCGTCGATTCGCGCAGCGCTGGACAACGGCTTCTACGCCTGGGTCACGTCTTCGACGGGACAAAACCCGCCGCCGCAGGCTGAGCGTCTCCAGTACCCGATCTGCACGACGCCAGCCGATTTCAAGCGGCAGCGGAGTCGGCTAGCTTCAGTCCCTCAGGAGATCGTGGACATGGTCGAGAAAGCGCAACCATACCAAGCGCCCCTTGGCCCGGAAAGCAACCTCTTCTACTGGATACATGAACTTGCGCGCACCGACAGACACCGAACCCCGCACATCGGAATCGGGCGAATCGAAACGCACAAGGTCCGCATCAGAGTTCCCACAGGTGTAACCGCGAAGTTCGATACGTCGATCCACCCGTTTCAGGCCATGGGTCTGCTGCACGGATAGGTGACAGGGGTTAGTCAGGCCGCGCGGGCCAGGGTGTTGGTCATCATGGTCTCGAACTCGACGGGCGTCAAACGGCCGAGGCGGTCTTGCCTGCGGCGTCGGTGGTAGGTCCGCTCAATCCAGGTGATGATCCCGATGCTCAGTTCCTCGTGGGTGGCCCGGGAGCGTCGGTTGAGGACGTTCTTTTGCAACAGGCTGAAGATCGATTCGATAGCGGCGTTGTCGCCCGCGGCACCGACTCTGCCCATCGAGCAGACCTTTATCTCAAGGTCATTTGTTCGAGTAACGCTAGTTTGGTAGAGCCGGTACACCGCTACTCGGATAAATCGGCGCTCCTGCCGCCACCCCTGCTGGAACTGCAGAAACTGGCTGGTCTCGCGCCCGATCCGCCCCTCTCAACTGGCCCTCCAGAACAGGTGAGTCGGTCGCTTCGCCGACGTCTCGAACCTGCGCTGATCAAGCGAATCGTCGCTGAGTACGAGTCCGGCGCGACGACACCGAGTCTTTGTGCGACCTACGGTCTGTCGAAGACCGGCATTCTTCGCTTGCTTCGAGACGATGGGGTAGCGCTACGGCGTAGACCGCTCACCGACGATCAGGTCCAGGTCGCACGAGCGATGTACGAGCGTGGCCATCCAATCGCCACCATCGCGTCTCGTCTCGACACCAGCTACAACAATGTGCGGCAGCGCCTCGTCAAAGAGGGAGTTCAGTTGCGCCCGCGCGGCGGTAGCTACAAGTGAAACGCCCCGGCATTGAGAGCATCGGCTCCTGGCCACAAAAATGCCCACACACTTTTCGGCCCGTTTCCCGTTTCGACACGGGGTTTCGAGTCCACTCCGTAGGCGCGTTCAGGGAGCTTTTCGCGGCGCCGGTGCCCGACTCAAAGCCGATCGGCTTCGCACCACATCGTTCGTTGCACTCCCACCCCGCGGTCGGACTGGCGCTAGCCCTGTCTCGATTGATGTGGCGTTGGTGCCGTCGCACCTAGCAGACTCGTCACATGACCAGGACTCACACAGTTGACGGAATCGAAGGCATGCCCGTTTTCCTCGTCGCTGGGGATTACCCACGGTCGATCAGTGAACACGATTTCCTGTCAGGTATCCCGCTAATCGATCTCATCGACCGGCTTGGGCCGGGACAACATGTGTACTTGGTCGACTACGCCAGCGTCTCTGGGCGCACGCGGCTAACCCGACTCGCATCGGGCCCGGGCGAGGGCTGACTCGGGAGTCAGCGGATCGAGGCGTCTTCTGCAAGGGCGGTGATAGGTGCATCGTCACTCACTCCACCTCGACGGGTTGCTGGTGCGAAACCGATGGGTTTGCAACACAGGTTGGTGTTGCGGGGCCGGTCAGTGGCCATTTTCAGGCGTCCGGTGGAAGTGGTTGGTTGCTCCGTTTGCGCCATCGGGGGCGACACCTTTTCCGTGGTGTTCCGCCTCAGACTTCAGTAACAGGATCGAACGGGATTGGCTGAAGAGATGATGAAGCCCGCAGGGAAGCGCTTCGCGATCGACGCGCTCACCGCACTCCGAATCAGTCGCGACGATCCCGGAATCGGGTCTCGGCATCGCCTCGTGGGTCCCGCTGTGCTGCGCAGCCACGTGCTGTCCCTGCTCTACCGCGAGATGCGCGAAGGTGCGATTAGGGAGAAGGTGGCGCGCGTCCAACTCGACGGGCTCGCCACCTTGCAGATCCGTCTGCTAAGCGACCGTGTCTCCCGAGCCACCGCGTGGAAGATCGCACGACAACTCGATTGGGAGGACACCACGCTGGCGGAGTACCTCGCCGTCGCGACCTTGCAGGCCGACGCCTTCATCGCCGCGGACCCCACACTTCAAGCGGCCGCGGCAGATTTCACGTCCGTAGCTGACTACGCGACCCTGCGAAGCTGAAGTGAGCGAGGAGAAAAATCCGGCTGCGCTGGTCGAGCATCAAGCCGAGTGGCCTCAGCGCGCATCGCGTTTACTGTCTGACGTGGGCGACGCGTTGAAAGGGATGGATGGCAGCGAGTCCGCGAGACTCGATCACATCGGCTCCACCTCCGTGCCGGGCCTTGCCGCGAAGCCTCTTATCGATCTGCAGCTACGCATATCTCCCCTGCCCGCCGAGGGGGACCTCGGCGCGAGGTTGCACCCGTTGGGCTATATGAGGGCTCGTGGATCCCGACCAAATTCCGCGGGCGTCGACCGCGACCTTCCACGGGGCTCGGTGGAGGTCGATCCCCGCGTCTGGGAGAAGCACCTTCTTTGGAACGAGGACGCCCAAGCGATCCTGCATGTCCGACGAGCAGACTCCCCCTGGGGCCTTTACACGGTCTGGTTCCGCGACTGGCTACGAGCTAACCCCGACGCTCGCAGCCACTACGAGGCAGTGAAACGAAATCTCAGTGCGCAGCAGATCGGCAAAGCCGACTACGACGACTACACGCGGGCGAAGACGGCTTTCTTCGACGAGGTGCAGGGTGAGTTTGAGGCATGGGCAGCCATTAACCGATAGCAGCAAAGTCGATCGGTGATGCATCGAAACGCGAGTGCCTACCGGACGGATCTCTCCCAGTAGTTGAGGACGATGTCATGCTCGGGCAGGGCGCGCTGTACGCAACGGTGCAGCCGTTCGCCCTCGACTCTGTGAGCAGCGGCGGTCTCTTCGTCCGGCCATCCATACTCCCAACTGAACTGGTCATTGAAGCATGCAGCCCATGCCCGAATGTCGGCTTCCAGATCAGGGGGAAGAGCGGGATTACCTGCGGTACACAGCCCGGCATCCTCCCCGTCCCCCCAGAACGGCCAGTCCGCTGAGTAATCGTTCATCAGCCGGTATCGCATGGCGCTCAATGGTAAGCGATAGCCATGGCATCCCACGCTCGCACCAGAGCATTCTGTTCAATATTTGAGGTAGCTCCGTTGGGTCAGTAGTGATCCGTGCCGAGGGGCAGGACCTCGGTGTGTTCGCCGTCGTCGTCGTACCAGACATACTCAGCGGAGGTGATCACTTCGGCCGGCACCGATGCAAGGTCGCGCCGACTCTGACCGTGGAGTGCCAGCCACGCGAATTCGGGCAGGGCACTGGCATAGAGAAGGGACAGGTGAAACACCCACTCGTCGAGCGGCAGTTCGCCGATGCGTCGAAAGTCGCTGGTGTCGAGCATCTCAGTGAGGGTCGTGTAGGCGCTCACGAGTGATGGTGAACGTTCGGCTCGCGCGATCACGATCTGAAACGGTGTCGGGAATCCGTCGACCGCAGCCACCCGGAGATCGATGGGAGCTTGGAGTTGCGCCCACCCCGCTAGAGCATCCCCGAGCGGCTGCACTCGTTCGGGCTCGAAGAAGCCGCGCAAGGTCACATGGCCGGTGTGGGGACAAGGGAGAGATGTCTGTAGTAGACCTCGAAGCGATCGCTGTTCGTCGTCGTAGAACTTCGCAACGTCCGCGACGGGGCGGAGCACCAGGTACTGCTGGCCCCGCAACGAGCGCAGCAGCTCGGGGTCGGTCATGAAGGGGCGTCGCATTCGATGGGCTCCTTTCGCTCGCTGAGTTGTTCGACCCTAGCCACCCACTAGGCAGGGTGCGCGTGGTGTTACACGAGTGGCACATCTTGGTGCGAAACCGATCGGTTTCGCACCAAAACGTCAGGAGCACGGCCTCGCTCTTTAGCCCACAGGAACGGCTCACTTCTCTTCGTCAGTTGACGAGAGAAGATCGTCAAAACGAACGGGAACATCGTGAGGTTCTGGCGGGGGGTCGATGTCGAAGCCGCGGCGGGCATCTCGCCGCGCGATCAACCAGCACCCGTCGACACGAACGTACTCATCGATGTAGGTGCCCCCGGAATGTAGCCACTGACCGTTGTGGAGCTGGACCGCCACGGCGACATCGCACTCGCCCCTTGCTCGATCCCCGTCGACTTCGACGACGTGATTTGTGGTCCAGTGAACGTAACCGGCGAAGGCTTCCCATTGGCGTCGAACGACGCTCGCGATGGCATCGTGACCTCTGAAGGTCACCTCGTCACTGAGCACCCAAGATGCGTTCGATGCCCACACGCTCATAAATCGATCAAGATCACGTTTATCAGCGCCATGACAGTACACGGCGACGAGCCGGCGTATGGCCAGCTCGGCTTCGAGGAGCTCGAGACGCTCCTCAACGTCGCTCAACATTTCCCCCTCGATGAGTTACGGACGCGGGCTGAGAGGCGCAGTGTGTGATGCACACTCACACGCTCCCACAAACAGTCGGCCTCACACCACGGCGTCATCTATTCGGCCCGTTTTGTGCCATCCAGGTACGGGAGTCGACCGACGGTGATGCATGCAAATGCGCAGAGCAGCGCTGCGCCGCTGATTGCCACCGACGTGTTGGCGAGAGAGGCGACGATGCCCCCTAGTGGGGCGGCGATGGGTGCGGTGCCCACACCGGCGACGGTGAACGCGCTCGTCACCCGCCCGAGAAGGTGGTTCGGTGTGAGCTCCTGTCGGACAGTGACCGCCAGGATGTTCCACAGCATGGTGGCGACGCCGAGGGCGAAGAGGGCGCCTCCTGCGAGAACAGCGCTGGGCGCCATTGCGAGGGCTGCGATCGAAACAGTCCCGAGGAGCGCAGAACAAAGCAGACACCGATTGGTTCCGAGTGCGTGTCGGAGTCGTGCGGTGAGGAGTGATCCCGCGAGGCTCCCGCCGGCGTACACGCTGATGAGTACGCCGTACCCGACGGGCGGCAGACGTAGGAACTCCAGCACATGAATGACGAGAACGGCGAGAAGCACGCCGGTTGAGGCGGCGAGCAGAATCGTGCCGACTGCAATGGAGCGCAGAACTCGGTGCGCAGCCAGCCACCGCACCCCGTCAGTCGCCTCAGCCCAGATCGAGCTGCGCCCTGTTCGCGATGCTGACGGCACGAGGGTCGCGGGGAGTCGCCACACGCACACTGTCGACACGACCAGGGCGAACGTCTGCGCGAGGAAGGGCACGGCCGCGGAGAGGGAGTACAGCACGCTTCCCGCGGCGGGGCCGAGGAAGCTGCCCGAAACGGTAGAACCCGCCTGCAGGCGGCCGTTCGCGTGCGCCAGTTTGTCACGCGCAACGAGCGTGGGGAGCAACGCGGGCGCCGCGCTCCGGATCAACGTCGACCCACACGCAAGAAGGAAAGCCGCGAGCAGAACGACGGCCACCGGCGCATGACCGAGCGCGACCAGCACCCCGAGCGAGAGGGCGATGCAAAGGCGTGCCAGGTCAGTGCGCCACATGACCGCTCGGCGGTCCCATCGATCGACCAGGGCCCCCGCCAAGAGACCGAACAGCAGCCAAGGTAGGCCTGTCGCGACCTGCAGAAGAGAGACGATGAACGGATCCCGCGTCTGACTGGCGACCAACAACGGGAAGGCCGTCATCGATAAACCGTCACCCAGCGCGGCCCCTACCGTGGCGCCCCACAGCCACCCGAAGCTACGACCGTCCTCCGCCCGATAGGCCACGTACCTCACCTCGCATCATTTTGTACAAATTGTACATAATGTAGCATGGTGTCATGACGGACGAAGTTCCAGTTTCCGAGGCCCGCGGTCAGCTCTCGGAACTCGTCAACCGCGTCCGATTCGGGGGCGAGTCCATCGTCCTGACCCGGCACGGCAAGGGCGTAGCTGCTCTCGTCCCGATCGAGCACCTATCTCCCGAGCTGCCCCAGGCAACGGACGGCGAACTCCAGAACACGGTGATCGATCTGAGCAACCACTCCGTGCCGGTCAGGCAGATCGCTGCTCAGTCGGACCCGGACTACCGGTGACCGCGACTCTCTGCTGCTTGGACTCAACGAAAAGCAGGTCAGCATGGTCTCGCGACCCGCGATAGGGCAAGGAAGAGAACGCGTCTGAGCCATCGCCGCGGAGGTTCCGCGCCTTGGCCTTCGCCAATTGTTCGAGTAAGACTCGAGTCCTATCCCTGAAGTAGAGCCAGTACACCGCAACTCGAATAAATCGGCACTCCCGCCGCCACCCCTGGTGGAACTACAGAAACTGGCTGATCTGACGCCGAATCTTGCCGCCTCCGCTACGCAAGTCGAGCAGGTGAGTCGATCGCTTCGACGCCGCCTCGAACCGGCGCTGGTCAAGCAGATTGCCGCTGAGTACGAATCGGGCGCGACGACGCCGAGTCTCTGTGAGACCTACGGCCTCTCGAAGACCGGCATCCTGCGACTGCTCCGAGAGGAAGCGGTAGCACTGCGACGGCGGCCGCTCGCGAGGGACCAGGTCGAGGTCGCACGAAAGCTGTACGAGCACGGCCATCCGATCGCTGCCATCGCAGCCCGCCTCGACACCAGCTACAACAACGTCCGGCAGCGACTCATCAAGGAGGGAGTCCAGTTGCGCCCGCGCGGCGGTAGCTACCGGTGACCCGGATCGTCCCTCGCCGCCCCCATCTCGTCTTCGTTCCGAGCATGCTCGAGCAATGTTCGCTGCAGCTCCTGATAGGAGCACGACAGCAGCTATGCCAGGCAGCCGATCGTCAAGGCCCTAAGCCACACGGCGACGCCTCTCACGTGCTACCCGAACCCGGGCGCCGGTGGCATTCAGCCTGAAGTTGATCATCGGAGCGCTGACGTCGAATCGCCTGGCCGCCGTCTCGACCGTCCATCGTCCTCGCGCAATCGCCATCGCGGCCTCCTCGGGAACGAGGAGGCAACCGCTCAGCCAGGAAGCCTCGTCTTCGATGTCCTGGTTCCAGACCCGGCAGCCGCTGTCGTCCAGGGCCGGGGTAGGCGGGTGACCGAGAAGGCCGTGGCTGATCTCGTGGCAGATGTCGCTATTTATCCGGACACGCGCGTGGCCATCATTGTGAACGATTACTCGCTTCCGCCCCTCGAACACGGTGACGGCCGAGAAGGCTTCTGGTTCCTCGGTGATGAGGTGAGCAACCTCGGGCGCGTCGTCCACAAGGTCGGACAGCCTGATGACCGGGATCGCAAGTGACTCCGCCAGACGATAGGGGTCGAGGCGGTCGAACAGCGACAGGCCGAGTTCACCCCGGGTATCGGCAGCGATCTGCTTCGCCCACGTCTTGAACCCGCGCTGGAACGCCATGTCGCCTACTTGTCGTTTCGAAGTCTCTCGTATGTGGCCCTGATCATGCCATCAAGGGCCGACGCTGCTTCCGGGGATAGGTTCCTGTCGGATCGGAGATAGGTCGCGATCTTCGCCAGTGCCTCTGGCTCTGGCCGCTCATCCTCGGTGCGGACGAAGTCGTCAACGGTCAGCCCGGACCAGGCGGCTAGAGCTGCGAGACCATCGACGTCTGGCCGCTTCCCTTGCGCCATTCGCGTCAGCGTCGATGCGCTGACCCCGGACGCAGCCGCAACCTGCTTCCAGTTCAAGCGACGCCCCTGCCTCTCGGCGTCCAGCGATTCATAGAAGCCTTCGGCGTCGAACGAGCCCTTCTTCTCCATGCGCATCCTCCATGATTGCACTTTCGCAATCGAGCGTCTACAGTAGGTTTTACATTCGCAATCAGACGTCGACACTCTAACGGAAGGAAGACCGATGTCAGCAGAAGCAAGCAAGAAGCCGGACAACCCGAGCACCTACGAGATCGTCGTGAACGGGCAGCTGAAAGAGGTCCCCGCCGCCACAGTGACCTACGCCTCGGTCGGCGCGATCGCATTCCCGGAGCATGCCGGTAATGGCGACATCACCTTCGTGATCACGTACCGCAAGGCACATGAGCCGAAGGAAGGCAGCCTGACCGAGGGCGGCACCGTGGAGGTCAAGCACCGTGGAACGGTCTTCAATGTCACGTTCACTCGTCGCTCGTAGCGCAGATCTCGCACGTCTCCGTTCGGAGGGTTACGAGATCGAGGTACAGGACAACCACCTGCTGATGCACCACGTGCCGTACGTCACCCCTAGCCGGGAGGTGGCGTACGGCACGCTGATCACGACGCTTCACCTGAACGACGATGCGACCATCCGGCCGGACACACACGTCGTCTGGTTCATCGGCGAGCAACCCTCGCGGGTAGATGGCACGGAAGTGCCGCGGCTCATCCACCAGCGCGGTCCGCTCCCGATGACCACAAGCATCACGGCAAACTTCTCGTTCTCAAACAAGCCCGACGCCGGCTTCGCCGACTACTTCGAGAAGATGACCTCGTACGCCAACATCCTGCTCGGCTACGCGCAACAGCTCGATCCGCACGCGACCGCCAAGACGTTCGTCGTCCACGAAGACGATGATGCCGATTCGGTGTTCCTCTACGCAGACTCAGCATCCACCCGGGCAGGGATCAGTGTGATCAACGACAAGCTCAAGCTGGCCAAGGTCGCAATCGTCGGAGTCGGCGGGACTGGTTCGTACATCCTGGACCTTGTCGCGAAGTCTCCTGTGCGCGAGATCCACCTCTTCGATGGTGACCGGTTCCTGCAGCACAACGCCTTCCGAGCGCCCGGCGCGGCAAGGCTAGAGGACTTCGCAGCCATGCCGTTCAAGGTCGACTACTTCGCCGCACGCTACTCCGCCATGCGCCGTGGGATTCAGACCCATTCGTACGACATCGACGAGACCACCTGTGTCGAACTCGAGGGTATGGACTTCGTGTTCCTCGCCGCGGAGGGCGGGCCCACCAAGCAACTCGTCGTTGAGCGCCTCCGGGCAGCTGGCGTCCCCTTCATCGACGTCGGCATGGGCGTACGTCCGAACGATGGCAAGCTTCACGGCGTGCTCGCCGTCACCACGGGAAGCTCCGAGAAACACGACCATGTCAACCGCCGTATCGACTTCACGGAAACCGACGATGGCGACGACTACGACCTCAACATTCAGATCGCCGACCTGAATGCCCTGAACGCCAGCCTCGCCGTCATCAAGTGGAAGAAGCTTTTTGGCTTCTACGCGGACCTCGAGCACGAGCACTACTCGGCATACACCACCGACGGGAACCACCTTCTAAACGAGGACCTGGCCGAATGAGCCGCCAACACACCGTCGACTTCGAGTTCGTCGATTACATCCCCGAACTATTGGAGGAAGGCATCGTCTACATTGCGCCTCAGTTCAGTGCGGTCATGCACCTTTGCTGCGACGGTTGCGGTGCCCGCGTCTCGACGCCGCTCCATCCTGGCCAGTGGACGCTAACTTTCGACGGCGAAACCATCTCACTCAGCCCGTCAGTCGGAAACTGGGAGCTCCCGTGCAAGTCGCACTACATCATTCGCCGTAACCGCGTTGAATGGGCCGGAGAGTGGTCGAGTGAACGCATCACGCGGGGAGCGATGGATGATCGTCTGGCCGTGAGCTCGGGAACTGAGGCCTTGGAGCACTCCCGCGTGAGCTGGTGGTCCCGATTCCGTGACTGGCTTCGTCGCCTGATTGCCTGATGGGAGGCGCATCACGTGCAGTGAACGCGCTAATGAATCCGGCAGGGCAGAAGCGACAGCCGACGTCGTCCCATCACCGCTGAGCCTCACAGTTCCGGGGTCGACGGGCGCAGCTCCGACATGGGCCACCGTTCCGCCACCGCTCCCGCGAATAGACGCCCCGCGACACTCCGCGTCAACAACGCGACCCGAAGTTTTGATCGCCAGCTACGTGACACGGGATTATTCGAGTAAGACAGCTAACCTGTCCCCGAAGTAGCGGGAGCGGGGCTTGAACCCGCGACCTCACGATTATGAGTCGTGCGCTCTCACCAACTGAGCTACCCCGCCGCACGGCATCCGATGTTCGAAAGTGATGCCTTGAGCCCCGAGTCAGGATTGAACTGACGACCCCTTCCTTACCATGGAAGTGCTCTGCCACTGAGCTATCGGGGCGTACCCGGATCGCTCCGGGCAACTAGAAGAGGATATCAGAGCCGAGGCCCGATCCCCCAATCGGTCAGCCTCCGGCGTGCTGCCGCAGCCACGGGATCGGGTCGATCGGCGTGGTGCCGTTCTGCAGGATCTCGACGTGCGTGTGCGCGCCGAACGAGCGGCCGGTGTTACCGGTGCGTCCGAGGAACTGGCCGACGTGCACGTGCTCGCCCTGGGTCACCTGGAGCGACCCGTATTCCATGTGTCCGTAGCGGCTCGAGACGAGCTCTCCGTCGATCTGGTGGTCGATCAGCACGGTGACGCCGAACGCCCCGCCCTGCTCGGTCGCGATGCGGACGGTGCCGTCGGCGATCGCCTGGACGGGCGCGCCCTCGCCGGGAACGAAGTCGGCACCCTCGTGGAAGCCGCCGTCGCGCATGCCGAAGCCGTACGAGATCGACACGCCGACCGCGAAGGGCCACTGGATGGGCGAGTTCGGGTTGTTGACGTAGAAGTTCGAGGGGTACTTGATGCCCGAGTCGATGGCCATCTGGGTGTAGGTCGACGCCGCGTAGCCGTCTGCGCGGTCGACGACCGCCGCCTGCGACTGCGCCGGGGCCACGTAGGCCTGGATGCCCTGCGAGCTGTCGACGTCTCCCGCCGAGGGGGCACCCGCGGCGAGAGAGACGGTCGCGGGCTGGGTGTCGGCCACGGCGGTCACGCTCGAGGTTCCGCTGGCCGAGGCGAGCGCGCTCACCGGCATCGTCATGCCGACCGTCATCAAGCCGACCAGGCCCATGACGCCGACGGAGAACGACGCGGCCGCGATGCGGCGACTGTTGCGACGCGTCCGCGGAGCGGCCACCACTGGAAGGCCCTGCGTGACGGGTGCGGCGGGCGTCGCGACCTTCGGCGCCTGAACGGGCGTCTCACCGGTGAAGGCGAAGAGGCGCGCAGCGGCTTCGAACTCGTCGGGCTCGGCGTTCGCGTCGGCGGCGGGACCGAAGGAGGAACCGGCGGAAGCGGTGCGGGCGGGTTCGGGCTTCGGGGCGGCGGCGGGCTTCGAAGTGGTCTCGGACGCGGCGGGGCTCGCCGCGGCGTCGAGGGCGACAGCCTCGTCGGCTGCCGAGGCGGCCTCGGGCCGACGGCGGGTGCGGCGCGTCGGGGGAAGCGTGATGGGCGACGTCGGCAGCGCGACGGGCGTGGTCGCGGTCGACGGCTCAGCGCTCTGCAGGATGACGGCGACGTCGCCCTCTTCCGACGTGCGCTCATCGACGATCGTCACCGAGAGGGCATCGGCATCCGTCTCGCTGGACGGGGAATCGGATGCAAGGACCTCGACACCGGCATCGGCCGGACGCTGCTCGACCGCGGGAGTCGGCTCGGACGTGCGGGAGGCACGGCGACGGGGAGGGAGCGTCGGCTCGATCGTCGCGGCGATGACCGTCTCGACGACGGCTGCGGTGACCTGTTCGACGATGGCGGACTGGGCGGCCACCTCGGCATCGACCGGGGCCGGCTCGGTGGAGGCGACGGCATCCGGAGTCGACTCGTCCGGGACGGTCGGGGTGGTGCGGCGGCGCATCTCGGCCCGCGTGAGCTGCGGGGTGGAGGCGGGCACGGCGGTGGGTCGACTGGATCGCCGGGTGCGGGCGGGCTCAGTCTCTGGGGCTTCTGACGGCAACGCGCGATGGCTCTCGTGTCGTGTCGCAAGCGCGACGGCTTCGGGCTTTCAGGGCTTTTGCCATTTCCGCAGGTTCGGGTCGCGAAAATAACGATCGGGTAACCACGCTAACCCATCGGACTGGGAATGTCATGAGCGCGGTCCACTGCTCACCGGTCGTAGTCGAGCAGCTCCTCCAGGCGCGGGAAGAATTCGGGGCCTGCCGCGATGACCATTCCCTTGCCCGGGCGCCCACCCGGGGCGCCACCGAGCACACCGCCCGCCTCCGCCACGAGCAGCACACCCGCCGCGTGATCCCAGGGGTTGGTGCCCTTCTCGTAGTAGGCATCCATGCGTCCGGCGGCGACCGAGGCGAGATCGAGCGCCGCGGAACCGATACGCCGCACATCGCGGGCGACGGGCATGACCCGGGTGAGCTGCGCCAGAGTCGGCGCGTGCGTGGCGGGGTCATAGCCGAAGCCGGTCGCGACGAGCCCTCCCGCCTCGCCCACGTCGTTGGTCACGGCGAGACGCTGGTCGCCCAGCCATGCTCCCCCGCCGCGCGAGGCGCGGAACAGCTCATCGGTGACCGGGTTGTAGACGACCCCGGCGAGCGCGACCCACTCCGCGGGGTCGGCCGGCCCCTCGACGGCGGCGATACTGACGGCCCACGCCGGGATCCCGTACGCGTAGTTGACGGTGCCGTCGATCGGGTCGACGACCCAGGTGATGCCGGTGGAGCTCTCGGTCGCGGCCGACTCCTCCCCGAAGAACCCGTCACCGGGACGCAGGCGCTCCAGCTCGGCGCGCACGAACGCCTCGACCTCGCGATCGGCGGCGGTGACGATGTCCGCGGCGACCGATTTGGTGGCCGCGACCGTCACTCCTTCTCGGCGGCGGCGCAGCGCGAGACCGCCGGCCTCTCGGGCGATGCGGGTGGCGATGTCGAGCAGTTCCGCGGCGAGGGTCATGGCATCCACGCTACTGCGCCACCCCCTCGGCCGAATCCACCGCCGTCGTTAGCGTGGGGTCATGACCGCTTCGGAAACTCGCCGGTACGACGTCGTCATCGTGGGAGGAGGGCACAACGCCCTCGTCGCCGCGGCCTATCTCGCCCGCGCGGGGCGATCGGTGGTGATCCTGGAACGATCGGATGCCGTCGGCGGCGCCGCCGTGTCGGAGAGACCGTGGGCGGGGGTCGACGCCCGCATGTCCCGGTATTCCTACCTCGTGAGCCTGCTGCCTCAGAAGATCATCGACGATCTGGACCTCGGGATCGAGCTGCGTCGACGGCGGTACGCCTCCTACACACCCGATCCGTCGGACCCCTCGCGCGGCATCCTGATCGACACTCAGGATGCCGAAGCGACCGCCGACTCGTTCACCCGGACGCTCGGCGACGCTGACGAAGCCGCGCGGTACGCGGCGTTCGGTGAGCGGCTGGCGCCCCTCGGTCGCGCCGTGTTCCCCACCATGACCGAACCGCTGCCGACGGAGGACGAGATCCGTGAGCGCCTGGGGGACGACGCGCTGTGGTCGGCCTTGACGTCGCGTCCGATCGGCGAGCTGCTGCGATCCTCGTTCGAGAGCGATCTCGTCCGCGGCATCACCCTGACCGACGGACTCATCGGCACGTTCGCCTCGTCGGACGATCCCTCTCTCGCGCAGAACCGATGTTTCCTCTACCACGTGATCGGGGGCGAGACCGGACAGTGGGACGTCCCCGTGGGGGGAATGGGCGCCGTCACGGCCGAGCTCGAACGAGCCGCCCGCGAGGCCGGGGCCGAGATCGTGACAGATGTCGACGTCATCTCCATCTCCCCCGAGGGCGAGGTTCACGGCGTGACCGATCGACCAGAGGTGTTCTACGGCTCTCTCGTGCTCAGCGGCGTGGGCCGAGCGGTCCTGGGGCGGCTCCTCACGGCGGGCGGGGCGTCCACCGCCGTCGACGACCCGGAGGGAGCGCAGGTCAAGATCAACATGCTGCTGTCGCGGCTTCCACGGCTTCGCGATCGTTCCGTCGCGCCCGAGGCGGCGTTCGCCGGGACGTTCCACGTCAACGAGACCATGACACAGCTCGACTCCGCCTTCGTCGCGGCGACGGGCGGCATGCTGCCCGACCCGCTGCCCCTGGAGATCTACTGCCACTCGCTGACCGATCCCTCGATCCTCGGCGAGGAGTTGCGGGCCGGCGGAGCGCAGACGTTGACGCTCTTCGGGCTGCACGTGCCGCATCGCCTCCTCGACGACACCGACCCCGTCGCAGCCGGTGCGCGCCTGTTGGCCGCTGCGCAGCGCTCGCTCGACGCGGTGCTCGATGAGCCGCTACGCGATTGCATCCTGCGGGCACCGGACGGGCGCCTGTGCATCGAGGCACGCACGACCGCAGACCTCGAGGAGTCACTGAACATGATCGGCGGGGACATCTTCCACGGCGGGTTGTCCTGGCCGTGGGTGTCCACTCCCGCCGCCGACCCGGCCGCACGATGGGGCGTCGCGACGGAGCACGCGCGGGTGCTGGTCTGCGGGTCGAGCGCGCAGCGCGGAGGAGCGGTGAGCGGGATCGGCGGGCAGAACGCCGCGATGGCGGCGTTGGAGATCCTGGCGGGGTGAGGGCGCCGCCGGTACCGGCCCCGGGACGGAGGAATGGCGGTGGGACTCGCGTCGGACGGCGCAACCGACACTGCCTCGCGACTACCCCAGGGCGGCCCGAGGTCCGCGGCGCGCAACGCGACACCGAGGCGCACCGGCGGGTGATCTCCCCCTCTTACAGGGTGATTTCCAGAGAAACATTCGAACATAGTTTCTAAACTAGAGTCATGACCGATCTCCTCCCTCCGTCCTCGCTCGCCGGGCCCAGCCCGGGTGACGGCAACCGACTCCGCGCCCTCATCGCGGACATCCGGGCGACTACGCGAGAGGTCGGTCGGCTGCAGGCGGTGTTGATCCGACGGCGGGCCGAGGCCATGCAGATCGCGTTGGCCGAGAGTGCTCGATCTGGTTCCCGCGCGTCGCGCGAGCGCGAGATCCCTGTCCGGTCGGTCGCTTTGGAGATCGCTGTGGCGACGAACACGCACGATCTCACCGTGCAGAAGGAGCTGGGCGACGCCCACACCCTGACAGAGAAGTTCGGCACCACCGTCGATGCACTCGAGAAGGGGCGTATCACGCTGCGTCACGTCCAGGCGATCCTCGAGACCGGCATCGTGATCGACGACGACGACACTCGGGGTGGATGGGAGAAGGTCGTTCTCACCCGGGCGGAACGCGATTCGCCCGGACGCGTGCGTGCTTTCGCTCGAGAACTCGCCGAGAGCGTGCAGCCCGAGGGCATGACGGCGCGTCACGCTCGCGCGGCCCAGACCCGTGGCGTGAGCGTACGGGATCTGGCCGACGGCATGGCCGAGCTGAGCGTGATCCTGCCAGCCACGGTGGCGTACGGCATCCGGGATCGGCTGCGACGACAAGCCGCCGTGATCCGTCAAGAGAGCGCGGGGTCCGCGCCGGGGCCCGCGGTGGGCTCCGCGCCGCCCCTCTCCCCGGATTCTCCCTCACGCCCCTCCGGGCCCGACGAGCGAACGTCTCACGACGAACGCACGCTCGCGCAGATCGGCGCCGACCTCTGCGCGGACCTTCTCCTCACAGCGTCCCCCGCGATCGACCCCACGACAGACGAGACATGTCCCGGCGGTCTCGGCGCGATTCGCGCGCAGGTGCAGATCACGGTTCCCGTGCTCACCCTCCTCGGGCACACCGATGCCGGTGCGGCCGTCGCGGGACGAAGCCCCATCGACCCGGACACCGCTCGACACCTCGCCCGTCATGCACCGGGCTGGGATCGCGTGCTGTGCGATCCGGTCACGGGGACGGTGCTCGAAGTCGACCGGTACAGTCCCACGGCCGCTCAACGCCGCTATCTCGCGGCGAGGGATCAGCACTGTCGTGCGCCCGGGTGTCGCGCTCCCCTGACGCGGTGTCAGCTCGACCACAATCACGAGGCGCAACACGGTGGTGCCACGAGGCTGACGAACCTCGCCCACCTCTGCGTGCGGCATCACACGCTGAAGACAGAGACGGCGTGGACCGTGTCTCAGGATCCCGACGGGACCCTTCGTTTCGAGAGCCCCCTCGGGCAGCGCAGGGCCGAGACTCCCCCACCGCGGATCATGTTTCTTCCGGATGCAGACGGCTCCGATGACGGCGGCGCGGCAGGGCCGCCCGATCCGTTCGACACGGCGCCGTTCTGAACCGGCACCCAGAGATCCCGGCGCAAAGATCCCGGGACAGAGACACCGGGACAGGGATCCCGGGACAGAGACACCGGGACAGAGATCCCGGGACAGAGACATCGGCAGCGCGTCCTCGCGCGGACGCCCCAGCATCACTCCAGGCATCCGTACCAGCGATAATGCCGACATGATCAGCACTCCCCCGACCGAGGTCATCTTCATCGGCGGTCGGTCCGGCGTCGGCAAGTCGACCGTAGCCTCGGAAGCCTCGAGGATCTTGGCCGCGCACGGGATCTGGCATGCCGTCATCGAGGGCGACAACCTGGACCAGGCCTATCCCGAGCCGTGGCGCGACGGCATCGCCCTCGCCGAACACAACCTCGCCGCCATGTGGAGCGCCTACCGAGTTCTCGGATATCACCGGCTGCTGTTCACCAACACTGTGAGCATCACGCAGGTCGCGGTACTCTCGGCGGCACTAGGCGGGGAGGTCCGCGCGCGCAGCGTCCTGTTGACGTCGACGGATGCCACCGCTGCGGACCGGCTATCCCGGCGCGAGTGGGGCACGTCCCTCGACGAGCACATCGCGCGCAGCGGACGCGCCGCGGCGCAGCTCGACGCGCACACGGTGGACGTGCGGATCGCCACAGATGGGCGAACCCCTGACAAGATCGCGCGAGACATGCTGGGGGCCGCAGGCTGGCTTGCGGCGATCGACGACAGGAAGTGACGAGAGCGCCCCGCGAGAGGCGGTGACTCACCTCTCCGGCCGGCATCCCGCCAGAGGCGAAGTCGTTCTCGGAAATGCAACGACCTCCGAGATGCGACGACGGAGACGAGCGTCCGAGCCGGACCGCTAACGAGCGATGCACGCCCGCAGAACGGCGAGCATCACCCTCACTGCTTCGAGGAGAACCACGGTCGACGGCTCGGCGTACCCGAACACGATGCCCGACGGGAGCGACGGGGAGTCCCCGCCCACCGCGTACCGAGAGAGCGATTCGACCAGGACACCGCGCGCCGCCAGTTCCCCGACGATCGCCTGTTCGACGGCGACGCCCTGCCCGGGCAACAACACCACCGCATGCAAGCCCCCGTCGGTCGCGGCCAACTCGACCCCGGGTACATCGGCGAACGCCTCGAGCAGCAGCCCTCGGCGGTGCCGGTAGTCGCGGCGACGCCGCGCCGTGTGCCGCGCGAGATCACCCTCCGCGAGGTACAGAGCCAGAGCGCGCTGCTGCACCAAGGAGACGGGCAGGTCGATGTCTTCGCGCGTCGCTCGAATCCGCTCCCCCACCGGCCCCGAGGCGACGACCCACCCGCACCGTAGCGCCGGCGTGAGGATCTTCGACAGACTGCCGATGAGAACCACCCGCGACGGATCGAGCAGCGACAACGGCGGGAGAGGAGCCCGCCCGTGCGGGAACTCGCTGTCGTAGTCGTCCTCGATGACGAGCACGTCCTCGCGCACCGCCCACGTCAGCAGTCTCGCGCGCTGCTCGGCATCCAATCGACTTCCCACCGGGTAGTGATGATTCGGCGTGACGATCAGCGCATCGAGACCGCGCCGCCGCTCGAGCGCGTCGAGATCGAGACCGGATCCCACCCGCACGGGCACGGGGACGGGCTCGATCCCGAGCCGCCGCAGAATCATGCGGACACGCGGGTATCCCGGATCCTCGATACCGACGCGCAGGGGCTTCCGAGCGCTCCCCGACATCAGCGACACAAGGGTCAGGAGCATCGCGTCGCTGGTTCCCGCGCTGACCACGACGTCCTCTGCCGAGACATCGAGGCCGCGGGTGCGGCCCAGGTGCCGCGCGATCTCGACGCGCAACGCCGGGTGGCCGGCCGCGTCATCGACATCGGATTCCGGGTCGACGGCGGCCGCCCTTCGCCACGCGGAACGCCAGGCCGTATCGGCGACGCCCGCCGTGCGCGGACGACCGGGACGCAGATCCACCTCCGCCTCCGGAGCTCGCGCCGTGGCCCCCGCGGAGGGGACTCGCGCCGCAGCCGGCGAGACGACGACGTCGGCGACGACTGTCCCTCCGCCGGGAGTGGTGAGGAGGTACCCCTCTCCGGCGAGGATCTCGTACGCGGCCACGACCGTCCCGCGAGCGACTCCGAGGTCCGCCGCGAGAGCGCGCGTCGACGGCACGACGTCTCCCGCGCCCACGCGTCTCGCGAGCACGGCGGCCCTGAGCCCGTGCGCGAGCTGCTCGTGGAGCGGGACGCTGGAGTTCCGATCCAGGATGCCGAGAGAGATCACCCGGGAAGTCTGTCACTGGTCCAGGCGAAACGGCCCTCATTGGACTACGCGATGGACCACTTCCTTGGCTGAAATCAGAGCATGACCGACCTCCCCCTCACCGCTCAGACCCGCGTCCGCCGCGAAGCCCACCACCAGGTCACGGACCGAGCGGCCCTGTACGACGTCATCGACGGCGCCCTCTTCGCCACCATCGCGATCGTGCGCGACGACCGCCCCGTCGCCCTCCCGATCGGCATCGGCCGCGACGGAGACGACCTGCTGCTCCACGGCTCGACGGGCAGCGACTTCTTCCGCCGGATCGCCGCGGGTGCCCCCGTCTGCGTGACCGTCACGCACCTCCTGGGCCTGAAGTACGCGCGCTCCCTCTTCGACAGCTCGATGCGATACCGGTGCGCGGTGGTGCACGGGGTGGCATCCGTGGTCCCTCCCGAAGAGAAGGAAGCGGCGCTCCTGACGCTCTCGGAGCACCTCATGCCGGGGCGAAGCCTCGAAGTGCGGCCGATGACGGGGCGGGAACTGGCCGCGACGATGGTGCTGCGCATCCCCCTCGCCATGGCCAGCGTCAAAGACAACGCCGGATCGATGGTCGAGGAGGACGACGACGGTGAGGACCGCACGGTGTGGGCCGGCACACTGCCCCTGCGGATGAGCGTGGGCGAGCCCGTCACCTCGCCTCAGACGTCCACGGGCACACCTGTGCCGGCCTCCGTGCAGCGAGCGGCCGAGCGCGTGTCAGCCGCGGGCACGGCCTGAGCCGCGATCTCGCCGGGCGGTCACGCGGAATCGAGACCCGACACGCCGTCGCTCCCCCGCTCCGCTCGGCGCGCGGCGTCGAACTCCGCCCGACGGCGCAGTCCCCGACGCCCGTGCTCGACGGCATACCCCGACGGCCCAGCTCCTGACGGGCACACCCGACGGCACGCCCCAACGCCCGCGCTCGACGACACACCCCGACTCCCCACCGCCGGCACAGCCCGACGGCACGCGACTCAGCCGGCGGGGACCAGCGGTGGCACCACGTAGCGCCGCGGCGTGCCGAAGCGGTGGGCGGTGATCGACACGGCCTGCTCCCGCAGGAAGGGGAGCATCTCGACCTGCCCGGCACGCGTGACCTCGCCGGCGTACACGGCCACCGACGGCGAGCCGCCGATGGCATCCGCGACCGCGGCGACCGACCCGCCCAGCAGACGCACGCGCCCGCCCGAACGCGCGAGACGTGCGGCACGACGGTCCCAGCCCGCGGAGTCCTCGACGGTAGCCGTGGCACTCACCCCTTCGAGCCACGCGCGCACCGCGGGCGAGAGCTCGCGCGCGGAACTCACGGTGACGGCGGAACCGGCGCGAACACCCGCGGCGACAACCCGCACGAGAGCCGTCTCGGACGCCTCCTCCACCCGAACAGTCACCGGGACCGCCGCGTACCGCAGCACGTTCTGCTCGGATTCCAACCCGGTCACATCGCGGGCCAGCGAGAACTCCGCGGCCCACGCGGCCGCATCGTTCGCGAGAGCGGATGCCAGCCACCCGCGGTCAGCGGAGGTCACGGCGGCGAGCGCCGGAGCGGCGAGCGCGTCCGGACGGGCGGCAGCTGTGCCCTCAGCAGCTGCGCTCTCGACAGCTGTGCCCTCGGCGTCCGTCCACGATCCGAAGCCGAACAGGTAGTGCGGACCGCCCGCCTTCGTACCGGCACCCACGGCCGACTTCTTCCACCCGCCGAACGGCTGACGCTGCACGATGGCGCCGGTGGTGCCGCGGTTGACGTAGACGTTTCCCGCCTCGATGCGCGCGAGCCAGGTGTCGATCTCCGACGAGTCGAGCGCGTGCAGCCCCGAGGTGAGGCCGTACTCGATCGCGTTGACGATCTCGATCGCCTCATCCAGCGTCTCGGCGGTCATGATGCCGAGCACGGGCCCGAAGTACTCGGTGCGGTGGAAGGCGCTGCCGGGCTGGACGCCCTCGCGGATGCCGGGACGCCAGAGCGACACGTCGTCGTCGAGCTTGCGCGGCTCGACGACCCACCGCTGGCCGGGCTCGAGGGTCGTGAGCGCGCTCAGCAGCTTGCCGTGGGCCGGCTCGATGAGCGGCCCCACGCGCGAGGCCTCGTCCCACGGCATCCCGACCTCGAGGGAGGTGACCGCGTCGACGAGCTGGTCGCGGAACCGCCGCGAGCGCGCAACCGAGCCGACGAGCACGACGAGGGATGCCGCGGAGCACTTCTGTCCGGCATGCCCGAACGCCGACATCGCGACGTCCTTGGCCGCGAGGTCGAGGTCGGCGCTGGGTGTGACGATCACGGCGTTCTTGCCGCTGGTCTCGGCGAGCAGCGGAAGGTCGGGACGGAAGGAGCGGAACAGCTCAGCCGTCTCGTACGCACCGGTGAGCACGACCCGCTCGACGGCGGGGTGCGTGAGCAGCTGACGGCCGAGGTCGTTCTCGGACACCTGCACGAGCTTCAGCACCTCGCGCGGAACGCCCGCCTCCCACAGAGCCTCCACCATGACGGCGCCCGAGCGCTCGGCGAGGCCCGCGGGCTTGATGACCACGGCCGAGCCCGCCGCGAGGGCGGCGAGGGTGGAGCCGGCGGGGATCGCGACGGGGAAGTTCCACGGCGGAGTGACCACGGTCACACGCGCCGGCGTGAACCTCGCCCCGTCGACCGACGACAGGGTCCGCGCCTGCTCGGCGTAGTAGTGCGCGAAGTCGATCGCCTCCGACACCTCGGGGTCGCTCTGCTCGATGACCTTCCCGCACTCGGCGCCCATGACCTCGAGCAGGTCGGCGCGGCGCTTCTCGAGCGCGTCTCCGGCGCGGTGCAGGATCTCGGCGCGACCGGCGGCCCCGAGCGCGCTCCACGCGGCGGCGGCGTCCGCGGCATCCTGGATCAGCGCGTTCAGCGCGGCTTCGTCGGTGACGGTGTGGGCGGCGATGGTGTCGCGGCCGAGGGACGACTCCGGCATGCGGGCGATGATCGCGCGCGACCAGTCGCGGTTCGCAGCGATCGCCGGGTCGGAGTCGGGGGTGTTGCGGAAGCCGTGCGTCGGCGCGGGCGCCGCGGGGGCGGTGCGATCCTGCACGCGGTGCGACGCCGGCACCCCCTCGGGCATGTCGGCGAGGGATGCCAGGAAGCGGTCGCGCTCGCGGGCGAACAGGGCCGCGTGGGTGTCGAGGTCGAACACGGCCGACATGAAGTTCTCGCTCGACGCGCCCTCTTCGAGACGGCGGATGAGGTACGCGATCGCGACGTCGAACTCCTGCGGGTGCACGACGGGCGTGTAGAGCAGGATCGAACCGACCGTGCGCCGCACGACGGCCTGCTGCGCGGTGGCCATGCCGAGCAGCATCTCGACGTCGATTCCGCCGGTGACGCCCCGCCGCTCGGCGAGGAGCCAGGCGAGGGCGACGTCGAAGAGGTTGTGTCCGGCGACGCCGATCCGCACGTTCTTCGTGTGCTCGGGGCGCAGGGCGTAGTCGAGCACGGCCTTGTACGAGGCGTCGGTCGCCTGCTTCGACGGCCAGGTGGCCAGCGGCCAGTCGTGCACGTCGGCATCCACGCGCTCCATCGGCAGGTTCGCGCCCTTGACGACGCGCACCTTGATGGGGGCGCCCCCGGATGCCACCCGCGCGGCCGTCCACTCCTGCAGGCGGATCATCGCGGCGAGCGCATCGGGGAGGTACGCCTGCAGGACGATCCCCGCCTCGACGCCGTGGAACTCCGGCTCCGACAGCAGCGTCTCGAACACGGCGAGGGTGAGGTCGAGGTCCTTGAACTCCTCCATGTCGAGGTTCAGGAACGTCCCCGTCTCCTTCGCGACCCGGTACAGGGGACGGAGCGCGGCGACGGCGTCGTCGACGGCGGCGTCGAAGGCCCACGGGGTGTGCGGGGCGACGGTCGACGAGACCTTGATCGAGACGTAGTCGACATCGTCGCGGGCGAGCAGCTTGCGGGTGCCGGCCAGGCGCCGCGCGGCTTCCTTCTTGCCGAGGATCGCCTCGCCGAGCAGGTTGACGTTGAGGCGGATGCCGTCTCCCCGGCCGCGAATCGAGGCGATGGCCCCGCCGAGCTTGCCGTCGGTGGCGTCGACGATGAGGTGGCGCACCATCGAGCGCAGGGCCGTGCGGGCGGCGGGGACCACGACCTGCGGCAGGATCGGGGCGGCGAACGCGCCGAGGCGGATCGCGGCCTTGAGGTGCAGCGGCAGGAACCCCGGGATGAGCGGGGTCAGCGCGGAGAGGTTGCGCGCGGCGACGCGCACGTCTTCGGGACGCACGACGCCGTCGACGAAGCCGACCGTGAAGTCGAGGCCGTGCGGGTCGCGCAGCACGCCGGCCAGTCGCTCGGCGGCGGCGTCGACCGGCTCGTCGCGGCTCTCGGCGAGCCAGCGGCGCACGAGGGCGATCGCCTCGTCGGCGAGCTCGTGGGGCGACACGAGCCCGTGAGCAGGTCGCGGAGCGGGGGTGGTGCCGGACGTGGTGTCGGGGACATCGGTGAGCGACATGGCGATCCTTCCTCGGATGCTCTCAGCATGGGGCGCGCGTCCGTTCGAGAAAAGCGATGATTCCTGACGCATACTGTTCGACAGAGTCGAAGGGATGCCGTGTTCGATCTGCGCCGTCTGCGCCTGCTGCACGAGCTGAGCGTGCGCGGCACGCTCGCGGCCGTCGCCGACGCCCTCTCCTACAGCCCGTCGACCATCTCGCAGCAGCTCGCCCTGCTCGAGAAGGAGGCCGGGGTGGCCCTGCTCGAGCCCGACGGGCGCCGCGTGCGCCTGACCGCGCAGGGCGCCGCCCTCGCCGCGCACGCGGCCCGCATGCTCGCCGCCGACGAGGCCGCGCGCGCCGAGCTCGAGCGCATGCGCCCGTCCCTCGCCCCCGTGCGGCTGGCCGTGATGCAGTCCGCGGCGCACGGTCTGCTCCCCCGCGCGCTCGACGCCCTCGCCGCGAGCGAACCGCAGTTGCGCGTCGAGGTCGCCGAGCTCGCCCCCGAGGAGGGGCTGTTCGAGGTCGCCGCCCGCGGCTTCGACCTCGCCGTCGCCGAGCAGTATCCCGGCCACACGCGCGAGCACCGCGAGGGCCTCGAGCGGGGACTCCTGGGACGGGATGCCATCCGCCTCGCCGTCTCCCACGACGATCCGGCTCAGCGGCTGGAAGACCTCCGGGAGCGGCCCTGGGTGATGGAACCGGTGGGCACCGCGGCGCGGCAATGGGCGACGCAGCAGTGCCGCGCCGCCGGATTCGAGCCCGACGTGAGGTTCGAGATGGCCGATCTGACCGCGCACGTGCGGCTCGTGGCATCCGGTCACGCGGTCGGCATGATCCCCGACCTGGTCTTCGCGGGCGAGACGCCGCCCGTGCGGCTCGTGGACCTGCCGGGCGAGCCGCGCCGCGAGGTGTTCACCGCTGTCCGTCGCGGAACGGCCGACCGCCCCGGCGTACGCGCGGTGCGCGGAGCACTGCAGGTGGCGTACGACCGGGGCGGTCGGTGAGGGAGTTTCTTACTTCGTCAGCGCGATCTCGTTGGGAGTCACATCGAGCGTCGCGCTCTTGACGACCTCACCCGTGGTCAGATCGACCGCGTGGACCGCGTTCTTCGCGGGCTCGGTGACGTAGGCGATGTCGCCCGAGACCTTGATGGCGGGGTGGGCGTCCTGCCACTCGGCGGGTCCCTCCCACGCCCCGATGACGGGGTAGGAGGCCGTCAGAGCGCCGGTCGCCGGGTCGAGCACGTGGATCGAACCGTCGGTCGCGAGGATGTAGGCGAGTCCCTCAGGACCGCGCGCGATGTCGCGGAAGGTGTACTCCACGCCCTCCGGCAGGTCGATCACACGCTGCGTCTTGGCGGCGGTGTCGATCAGCGCGACGCGGTGCAGGAGGTAGCCCTCGGCATCCGGGTCGTCCTTGTAGTCGCCGACGATCAGCGCGCTGTCCTCGCTGACGTAGGCGTTGCCCATGCGACCGTACGGCTGGTCCGGGGCGGTGAGCTTGGTGAAGGTGCCCGAGTCGTAGACCAGAGCGCCGTTCTCGCAGCCGAAGACGACGACCTCATCCTTGGCGGTGCCTTCGCCGTGCACGCCGGGGCAGTCGCTGCTCTGGGCGATGGTGGCCCCCGAGGCGTCCTTCGCGATGACGCCGTTGCGCCCGTCGGCGTTGCCCACCGTCGTGAGGAAGGTGCCGTCCTCGAGCACGATCGACACGCCGTGGTGCGCCTCGACACCCGGAACCGTCTCGACCGGCGGAAGGGATTCGGTGGATGCCAGCAGCGCGTCGCTGTCGAAGACGGTGGAGTCGCTCGTGCCGTCGGCGTACAGCACGGTCTTGCCGCCGTGCGTCACCACGTGCCCCGGTTTGGCGGCCGGGAACACCAGGTCGGTGAGCTCGGGCGCGGTCCCGGAGGACCCGGCATCCAGAACCTGGAAGCCCTCGCTCGTCGTCACCATGACGTGGCGTCCGTCGCCCGCGGAGTTCAGGCGCGTGAACTGCTCGGAGGTGAGGTCACCGAGGGTGTCGAGGTCGGCACCGTCGAGCACGACGATGCCGCCGGGGTAGGAGAGGGCGACGCGCGTGCCGGTTTCGGGAGCGAGGGAGGCGGGGGCGGCGGAGCCGGCACCACCCGCGCACGCGGTGAGCCCGACGGTCGCGCCGACCGCGAGCACGAGCAGGCCCGCGCGGAGGGAAGGGTTTCGCATGTGATTTCTTCTTTCTTGGGAGGAGGCCGGCCGCTCAGGGCGACAGGCCGCGGACGATGCGCTCCGTATTGACGCGCATCATGGTCAGGTAGTCGGGGGCGTCGCCCGCGGCGTCCGTCAGCGACTCGGTGAACAGCTCGGTCACCTCGACGTCGCGATCGGCCTCGTCGGCGAGCGCGCGCACGAGACGATCCGGAGACGACGACTCCGCGAAGATCGTCGGCACCCCCGCCTCGTCGATCGCTGCGACGAGGTCGGCGAGGTCGCTCGCACTGGGAGCGGCGAGCGTGGTGCCGCCGGGGATCACCGCCCCGATCAGGCGGAATCCGAAACGGTCGGCGAGATACCCGAACACGTGGTGATTGGTGACGAGCGCGCGGCGCTCGGCCGGGATCGCCGCGAACGCGGCGGTCATCTCGGTGTCCAGGACCTCGAGCTCCGCGCGGTACGAGGCGGCGTGCTCGGCCACCGCGGAGCCGCCGACCTCCTCGAGCACCGGGGTGAGCGCGTCGACGACGGCGATCATCTGCGCCGGGTCGGTCCAGAAATGCGGATCGTCGGCGCCGCCCGCATCGCTCGAGGTGTAGGGCAGCACGGTCACGGCATCCCCCGCGACGAAGGTCCGCACCCCCTCGGCTGCCGCCGCATCGAGGTGCTTCTGCAGCCCCTCCTCGAGTCCGAGGCCGTTGGCGACGAGCACGTCCGCCGAGCGCAGGCGCGCGGCCTCCGCGGCGGAGATCTCGAACGAGTGCGGATCGGCCCCGGGACGCATGAGCGTCAGCACCTCGACGTCGTCGCCGACGAGGTGCGACACGACGTCACCGAGGATGTTCGTCGTCACGACGACGAGAGGGCGGTCGGATGCCGTCGAGCCGACGCACCCGGCGAGCATGAGCAGGACGCCGGTCACGGCCAGCGCGAGGAGCTTTCTCATCTCAGCGTCCCGTCTCGGCGAAGAACAGGGGCGTACGCTCGGGCGCGAACTCTCGCGCGATGCGCGCGCCGTCGGCGAAGTCGATCTCCCACATCCGCCCCTCGACGGGACCGTTGAGGTACGCCCGCTGCTGGTCGGCGATCAGGCTGACCGGCTGCCCCGCGGCAAGACTCGCTCCCACGAGCGGGACGGATGCCGCGCGCTGCGCGCCCGTCTCGCCGTCGAGCACGAGCACGCGGCCGTCGGCGGTGAGGGCGAGCACGTTCGCGTCCTTGTCGTCGACCGCGGTGACCTGCACGACCGGCTCGGGAGTCGGAAGCAGGGTCCACGAGCGCGCGCGGGTGTCCAGCAGCCACGCCCCCGCGCCCTCGGCGACGGCGGCGACGGTCGGGCGACCCTCGCGATTGGCGAAGGCGGTGGCCCGGGGCGCGGTCGCCCCCTCGGGGTACGGGATGCGTTCGACGACGGGCTCCTCGCCCTCGACGAGGACGAGGAGGGCACCGTCTCGGCATCCGATCACCGCACCGACGCGGGTCGTGATCGTTCCGGCGGGCTCCGCGCAGGAGACGGCGTCGCCGACCGTGGAACCGTCGGCGGTGTGCAGCGTCAGTTCGTCGGCCGCCGCGATCGCCGCGAAGGAGCCGGCCGGCACCACGAGCCCCGGCCCGGGGGCGACCCGCAACCGGAAGCTCTCGACGATCTCGCCCTTCGACAGCGCCTCGGTGTCGAGCAGGACGGCCTCGCCGGAGTCGGGGAAGAACACCCCCGTGCCGCCCGTGGTCGACGAGGTCGAGGTGGCAACCGTCGCGACCCCGCCGCCGGGGACGTCGCCGAGGAGCTTCGGCTCCGCTCGGTAGTAGTGGAAGTGATCGACGTGATCCCAGGTCCAGACGCCGCTGTCGACGACCGAGACCCCGGACGCGTCGGCCGCGAAGAGGTAGCGCCCGTCGGAATGCACCGCGGCGGGGGCGCGGACCGAACCGAGGTCGGCGGTCTCCTCGTCGAGCAGATCGAGGTGCGAGACATCGCCCGCGCTGTCGATCGAGGTCAGACCGACCGCGGGCTCGGCGAGCTCGGCAGCCCCGGCGATCTCGCCGTGCGTGTCGGCGGAAGGCTCCAGCGCTGCGGGCGCCGGCGCCGCGCACCCGGAGAGCGCGACGAGCAGGACGGCGGCGGGCAGAAGGACGAGACGCGGGGAGACGAAACGGGGGGAAGGAGGAGGGATCATGAGGGCTTTCTACGTCAGACGGGAACGGGAACGACCGGGGCGGCGCGGTGACGGAGCGCGGTCAGGACGGCACGCAGCGCTGCCGACGCTCCGGCCGCGGCGATCGCGGTGGCGGCGATGGTCGCCCCCGCGGCGGTGGCCGCGTGCCACGAGATCACGAGCCCTGCGAAGACCGCGCCCACACCGATGACCGCGGCGAGCGCCATGGTCGTCGGGATGCGATGCGTCCAGGGGCGCGCGGCGACGGCCGGGGCGACGAGCAGCCCCACGACCAGGAGCGAACCCACCGCTTGATAGGAGGCCACCACCGCGAGGGTGACGAGCCCTACGAGAGCGGTCTGCGCGACGCGGGGGCGCAACCCGAGCACGAGGGCGACGCGCTCGTCGATCGCGAGCGCGACGAGGTTCCGGTGCGCGAGAACCGCTGTGAGGAGCCCGAGTCCGACCGCGACCGCGAGCACGACGAGATCACCGGCCCCGATGGCGAGGATGTCGCCGAAGAGGATGGCCGTGGCATCCGTAGCGAAGCTTCCGGCGTGCGAGATCACGATGATCCCGAGCGCGAGCATGCCCACGAACAGCAGGCCGATGCTCGTGTCGTACGACAGCCGCCCGCGGCGCTGCAGCGCTCCGATGCCGAGGCTCATGACCACGGCGCTCGCGGCGGCACCGAGGAGCACGGGCAGTCCGAGCACGGTCGCCAGGGCCACGCCGGGGAGCATGCCGTGCGCGAGGGCTTCGCCGAGGAACGCCATTCCCCGCACGATCACCCAGGTGCCGGCGATTCCGCACAGCACGGCGACGAGCGATCCTCCCCAGAATGCACGCTGCACGAACTCGAACGAGAACGGATCGGTGAAGAGGGACACGAGGGACGACCGTAGCTTCGATGAGAACGATTCTCAAACTCATATGATGGATGCCATGCCCCCCGCATCCGCCTCCCTTCGCGGCATCCGCGTCGACTTCTCCGGTACGCGCGCCGTCGATGACCTCGACCTCGACATCGCCCCGGGAGTCCTCACCGCGATCGTCGGTTCGAACGGCGCGGGCAAGTCGACACTCCTCGAGGTCCTCGCCGGCGTCCGACGACCGACAGCGGGACGTGTGGACGTGCACGGACGAACCCGCGCCTTCGTCCCCCAGCGCGCCGCGGTATCCGACCGACTACCCCTGACGGTGCGCGAGATGGTCGCCGTGGGCACCTGGGGGTGGCGGCGCACCCTTTCCCGCACCTCCCCGACGCGCCATGCGGCCATCGAGAGCGCGATGACCCGCCTGGACATCGCGCCGCTCGCGCGACGCCCCTTCGCCTCACTCTCCGGGGGTCAGCGGCAGCGGACACTCCTCGCACAGGGACTCGCGCGCGGAGCCGATCTCCTCCTCCTCGACGAGCCGACCACCGGACTGGACGCCCACAGCGGTGCCCTCATCCGCGCAGCGATCGCGGAAGAGACGCGACGCGGGACGACAGTGGTCTGCGTCAGCCATGACGAGGCACTCATCGCGTGCTCGAGACGTGTCGTGCGCCTCGAGGGGGGTCGCGTCAGATCGTTGCGCGACCCCGCGCGGTGACGCGGCGGAGCACGTCGGCGAAGACCCGAAACGACTCCGAGGATTCTGCGTGGATGGCGGCGTGGACCTCGATCTCGAAGCGCCGGAGCGCCAACCAGGGCTCGGCGTCCAGGTCGACCTCGAGGTAGATGTGGTTCACCCGACGGTCGTCCGCGTCGAGCTCGCGTCGCAGGACACCGCGCCCGACCAGGCGATCGACGAGTGTCGTCACGCCCGCTGACGTCACATCCAGGTGCTCTCGAAGCAGAGAGGGACGGATGCCGGGGTGGGCGCCGATGCTCTGGATCGCACGCGCCTCGAGCTCGCTGACGCCGAGCGACTTTCGTGCCGCGATCAGGGCATCTCGACCCGCGTCGACATAGTCCTCCAGAGCCTCGATCAGGGCGGATGACGCGTTGGACACGGCCCCCTCCCCCCTGCGACCCCGGCTGGTCACTCTCCGAGCATATCCAGCTGAGTGAATGTTTCATGTATTTATTTAATTTTGCGAAATACCTGGTAAGTTAAAGGCTAGCCCCGCCCAACGACCCATTCGAAGGAGATCGCCATGGCCAAGCTGTACTACGGTTCCGACACCGCACCCGTCACCCTGCCCGACCGCCTGCTGGGATATATCAAGGTCATCACCGCCACCAAACTTCGACGCGGTGAATCCTTCACCCTGACCTGGTCCGGCGCAGAGGGCGACACCGGCCGGTCCACCATCTGGCTCCAGCCGTCCATCCCCCTGCGTTTCGTGTTCGACTCCGCCGAGCCCGAGCAGCTGAACGGCGATTACCTGCGCGCCCTCGCCGACCAGTCGAACTCCGCGACCGGCCTCAACGTCGACGTGCGCACGTGGGAGACCGCCGAGGAGGCCGTCCGCACCCCGGCGCGGACCACCGCGTCAGCCGCGTCGCGTCCTTCCACTCGGCCTGTTCGCGCGGCCTGACAGCACGTCTCTCGCAGACCCGTTCCACCCGTCATAATGGCGGTGGGAACGGGTCTTTCTCGTTCACTGAGGAGAAACGAGGCGCGTGTGCCGGTCCGCAAATTGCTCGACAGACAGACTCTCGCCCAGTGGCTCGACGAGTTCCTCGCGCGCGGTTATCTGACCGGAAGCGAGATCCGCGTCCTCGACCAGGAGGACGATCAGGACCCCGACACGGGGCTGATCGTCGTCGACCTCAGCCGCGCCAACACCATCAGCTACCTGCAGCCGATCACGGGCGGCGAGGGCACGTGGAAGGTCACCATGGAGCCCCGCGAAGCGGTCATCGAACTCGGCGCGGCCGACCTCGTCAACCTCGGCCACGAGGTGACCGTGCTCGGCTCGCTCCTCTGCTTCCTCGAATCGAAGTCCCGCATCCTCCTCGCCCAGGCGCGCTGACACGGTTCTCCCGATCACGACACCCGTCGCGGGCATCCGGTCGTCGCCGCGGCTCGGGTTACGGCCGGGCGCGACACCTGCGCGCGGCGGGCGCTCGCGTGATCGTCAACGGACGCACGACCCCTCGCGTCGACGCCGCCGTGGCACGCGCGAACAGCACTGGCTACGTGGACGGGATCCTGCCGTCGATCCCGCGGCCGAATGAGAAATGTCCCGCGACATGGGACTCATGTCGCGGGACATCCGCTGGTGGCGAGTGAGGGATTCGAACCCCCGAATGCAATGCAGTCTGATTTACAGTCAGATCCCTTTGGCCGCTTGGGTAACTCGCCAGGTGCGCACCCGCCCGGCTTTGGCAGTCGATCGGAGGCGCGATAGACCACTCTACTATCCCCGGAGGGATGCCTCCAACCACCGCGGGCGTCTACCGGGCGACGTCGGCGACCTCACGCACGCGGTCGACGAACTCCTCGGTCCTCCGCTTGGTGCCGTCGATCTTTCGATCGACGCTCGCGCGGATCTCGCTGGGGGCGAGGGGGGCCGCCAGACGAACGGTCTCGTGGCACGACAGGTCGACGCACATGTACGTGCCGACGGTGTCGCCCTGCTCGCCCGCCGCCCCGGCCTTGCGGGCCGTGAACAGCGACACCTGGTCGCCGGGCTGCATCGTGTGACAGAGGTTGCACATCGCCGATCGCGCACGCGACTGCCCCTCGGCCGCGCGCAGCACCACACCCGTGGGCGCTCCGTCGCGCTCGGCGATGACGTACCCGCGACCGCGCGTGCGCGGGTCGCGCCACGCGAAGAAGTCGAGGTGGTCCCAATCCGTCAGCACGAAGTCGTGGGGCATCGCGATGACACGCAGTTCGTCGGGGGTGGCGTTGACGAACGCATCCCTGACCTCGTTCTCGGTGAGTGCTCGCATGGCATCCGAGTCTACGAGCGCATCGGTAGGCTGCGGCGATGACGCCGAAGAGCGGGTGGCCGGTCGAGCCCGACGCCGTCTGAGCATTCGCACCTCCACGCCGCGAACAGGTCACACCTATCCTCGTGGGATGGTTATTCGCGCGCGAGAGGTCGGCGCACTCCGCCGACGGTGGGATCGTGAGGAGTACCGCGACGATCGCCGCGACGTCATCGAGATGCTCTTGGATCCGTCTGCTCCCACAGAGCTCCGCGGCGCGGACCTCGCCGGCATCACGCTGAACAGCACCAAGGCCCTGGATTTCTGGAGCGCCTGGCTGCACAGCGCGCGTCTCGAGCATGTCGACTTCCGGTTCGCCTACCTGGCGAGCACGCTGACCGAGGCGTCGATCACGGACTGCGATTTCACGCGCGCTGTTCTCGAACGCGCCACGATGCATCACGCAAGCGTGACGGACTCGTTGTTCGTCCAGACGACGCTGCGTCATGTTTCCATGGACAACGCGCGGTTCGATCGCTGCACCTTCACGAAGGCGCGGTTCGACGGCAGCCTTCTCGGGACGACGACGAGCGGCGGCCGCGGAGTCGTCTTCCGTGCCTGCGACTTCTCCGGAGCCACATTCACGGGACAGGAATGGCGGCAGGCGCGATTCATCGACTGCGAATTCCGCGATGCGGTCGTCACGAAGTCCGACTTCGGCGCAGCGAGATTCTCCGGCTGCCGATTCCCGTCGGGTTTCTGGGACCCGGACGTGATTGCGCGAGCGACCTTCGACGGGGACTCCCCGCTCCTGGCCTAGCCGCCCGGACAGTCGCACTTACTGCCGCTGTAGCAGGCGCAGTATCCCGGCTCGGGAGTCGACGGCGGTTCCGACTCCTTTCGGGGGACGGAGTGGTAACCGGTACTGGTGCTCAGCACGACGACGAGTTCGGGCGCGCGGGCGCGGATAGCGGCGAGGTCGGGGGACTCGTTCGTGATCGTCTCGCCGTCGCCCTCGGTATACGTGAAGAACGTCTTGGTGTCGAAGCCGGCCGCGGAGCGGAAGGCCACCCCGACGGTGCGTCCGTCGGCGCAGACCGCCGTCCCGCCGGGAAGGTCGTCGACGGCGTAGACCTCGCCGTTGGCGTTGTGGCCGGGTACCCCGTACATCTGCCAGTACTCGGCCGTCATGTCGAACGCCGCCTCGTCAGGCGTGCACCCGAGATCGGCGAGGTGCGCGCGATAGTCGGCGATGAGCTGAGCGGGATCGGCGGTGGCCGTCGACACGACGCGCGAGGTCACGTGTCCGCAGGCCCAGTAGTACGAGTCGTACGGACCCCACGGCGCGCTGTACGTCCCCCGCTTGCACGTGTCCTGCACGCTGGTCGTTATCGGCTCCCCCAGGGCCACCACCGCAAGGAGATCCTGCTCCTCCACGGCAGCCGAGGTGCGGGCGGCGACCACCTCGGGATCGTGAGCTCCCGACGGTGGGGGCTCCCCCGCACCGAACGCGCACGCGGACAACGGCAGGAGTCCCGCGACCGCGATGGCGACCAGCATCGCAGCGCGGAGAGAGGAAGAGCGTCGTCGCATGGCCCGAGGGTAGGGCTCACCCCATGCGTCACCCGGTATGTGGTTGGCGGTGATCGTCGCCGAATTCAAGTCCCGGAGGCCTGATTTTCCGCGGTTGTAGACTCGCTGTATGGCAAGCGACAGCTCATTCGACATCGTCTCTAAAATCGATCGACAGGAAGCCGACAACGCCCTGAACCAGGCTCACAAAGAGGTTGAGCAGCGGTACGACTTCAAGGGCACCGACGCGTCGATCGCCTGGAGTGGCGAGTCGATCGTCATCAAGGCGAACTCCGAAGAGCGCGCCAACGCGGTCCTCGACGTCTTCCAGACGAAGCTCATCAAGCGCGGCATCTCGCTGAAGAGCCTCGACAGCGGCGAGCCGGTCCAGAGCGGCAAGGAATACCGCATCACCTCGACGCTCAAAGAAGGCATCTCGCAGGAGATCGCGAAGAAGATCGGCAAGATCATCCGCGACGAGGGACCCAAGGGCGTCAAGTCGCAGATCCAGGGCGACGAGCTGCGCGTCCAGTCGAAGTCGCGCGACGACCTGCAAGAGGTCCAGCGACTGCTGAAGGCTGCCGACCTCGACGTGGACCTGCAGTTCACGAACTACCGGTAAGAGTCTCTGCTGACCTGGGATTTATTTTTCCCAGTCCGCGGAGAGTCCGCAAGAGCGGCGACGGAGGCCACCAGGTCTGCCGTCGCCGCTTGCGTTCTGTCCTCCGCGGACGGCCACAGATCCGCGTACATGGCACGGCTACCCGCACCCGTCGTTCTACCGGTGGCTGAACAACTTCGTCTTCCAGCCACCCGAGCGGTGCGACGTCATCGAAGCCGCGATTTTTCCCACCCCGGACTATGCGGTCATATGGCAGCTCATCCGCAAGGATCTCGGCCTCCCCACTGACACCTGGGTCGCCGATGGCATTCGCGCCGCCGACAGCATCGTCCGCCGTGCGTCATTCACCCGACATGGCGTCATGAAGCCGAAAGACCGCAAGGTCTCCCCCGTCGCAGACTGGGTCAAAGCCGAAGTCGTGGGCCGCATCGCCGCCGCCGGCGTCACCCTCCCCGTGGACTACGAGCTGTTCGGCCGGTCTTTCGATGGCAATCGCTGAGTCTCAAGGAGCGCATCGAGTCGATCGGGTGGGATGAGGTGATCCGCCGACCCGTGCTCGGCGCGTGCCGGGAGTGGCGCGGCTGCAAGCACGAGAGCGGCTACGACCTTCTCCACGTTCGCCCTCGGATGGTCAAGGTCCACCGCGTGATGCTCGAAGCTCGGATCGGCGAGGACCTCGGAGAGCGGTTCGCCCTGCACCGCTGCGATAATCCGCCGTACATCCATCCCGACCACCTACACCCAGGCGATGCGCAACGAAATCTCCGCGACGCGATGGAACCTGGCCGGTGGGACCCCCGCGAATTTGGCGCCCGAGCCACTCGCCGCCGCAAGGTGACTCCCGAGATTCAGGAATCAGTGCTCGCCGATCTCGCTGCCGGCGGGAACAAGAACGCGACCGCACATACTCTTGGCCTTTCCTGGCCGACCGTCAATCTGATCGTCAAGCGTGCCGACACGGAGAGATCATGACCCGCGACTCGTCCGGCCTCACCGGCCCTCGCTGAGGCGGCAACACCTCGCGCAGCTCCCGTGACCTCGGACGTCGCCCCAAGCGCACCCCTGAGCCCGACCCGCTCCGCGACGTCGAGTACACCGGTGACCTCGCCGCGGATGCAGCGACCGAGATCAGCGCGCTCGAGCAGAGCTACCGCGACCGCGCCATGAACGAAGCCGACCACTTCAAGCGTGCCACCGACTCCGAGTACTGGGTCGCCGTGTGCTTCAAATCCCGTGAGGAGAAAGAGCGCTTCCTTGAGAGCGCCGGACTCACCGACCTCAGCGACAAGTACCTCGACGGCCGGGCAGTCGCGAACCGGCTCGACGTGTCTCTTGAGCCATGACCGGACCGCTCACCCCGCCGCAGTACTACCGAGGGGTGGAGCTCAGAATAGTTCCGGTCAGTGCGACAAGATACGCACCGGAAGACCAGAGCAGCCCATGGCCGATCATCCTGAACCAGGATGACCGCCGAGTGGGGCCATCCTTCGATCTCAAATCGAGCCCGCGGATGCTATCGGCCACGGCGAACGCGATAGCCGCAAGAAAGGCCAGAATCGCGACGAAGAGGTTGAGGAGAGCACGCGTCCACTCGTCGTTCGCGGCGGATGCTCCGACAAATGCCACAGCGAGCACAGGACCGAGCACCACCAACAAAATCGCCACGAACCATTGCGATGGCTTCGGCCACTCACGATGTTGACTCATGCACCGCAGACTACAGCGGCCTTTCCGACGCACCGTGCTCGTCGATTAGCTCCGAGACCCGGCAGGAGGTGAACCAGGCGTAACGCCATCTCAAGCGTCGTCGCCCGAGCCGGCGCCGGCATCGTCCGCGCCTTCCGGCTCCGCCGAGCGCCGCCACCTCCGCCCGCACCTCCGGCAGCTGACACCCAAGGGAGCGCCTCGCCATGCGCCAGTCCATCCGCCAGTACATCCGAGGCGGCATCAACTCCGACGAGGGCTTCGCGAACCTCATGTGCGGAACCGGCTTCTCGGACGCCGTCGACGGGCCGCCTCACCCCGCTGAGCCCGCACCAGCGGCAGCGCAAAAATTTCGCACACCAGCGAGCCCCCGGGTATCGACACACCGTCTCCCCGGG
>NZ_LDRT01000229.1 GCF_001476655.1 Microbacterium testaceum | reverse complement strand
GGGTGGGAGCGCGGGGGACGGTAGACTATTCGGTTACCGAGTCGTAACCTAAATCCATTACTGACCGGTAACTCAATGAGGAGTTGTCATGCCGCAGACCTACCGCGAACTCGTCGCCGAGCTGCGCGAGCGACGCGAGGCGATCGCGAAGGGCGGACCGGATGCCGCGCGCGAACGCCACGTCACCCGCGGCAAGATGCTCGCCCGCGACCGCATCGATGCGCTCCTCGACGTCGGGAGCCCGTTCCTCGAGGTCGCTCCGCTCGCCGCGTACGACCTGTACGGCGGCGACTGCCCGGCGGGCGGTGTGGTCGCCGGCATCGGTCTGGTCCACGACCGGCACGTCATGGTGGTCGCCAACGACGCGACGGTGAAGGGCGGCAGCTACTTCCCGATCACGGTGAAGAAGCACCTGCGCGCGCAGGAGATCGCCGCGGAGAACCGCCTGCCGTGCATCTATCTCGTCGACTCGGGCGGCGCCTTCCTCCCGATGCAGGACGAGGTGTTCCCCGACCGCGACCACTTCGGCCGCATCTTCTACAACCAGGCGCGGATGTCGCGCGACGGCATCCCGCAGATCGCCGCCGTGCTCGGCTCGTCGACCGCGGGCGGCGCATACGTCCCGGCGATGAGCGACGAGACCGTGATCGTGCGGAACCAGGGCACGATCTTCCTCGGCGGGCCGCCCCTGGTGAAGGCCGCGACCGGCGAGGTCGTCAGCGCCGAGGACCTCGGCGGTGGGGCGGTCCACACGAGGGTGTCGGGGGTCGCCGACCACCTCGCCGAGAACGACGAGCATGCGCTGCGCATCGTGCGCGACATCGTCGAGACGCTCCCTTCCCCCGCAGAGCGGATGCCAGAGC
>NZ_LDRT01000228.1 GCF_001476655.1 Microbacterium testaceum | reverse complement strand
GCGGTCAGGCCGCCGAAGTCATGCGGGATCCCCCAGGTGAGGGCGAACTGGCGTCCGGTCGGAAGGATGGTCATGCGCCGGCATGGATGTCGGGGGTCTCCATTCCCGCGACTCTACGTGTCCGCGCGCCGCCGCGCGCCTTCCCCGGTCCGGTGGGGTGGGTCGGCGACCGATGCGCAACCCGCCCGACGCAGCGAAGACCGTGACGGAGGATGAGTGCATGTCCACCGCCCCGGCGCCACTCGTCGCCCTCGTGCGAAACGGTGCCTGGTGGGCGCGGGACTACCTCTACGCCGCTCTCGCGCAGGCGCGTGGAGCGGGGAGACGAGGGCACCCGGAGGACCTCGCCGACGGCGACGGTGTGCCGATTCTGCTGCTCCCGGGGATCTACGAGACGTGGCGGTTCCTGGAACCGTTGGCGCGTGCGCTTCACGACCGCGGCCACCCCATCCATGTCGTGACCGAACTCGGCGGCAACCGTCGCCCCGTGGCGGAATCCGCCGGGCGGGTCGCACGACTGCTCGTCGCCCGTGACCTCTCCGACGTCGTCGTGGTCGCGCACAGCAAGGGCGGACTCATCGGCAAGCACCTCATGGCGTTCGCCCCGGAGGGCGACCGCGTGCGGGCGATGGTCGCGGTGGCCACGCCGTTCGGCGGGTCGCGGTACAGCCGTCTCATGCCGACCCCCTCGCTCCGCGCCTTCCGCCCCAGCGATGCGACGATGCGTGCGCTCGCCGCGGCCGCG
>NZ_LDRT01000227.1 GCF_001476655.1 Microbacterium testaceum | reverse complement strand
GGGATGAGGAGGTCATGACAGCCTGACGGGAAGATTCTTCGTTCGCGTCCGGGGTGGGGCGCAGCGGTGGCACGCAGCGGTCACGGGGGTGGTGGTGAGAGAGCGCACGGGCGGGGCACCGGCGACGTCCCCGAGTGAGGGGCGTCGAGACCCTCCAGTCTATGCGCGCGCTGAACGCGCTCCGGTTCGCGCGCACGTCTCGCGCGTGCGCGCGATGGGCGTCAGTGCCAGATGACGGCGAGCCCCGCGTTGAGCAGGGCCAGGATGCCGATGGGCCAGAAGATCGCGGGGGAGAGCGAGCCCGTGCGCTTCTGACGGGCCGAACCGATGCCGAGCAGCGCGCCGATGACGAGCAGCACGACGAGCTTGATGCCGATTTTGATGTAGTTGGGCTCGTGGTCGCTGCCCCAGGGAGCCGAGAGGATGAGCCCGGTGACGAGGGAGATCACGATCGCGTAGTTCATCAGCGGCGTCACGCGGATGCGGCGGCCGACGGCCTCCACGACCCAGGCGCCGAAGAGGATCGCGAAGCCGACGATGTGGATCAGGATGACGACGCTGCGAAGGATCTCCATACCCGTCAGAGTAGGGATGCCGCGGATCACCCGCCAGGAAGGCGGGCCTCACCGCGCTCGCGGCCCTCCCCGACCCACGCCCGGCCCCGCCCGCCGACCCCGGTGGCTTC
>NZ_LDRT01000226.1 GCF_001476655.1 Microbacterium testaceum | reverse complement strand
TTCGCTCGTTTTTTGTTTGATGATCCTGCGACGCACGAGTGCACACTGCGTTAGATCTTCGGCCACGTCAGATGGGTATAACAGACAGTCCCCACGCCGAGCATCACGCCCCCGCCGGCAACCCCACCTTCGCCTTCGCCCACGAGCGCCCGCGCGTGTCCTTGAGGATGTCGTACTCGACGTCGACGTGCGGCTCGATCGCGCTGTACTTGTCGTTCGGGGCGCCGATGACCAACTGGAAGCCCAGGCCCCGCCACGCGCCGATCGCGCGCTTGGTGAAGTGCGCGTCGGCCTTGATGAGCGCCTCGTCGAGGAAGACCGGGGCGTAACGCGGACGCTCCGACCCGGCATCCCCGAGCTGGTACCGCAGGGCGGCGCCGACGATGAACGCGATCAGCTCCTGCGATTCGCCGCCGGATTTCTCGCCGATGTGGTCGTACAGAGCCACGTGCTCGCCCGTGTCGGCGCGGAAGCGTTCGGCGCTGACCCGCACGTGATTTCGCACATCCACGAGGTCGGCGAAGTCGGGAGCCGCCGAACGGATCCGCCCGATCAGCCGCGCCATGCGGCCGTAGACGGCCTCGCGCTCCTCGTCGGAGGAGGCCGCGTCGATCGCGGCACGCACATCGCGCAGCTCGCGGCGGAAACGGCGCCGCACCTCCGACTGATTCTCGCGGGGCACGATCTGCAGCCGATGCTCGTCGTCGTAGAACGGCAGGTCCTGCATGATGTCGTTGATCGGCGCGATCCGTTCGCGAATCTCACGGAGCGCCCGCGTCAGCGCCGAATCGAGGCTCGTCAGGTCGTTGCCCGACAGGCGCAGCAGCGAATCCCTCCACTCCGCCTCGAGCTCGTGCAGACCGCTGGCCTCCAGGTCGGCGAGGATCCGCTCGAAGTCGCCGAGCGACTCGTCGGGGTCGGCGAGCAGGTTGGGGCTCGGCCACCGGTCGGTGAACGCCGTGAGCGTGCGCCGCAGGCTCTCGCGCTGATCGGCGAAGGTCTCCTGCGCGGCGCGCTGCTCTTCGAGCAGCAGACGAGACGCGCTCTCGAGAGCCGCGTCGAACCGGGCAAGACGCTGAGACGGCGAAGAATCCTCCGTGGAAGGCGCCACGAAGAGCCCGTCGAGATACGCGGCGTCGTCGGCCGAGAGCACCAGCTCGGTGTCCTCGGCCCGTTCGATCAGGAGCTGAGCGGCATCCACGTCGTCGGTGACCTCGGCCCAGCGCGCGGCGAGGGCCCGCTGCTCGGTCTTCGCCGCACCGATCTCCTCGCGCAGCCGGGCGGCGCGCGCCCGGGTCCCGGCGATCTGCTCCTGGAGCTCCGCGATGCGCGGGTTTCCCGCGGTGATCTCGACGATCGTCTCGTTCCAGCGGTCGATCTCGCGCTGAACGGATGCCGTGTCCACCTGGTCCCATGACAGATCCGCGATCTTCTCATAGGCGCTGCGCCGCGCGTCGAACGCGTCGAGGGCGGCGGCGGCCTCGTCGACCGCGGCCTGGGCGGCCGCCAGGTCACGGCGCACGGTGACGATCTGTTCGCCGAGTTCGCTCAGGCGCACGCGGGACGAGAACCCGAGGATGCTCTGGCGCGTCGACCCGCCGTGCGCGCCGCGCGAACCCTGACTCGTCTGGCCGGTGAGGGTGAGAGCGAGCCGGTGCCCCGTGAGATCTCGGGCACTGTCCACGCACACGAACGCGAACTGCTGTTCGAGCCGGTCCTGCAACCAGCCGGTGAAGGGGGAGCGGCGGTACTCCAGGCGGCCCGGAAGCGTCGCGGGGTCGAGACCGGTGCGTTCGGGCAGTCCCGTCGACACCCCCTCGAACCGGAGGCGCTCGCTCAGCCTGACGCCGTCGATCGCGGAGCGGAAGGATGCCAGGTGCGCGGCATCCACGAGAACCGTCGTCGCGAAACCTCCGAGGGCGAGCGTGAACGCCCCGCGCCACGGCTCGAACTCGGTGCGGACGTCCACGAGCTCGGCCACGAACGGCAGCTCGGCCGCGGTGAGACCGGCAGCCTCGGCCAGCGCCTCCCGCGCCTCGTGCAACCGCTGCGGGATGTTGTCGTCGCGCGTCTGCGTGCGGCGGTGCTCGGCCTCGAGGGAGGCGAGCTGCTGACGCGCGGCGGTGTGCCGGCTGCTGGCCGCGACGAACGCGTCGCGCACGGCGGTCTTGGCGTCGACATCGCCGAGCGTGCGGCGGGCCTCGTCCACGACGGCGGCGAACTGCTTCGACGACGTGACCTCGACCGACAGCACGGCCAGCGCCGCCTCGAACCTCTCCCGGTCGCGCTGCATCCCGGCGAGCCGTCGCTCCAGGCCCCGCAGTTCGCGCTGGGCCGCGTCGAGCCGGTCGCCGCCGGCCGCGCGCAGCACGTCGCCGAGTCCCTCGCGCTCGGCTTCCGCGGCATCCGCGAGAGCCTGTCGCTCGCGCACGAGCGCGTCGGTGGCGTGCGTGCGCTCGCGAAGCTCGTCCTCCACCGCGCCGAGCAGGTCGACCCGCCGCTGCGCGCGCCACAGCGACGCTCGCGACTCCGGGTCGCCGAAGCGTCCGAGCGTGTCGAGCAACCGGAGGCGCTCCGACGCCTCGTCGATGCGCGTCTTCATCGCGCGGATGGGCTGCAGAGCCCGCACCTGCTGACGCGCCTCGAGCATGCGCGTGCGCGTGGACTCGAGACCGTCGAAGTGCGAGACGACCGCATCGGCCACCGCGAGGGTCTCGGGCTCCTCGAGCACCATGCGCTTGTACAGGTCGTCGACGGTGGTGATCTGCTGCCCGGCCTGGATGCGGGCGAGAAGGCTCATCGCCTTCGTCCCCGCTCCCGCCGCGCCGATCCCGAGCACCGCGTGCAACCGCGCCGAGAACTCCCGGTCGGTCGCGAGGGTGTCCAGGCCAGTCGCTCGCACCGCGGAATCCGAGAGGTGGCTCTGCGCCGCCCGCTCCAGCTGACGCAGGTCGAACGCGCCGTGCACGGTCGCGCGCACCTTGACCGCGTCGTCGAGGGTGCGCGCCGTGGCGGGGATGTACCAGGCCCGCACCGCCGTGAACCGCGCCCCGTCGTGGTCGGCCCACGTCATCGCGATCGCCGTCCAGGTGTCGACGCCGTCTCCACGCAGCACGCGCACCTTCGTGCCCTCGTCGGTGCGCGATTCGTCGAGCTTGCCGCGGCCGTACGACAGGATGTTGCGCTGCTCCTGCCCGCGCGGGCGTCCCACGACCGCGCCGTTCGACGCCCCGTTGAAGGGGGTCGTATGCGGCATCATCAGCGCGACGTACGCGTCCATGAGCGTCGACTTGCCCGAGCCCGACCCGCCGCACAGCAGCGTCGCGGTCGGGGCGAAGCGCACGCGGTGCGGGCCGTCGTAGCCGCCCCAGTTGATCAGCTGCAGATCTTCGGCGACCCACTGCTGGCCGCGCGAGGCGGCGGGGATGAGTCCGAAGAGGGTCTCGAGCATGGTCACAGTGAGTCTCCTTCGGAAGCCCCGGATGCCACGACCTCGGGCTCACGCGGTGTCGACGTCTCGGCATCCCGTGTCTGCTCGTCGAGCCAGCGCTGAAGCTCCCGCAAGACCTCCGCGCTCAACACGACTTCGATGAGAGGCCCGATGCGGTACCGGCCCTCGGACTCCTCCTCGATGATCCCCTCGCGATCCAGGCGGGCGATCGCCGTGCGCACGGCTCGCTGCTGGCTCGCGCGCGTACCGTCGGTCTCGGCGAAGTACGTCAGCACCGTCTGCTCGACCTCTTCGACGTCGACGCGGGCGGATGCCGTGCCCGCGGTCGTCTCGCGCTGGAACACGGTGCGCAGGTAGACGAGCACGAGCGTCTCGGCGCGGGAGTACGCCTCGTCCTTCAACAGGATCGGCACGTCGACCTCGTCGCTGCGCACCTGCTCCTTGTACGCCACCCCGCGGGCGTGATCGACGACGAGCCGGACGAACAGGTCGTTCAGCCGCGACTCGATCATCTGCTGGTGCTCGAGCAGCAGCTTCCACTCGGCGGGGGAGGACTCGGCGAGCAGGAAGCGGCGCTGCAGGATCCGCACCAGCACGCGTCTGACCTCGGCGTCGAGGGTGCCACGGTCGCCGGCGAACAGCGCGTCGGGGTCGTTCTCCATCGCGACGGGCGCGATGAACACCGGGTCGCCGGTCTCGGGTTCCGGCAGGTCCACGTCAGTCATCGGGAGTGCTCTCTCTCACATGGTCGTCGGTGCCGCTGAGGTCGGCGTCGGCGGGGGCAGAGCTTCCTGCTCTGACCGCCCCGAACGCGAACCGCCTGGTCGTGCCATCGGGACGCACGGCCTCGACGATCGAGACCTCGTCGGTCTCGACGAGACCCCCGCGATGGACGATCTCGAGCAGACCCACGAGGTCGACGGGGCGGCGGGTCTCGGCATCCGCCCCCGCGAACGCTTCGGCGAGGTCGAAGCCGGAGCCGAGGCCCGCCACGTACGCCTCGAGCTCGGCGTAGTGCGGACCACCCCAGGCACGCGTGTCGGCATCGACGAACTCGACGTCGGACGTGTCCGATGCCAGGGGCTCAGGCGCCCCGGCGGGCCGGACGTCGCTGAGGGACTGACGCAGGTGTCCCACATCGGCCAGCGGCAGGGTGCGCACCGGCTCGACGCGACCGGGGGAGCGGGTCTGGCTCCAGCGGTGAAGGCCGGCCATGACCCCGCGCAGCAGGTCGTCGACCTGCCGGTCGCGGATGGGGTCGTGCGTGCGCACCTGGGCCGTGATGACGTGCGAGGCGCGACGTTGGGCGGTGAGCACCTCCTGCACACCCGCTTCGACGCGGCGGGCGATGGCATCCAGTTCCCCGCGCTGATCGGGAGTCATCAGACGGGAGAACGGCTGGGCGAGAACGGCGTGCAGTTGGTCGGTGAGGTCGTCGATGTTCTCGGGGTCGCCGATCAGGCGGAGCGCCCCCTGGAACGCGCGCCCCTCGGGGGTCGCCTGCATCACCTGGCGGCCTCGTTCGAGGTACTCGCGCAGCACCTCGCCGGTGGGCCGCACGTCGCGTCGGAGCTCCGCGACGACGTCGCGCTGCATCGCCGCGATCGACTCCGCCACGCGCGAGAAGTCGGCGGGGAGCTCGCGGGCGAGATGGATGACGTTCTCGGCCTCCTCGAGGAGGTGGTCGTCGTCGAGCGGTTCGACCACACCCTCCTCCAGAGCCGCGATCTCGGCATCCAGGG
>NZ_LDRT01000225.1 GCF_001476655.1 Microbacterium testaceum | reverse complement strand
AGGCACGCCGGCGACCCGGGCCCCGCGCCGGCGTGCCTCGTGCCCGCCGCATCCGGGCTTCTACCGCTGGAAAAACGCCGTCCGTGTCGAGACACGCGGCACCGGACCGTGTCTCGGCACAAACGGCGTTTATCGCCCCACCGCGGTCACTCAGAACGCGGGTTGAGTCCGACCCCGCGGAGGTTGCGCCCGTCGATCCGCGCCACCACGGGCAGGCCGGCCGCCAGGAGCGCCGTGCGGAGGCCATCGACCCTCAGTGCTCCGCCGTAGTCCCAGCGCGCGATGCGCCACCCCGCCCGTCGCAGCGCGTCCTCGCGGGTCTTCTCGGCCCGGACGGCCTTGGCGGCGGCGGCAGCATCATGACGGTCATACTTCTCCCACCCGTCGAATTCGCCGATGACGCGATACTCCGGCCAAGAGAAATCGGATCGATAGGCGCGACCGTCGACACGGTGCTCGGTCTGCAGGTCAACGGCGGGGAACCCGCACCACATCACGACCGCCCGACTCACCGACTCGCCCACCGACTCGGATCGCTCATCGCCGTGAGCCACGACCCAGTCGAGCTTCCTCCGGCCGCGCGGATTGCGCTGCGTCGCGGCGAGGTCGCGCAGGTCGGTCGAGGTGACCGTCCCGGTCCGAAGGGCGGCATCCGTGACCGCT
>NZ_LDRT01000224.1 GCF_001476655.1 Microbacterium testaceum | reverse complement strand
GGACGACGTCGCGCGCGCGGATAGGCTGGGCCGGTTCCTTTCCGCCCCGCCATGCAGGAGTTCATATGTCGCAGGACCGCGTCGTCGTCGTCACCGGAGGAAACCGAGGGATCGGACGGGCCATCGCGGAGCGGTTCGTGGCGGAAGGCTGGCGCGTCGCGGTCACCGCACGCTCCGGCGAAGGTCCGGAGGGAACGCTGACCGTCCGCGCGGACGTGACGGATGCCGCTGCCGTCGACGCCGCCTTCACCCGCGTCGAGGCGGAGCTCGGTCCGATCGCCGTCGTCGTCGCCAACGCCGGCGTCACGAAGGACACGCTGCTCCTGCGTATGACCGAGGACGACTTCGACAGCGTCGTGAACACGAACCTCGGCGGTGCGTTCCGCGTCGTGAAGCGCGCGTCGAAGGGGATGCTCAAGGCGCGTTGGGGGCGCGTCATCCTGATCTCGAGCGTCGTCGGTCTGTACGGCTCCGCCGGACAGATCAACTACGCCGCGTCCAAGAGCGCCCTGGTCGGCTTCGCGCGCTCGCTCACGCGCGAGCTGGGTGGCCGCGGGATCACCGCGAACGTCGTGGCGCCGGGATTCATCGAGACGGACATGACGGCCGAGCTCCCGGCGGACACCCAGGCGGAGTACAAGAAGAACATCCCCGCGGGGCGGTTCGCGTCGCCCGACGAGGTGGCCGGCGTCGTGACCTGGCTCGCCGGCGACGACGCGGCGTACATCTCGGGCGCTGTCATCCCGGTGGACGGCGGCTTGGGCATGGGGCACTGAACGGGGGTGCCGCACCCGCGCCACCGTGTGCCCCGTCGGCGTCGACCTGACGGTGCCGAGCCCCCTCACCTCACCGCGGCGACCAGACGCTCCGCGAACGCCTGCGGTTGAGAGAACTGCGGCCAGTGCCCCGAGCCGAGGCGCACGACCTCCGAGTCTCGAACACGTGCGAACTCGTCGGCGAAGGCCCCCCACTCGGTGAGGGCGTAGCGCAGACCCGCGTCGTCGTAACGGCCCGACAGGATCGTCAACGGGACCTCGAAGCGGCGGTCGTCGCTGAGCGACAGGGAAGAGGTCGGCACGCGCCCGGGAACGTCGACCATCGCCGGCGCCGTGCGGGTGCGTGTCTCGTCGTCGAGATCGTCGATGTCGTCGGCGTCGAAGAACTCCCAGCCGGGGAAGTGCACCACGCCGTCGTCGACCGGGAACTCGGAGATCATCGCCCCCGGTGGCGGCACGGCGCTGTCGACGAGGACGACGCGAGCGGTGCGGTCGGGACGGCGGTCGGCCGCGCCCCACACGACGTTGCCGCCGCCGGAGTGCCCGACCAGCACGACACCGGAGGGGAGGCGGTCGATCTCGCGGACGACGGCGTCGACCCAGTCATCGACCACGAGGTCGCCGACCGCCGGGCCGGGAAGCGTCAGGGGATGGGGGCGGTGTCCTGCCGCTTCGAGGGCGGGCACGACGGCGTCCCACGATGACGCGTCGAGCCAGAGACCGGGTACGAGGATGACGTCCATGTCGGCAGCGTAGGACGAGCCTCCGACATCGACCAGGGGTCGGGGCAGGCCGAGGGGCAGGGC
>NZ_LDRT01000223.1 GCF_001476655.1 Microbacterium testaceum | reverse complement strand
CGGTCAGCGCGATCGCCACGTTCGTCGCTCGCCCCCTCGTCGGCGACGGGTCGCTCTACCAGGTGCCCGCCCTCGAGGTGAACGCTTCGCTCGTCGTCGCGGCGATCCTCATCGGACCGCTCATGGGCTGGGGCGCGACGAGTTTCGCGACCGTGACGAAGGCGCTCGGGCGCTTCCGCCCGAAGGGCTGGAGGCTCCTCGTCGTCCTGCCCCTCACCTTCGCGGCGGTGGGTCTTCTGGGCGCGTTCTTCCCGCTCATCCTCGGCAACGGACGCGCCCTGGCCACCGCGGGCTTCGACCTCTCGCAGCCCGCGCTTCTCTTGCTGCTGCTGGCTCTGCTGAAGTACGTGGCGACGACGATCTCGCTGGGTTCCGGCGCGATCGGCGGCACCCTTCAGCCCTCGGTCGCGATCGGTGCGGCACTGGGCGCGGCCGCCGCGGCCGGGTGGGCGCTGATCTGGCCGGGCGCCGACGGCACGGCGCTCGCGATCGTCGCGGCGGCGGCGTTCCTGGCATCCAACATGCGGGCACCCTTCACCGCGATCGCCTTGATCATCGAGTTCACCGATACCGGCTTCAC
>NZ_LDRT01000222.1 GCF_001476655.1 Microbacterium testaceum | reverse complement strand
TCGCCAACCGCGGCGAGATCGCCGTCCGAGTCATCCGTGCCGCCCGCGATTCGGGGAAGGCCTCCGTGGCCGTCTACGCCGATCAGGACCGCGACGCCCTGCACACCCGCCTCGCCGACGAGGCCTACGCCCTCGACGGCGTGACCAGCGCCGACACCTACCTCTCGATCGAGAAGATCCTCTCGGTCGCCCGCCGCTCCGGCGCCGATGCCGTGCACCCGGGCTACGGATTCCTCGCCGAGAACGCCGACTTCGCGCGCGCCGTGATCGGTGCGGGTCTCGTCTGGATCGGCCCCTCGCCGGATGCCATCGAGGCGCTCGGCGACAAGGTCACCGCCCGCCACGTCGCCGAGAAGGTCGGCGCGCCCCTCGCTCCCGGAACCCCCGGTCCCGTCTCGGGCGCCGACGAGGTCATCGCGTTCGCGAACGAGGTCGGCCTGCCGATCGCCATCAAGGCGGCCTACGGCGGCGGCGGACGCGGCCTCAAGGTCGCGCGCGAGCTCGACGAGGTCGCCGAGATGTTCGAGTCCGCCACGCGCGAGGCCGTCGCCG
>NZ_LDRT01000221.1 GCF_001476655.1 Microbacterium testaceum | reverse complement strand
CGGCGGTCGCGGCGCTGCCGGTGAAACCGACCGTGTCGCCGAGGTCGAGCAGGTCGAACAGGCCGGGGACGCTGCCGCTGACCAGCTGCAGGGATCCCTCGGGGAGCAGTCCGGTCTCGACGACCATCCGCACCCACGCCTCGGCGATGTAGGCCGTCGGGGTCGCGGGCTTCACGATCGTGGGGAGTCCGGCGAGGAAGGCGGGGGCGAACTTCTCGAGCGCTCCCCACATCGGGAAGTTGAAGGCGTTGATCTGCACCGCGACCCCGGGCAGGCGCGTGTAGACATGCCGACCGAGGAAGGATCCGTCCTTCGACAGCGGCTCGATCGGTCCGTCGAGCACGACCTTTCCGGCGGGGAGTTCGCGTCGCGCCTTCGACGAGAAGGTGAAGAGCACGCCGATGCCGCCGTCGACGTCGCTGAGCGAGTCGCGCCGGGTCGAACCGGAGCGCTCCGACAGGGCGTAGAGCTCTTCGCGGCGCTCGTTCAAAGCGATCGCGAGGTTCTTCAGCACCATCGCGCGCTGGGGGAAGGTGAGGGCACCGATGCTCTTCTGCCCCTCGCGGCGCGCGAAGGCGACGGCTCCGGCGAGGTCGAGGCCCTTCGTGCTGACCCGCACGATCTCCTCCCCCGTCGAGGCGTCGCGCACGATCGCGGCATCCGGGTCATCTTCCGGCGCCCACCAGGCCCCGTTCACGTAGCTGGGGAGAAACGTCATCACTCGCTCCATTCGTAGAATCCGCGGCCGGTCTTGCGGCCCAGGTGCCCCTCGGCGACGAGCTCTCGCAGCAGCGCGGGCGGGGTGAAGCGCGCGCCGAACGCGCGCTCGAGTTCTTCGGCGATGCCCAGGCGCACGTCGAGTCCGACGATGTCGGTCGTGCGGAGGGCGGGCTCTACTACACATC
>NZ_LDRT01000220.1 GCF_001476655.1 Microbacterium testaceum | reverse complement strand
CCACCCCGGCCCGCCGGCCGGGCGGCCGGCGGGCCGGGGTGGTCGGTGCGGCGCACAACTCCTGCACTACCCGTGCCGGGAGCGGTTGCGGGGCCCTGCACCTGCGGTTCTGCCGGAGTTGTGCGCGCCGCGCGCCGCGTGCCGCGTGCCGCGCGCCGCGCGTCGGCTCACCCTCCGCGCGGAATGCGCGCGGTTACCCGTGGCCGGCCGGCCGGCCGGGGCGGTCGGTGCGGCGCACAACTCCTGCATTACCTGTGCCGCGAGCGGTTGCGGGGCACTGCACCCGCGGTTCTGCCGGAGTTGTGCGCGCCGCGCGCCGCGCGCCGCGTGCCGCGCGCCGGGCGCCGCGCGCCGCGCGCCGGCTCAGGCTCCGCGCGGCGCCGGCCGCCGCCTCAGGCCTCGCGCAGGATCCGCGCCGTCACCCGCGTGCCGAACGCGAGCGCCTCCACCGGCACGCATTCGTCGGCGGCGTGGAACTGCCCGAACACGTCGAAGTCCGCGGGCACGCGCAGCGGCACGAAGCCGTAGCCGCGGATGCCGAGCCGGCTGAGGTGCTTGTTGTCGGTGCTGGCGGGTAGCAGGTACGGCACGACCACTCCCTCGGGGTCTTCGGCGCCGATCGCCCGCTGCAGCACCTCGACCAGGGGCGCATCGACCGGTGCCTCGATCGCGGCGATGTCGCGCGCCCACGTCACCTCGATGTCGTCGCCGACCACGGCGGCGAGTTCCGCGCGCACCGCGTCGTGCTGCCCGGGGACGATCCGCACGTCGAGCGTCGCACTCGCCGTCGCGGGGATGACGTTGGCCTTCCCTCCCGCCGCGAGCACCGTGGGCGAGGCGGTGTTGCGCATGCCCGCGTCGATCAGGGATGCCGCGAACCCCAGGTCGTCGAGACGCCCGCCCGCGCGCTCCCAGGTGTCGACGAACCGCTCGAGCGCGGCCGTGCGGACCACGGGGAACGCGTGCGCGCCGACCGCGGCGACGGCCTGCGCGAGGCGCACGACGGCGTTGTCGGCGGTGGGACGGGACCCGTGCGCGGCGCGGCCGCGGGCGGTGAGCGTCGCGGTCGAGACGCCCTTCTCGGCCGTGGCGACGAGGTAGGCGCGCCGGTCGCCGGGAAGCGGCAGCGAGAACCCGCCCACCTCGCTGATGGCCTCGGTCGCCCCGGCGAACAGCTCGGGGCGGTTCTGCACGATCCAGCGTGCGCCCCACACGCCCCCGGCCTCTTCGTCGGCGAAGAACGCGAAGACGAGGTCGCGTCGGGGCACGATCCCCTCGCGTCGGAACGCCCGCGCGATCGCCAGCAGCATCCCGGCGAAGTCCTTCATGTCGACCGCGCCGCGTCCGTACAGGATGCCGTCATGGATCTCCGCCCCGAAGGGCGGGTGGCTCCAGTCGGCGGCGTCGACCGGCACGACGTCGAGGTGCGCGTGGGCGACGAGGGCACCGGCATCCGGATCCGAACCCGCCAAGCGGGCGATCACGCTCGCGCGTCCCGGAACGGGCTCGACGCGGGTGGTCTCGTATCCCGCGTCCTCGAGCTGCGCCTGCACGAACCGCGCCGCCCGAGTCTCGCCGTCGCCGATCGTGGCGGGGTCTCCGGTGTTGACGCTGTCGATGCGGATCAGGGCGCGGATCAACTCCAGCGCCTCCGTCTCGAGGGCGTCGGGCGGCGGTCCGCCCGGTTGTGGCGACCCGGACCCGATCTCGTCGACCATGGGGAGGAACCGTCAGTGCTCGTGGGGGCGGGCGTCCTCGCCGAGCTTGAACGCGAGGCGGCCGTGCGCGTATCCGCCGCCCGCGCGGATGGCGGTGGCGACCCAGGCGGCCTCCGCGAGCTCGGCCTCGGTCGCTCCGGCCTTCACGGCGTTCTGCGAGTGCCCGTCGATGCAGTACACGCACTGCGTGGTGATGCCGACGGCCAGGGCGATCAGCTCGCGATACTTCAGCGGGATCGCGCGACCCTCGGGGGCGAACACGGCCTGGTCGAAGGCGGCGAACGCGGCCAGGATGTCGGGCGTCTCGGCCTTGTAGACCTTCGTGTAGGTCTTATCGGCGGTGCGGTCGAAGTAGTCGGACATGTGCTCTCCAGGTCGAAAACGGCGGACGGATGCCAAAGCCCCACCGTAACCACCGCCCTCCGACGCGCGTCGCAGGCCGTCACGCGCGGTCACACGCGGGCGGCAGCGTGCGGGCAGCGTCCCAGCCCGGGCGAAACTCCTGACGAATCGCGCGGCGGAGACCTTCCACGCCGCCGAAGGGGATGCCGCAGCCGGAACTTCAGGAGTTTCGCCCGCGCGGCCCGCGCGGCCCGCGCCACCCGCGTCCCCGCGCCGCCCGCATCCCCGCGTCCCGGCGTCCCGGCGT
>NZ_LDRT01000022.1 GCF_001476655.1 Microbacterium testaceum | reverse complement strand
CCGTCGCTCGAGACGACGCGCCACTTCACCGTGACGGGACCGGATGCCGCCCCCGCCAGCGTCTGCGTGACGTCGGTGCCCGCGACGACCGGCGATCCCTCGGCGAGGGAGGTTCCGTCGGCAGCGGTGACCTCGACGACCGCCGTGCCCTCCTCGGCGAGGATGTCGGCGCTGTAGGTGAACGTGATCTGGTTCGGCAGGGCGTCGAGGACGGCGTCGGCGTGTGGATCGGTCGACACCAGCTCGTCGTGCGCGAAGGCGGGGGCCGTCGGCAGGACGAAGAGGGCGGCGACCGCGAGCAGCAGACTCGCGAGAAGGGCGGACACGGAACGGCGGGGGGCGGAGGAAGTCACCCCTCGACCCTATTGAACGTCTCTGAATCGCGGCTGGCCGGCTTCGGGAGGAAAGCCCGATCGAGAACAAGAGCCCCGATCGAGCGGTGAGGGCGGGCGGCCGGTGAAGGCGCACCATGAGACCCCGCTATGAAGACGTGGCAGAACGCCGGGCCGGGGGAAGACGGAACCTCGGGGAGGTGAAAGAATCGATGGTGTTCGACTTTTCGTGCGCTGTCTTCGCCCCGCCGTTCCGCGGCGGGCGTGACCGTGCACGGTGACGGACTCGACACGGCGGACGTGTGATCGGTAGGTTCGAGTGTCCCGTCGGGCGATCGGCGTTACCCGAACAGCGATGCTCGGTGTCGAGACAACAGCACAGACGAAGCCCCACCACGACCGCGCGAGGTCGGTTCGACCGTTCACGTCGGACCGGTCGGTGATGGTGAAGAACAAGGAGAAGCCCGTGGACGAGACACGCAGATTCGAGCGCGACGACATCCATCGCGCAGCCGACGTTCCGGCGTCGGAGCGGTCGCACGACACGACGCAGACGTTCGGCCACGACGCCGATCTGTCCTTCGTCCCCTTCGGTGCCGACCTCAACGAGGCCGAGCTCGAGGCGATCGACGCTCTGCCGTCGCAGGTCGCGCTGCTCATCGTCCGCTCCGGTCCCACGACGGGCGCGCGCTACCTGCTCGACACCGACGTCACCACGGTCGGTCGCCACCCCGAAGCCGACATCTTCTTCGACGACGTGACGGTATCGCGCCGGCACGCCGAGATCACGCGGTCGGGCACGTCGTTCGAGATCGTCGATCAGCGCTCGCTGAACGGCAGCTACGTCAATGGCGAGCGCGTCGACCGCTCGGTCCTCGCCAACGGGGCCGAGGTGCGCATCGGCAAGTTCCGCCTCAACTTCTTCGTCTCGCCCGTCGATCTGCCGCCGGCAGAGCACTGATGGGGGCAGCCCCCGCTCGCGGTCGTCCAGCGGCCTCGGGGCTGTTGAGCATCGGCCAGGTGCTGGCGCGCCTGACGCCGGATTTCCCCGCCCTCACCTCGAGTAAGCTCCGGTTCCTCGAGGTGCAGGGCATCGTGTCGCCGACGCGGACAGAGTCCGGGTACCGCAAGTTCTCTGCGGCCGACCTCGAGCGGCTGCGGATGGCCCTGACCCTCCAGCGCGACCACTACCTGCCGCTGGCGGTGATCCGCGACTACCTCGCCGACGTCGACGCCGGGCGGAACCCGGCACCGCCGACGTCGATGCCGTCGATGACGGCGACCCCGCGGCGGTACCGCCGTGACGAACTCCTGGCCACGACGGGTGCCGGTTCGCAGCTGCTCAACGACGCCATCAGCACCGGGGTCATCACGCCGGCAGAGACGTACCCGGAGCAGACGGTCTCTCTCCTGCGCACGCTCGTGGCCCTCGATCGCCACGGCATCGAACCGCGCCACGTGCGGTCGCTCCGGCAGAGCGCGGAACGCGAGGCGGCGCTCGTCGAGTCGGCGCTCTCCGCGCTCCTGCGGCGTCCCGACGCGGCATCCCGTGCCCGCGCGAGCGAACTCGCCCCCGAGCTGGCCGCGCGTCTGGACGAGGTGCGCAGCCTCTTCGTGCGCGACGCGATCGACCGGATGCTGTCCTGAGCGCGACACGCCGAAACGCTCGGACCGGATGTCATTGCCGCGGGCGCATGGCTGATCTAGCGTGGGGATATCGAGCCGATGAGGAGGGACGCGAGCATGACCGCTGGCGACACAGTCGGTGAACCCCGGTTCGCCACCGAACTCCTCTTCACCGACGGTCTGCCCGAGATGGACGACGACACCGGTTACCGCGGAGCGGTGGCCGCCCGCGCCGCCGGCATCACCTACCGGCAGCTCGACTACTGGGCCCGCACCGAGCTCGTCGTCCCCACCGTGCGCGGTGCGAGCGGTTCGGGATCGCAGCGCCTCTACGGCTTCCGCGACATCCTGGTGCTGAAGCTCGTGAAGCGGCTGCTCGACACCGGCATCTCGCTGCAGCAGATCCGCACCGCCGTCGACCAGCTGCGGGCCGCGGGCATCCGTGACCTGGCGGGCACGACGCTCATGAGCGACGGCGCCTCGGTCTATCTCTGCACGTCGAACGACGAGGTCATCGACCTCGTGAGCCGCGGTCAGGGCGTCTTCGGCATCGCGGTCGGCAAGGTCCTGCGCGAGGTCGAGTCGACGCTCGTCGACTTCGAAGCCGCGTCAGCCGACACGGTCGACGAGCTCGCTGCGCGTCGCGCCGCGCGGACGGCCTGACCCCACGATTTCTCGAACCCCGGGTGCCTCGGCATCCGGGGTTCTTTCGTTCAGCCGGCTTCTCCGACCTGTTCCGGGGCCCGTGCGCTGTGCGTCCTGCGGGGGTCGTGTGACGGGCTCTCCGGTTCGAGATGCCGGGCCCGGTGCGTCCGTACGGGTGCCGTCCTGCGAGGCTCGTGTGATCGGCTCTCCGGTTCGAGATGCTGGGCCCGTGTGTCGGCACGGGCGCCGTGCCCCGCTATGGCGTGAGGTCGGGCCGCCCCGGGGCAGGGCTTCCGCTGCGGACGGTGCCCGAGAGGGGACTCAGGCCTGCGGGGCGTCGCTGTCGACCGGGATCCGGCCGGTGCGGACGATCCGGTCGAGCAGGGCGTCGAAGTCGGCGGCGAGCTCCTGCGCCGAGTCGCCCGGCCAGACGTGCAGCGGCTTGGCCGCGCCCTGGGCCTGCTGGAGCGACGTGCGTTCGGGCAGCTGCGGGTTCAGCACGAGCGGACCGAACATGTCGCGCAGCTCCTTGATGCGGAACTGGTGCTCGATCGACTGCGGACGCACGCGATTGACCACGACGCCCAGCGGCTGAAGACGCGGCGACAGGCCGCGGCGGATCTCCTCGATCGCGCGGAGCGCACGGTCGGCGGCCGCGACGGAGAACAGGCCCGGCTCGGTGACGACGATGACCCGGTCGCTCGCCGCCCACGCGGTGCGCGTGAGGGCGTTGAGCGAGGGGGCGCAGTCGATGAGCACGAGGTCGTACTCGCTCTCGATCGTGGCGAGGGCTTCTTCGAGCTTCCACACGTCGCGAACGCTGGGGTGCGGACCGTCGAAGTTGATGGCCGACGGGCTGCCGATGAGCACGTCGATCGTGCCGGGGTGGACCTTGGCCCACCCGCTGGAGGTGATCGCCTGTCGGACGACCTTCTCTTTCGGGTTCGCCAGGACGTCGGCGATGTTGAGTCGGCCGGCGACGGAGATATCCATGCCGGTCGAGACGTCGGACTGCGGGTCGAGGTCGACGACAAGAGTGCGAACGCCACGAGCGAAGGCGGCGGAGGCCAGCCCGAGCGTCACGGTCGTCTTGCCGACCCCGCCTTTCAAAGAGCTGACGGAGAGTACGTGCACGAGGGTCTACGTTACCGTCCCCTAGGCTGTGAGCACATTCAGCTCCGCCAGCTTGACGTGAGGTGCGCATGTTCTCGAAGATCCTGGTCGCCAATCGCGGAGAGATCGCCATCCGGGCGTTCCGCGCCGCCTACGAGGTCGGTGCGCGCACCGTCGCCGTCTATCCGTACGAAGATCGTGCGTCGCTGCACCGGCTCAAAGCCGACGAGGCGTACCAGATCGGCGAGCGCGGGCATCCCGTGCGCGCGTACCTCGACGTCGACGAGATCATCCGCGTCGCCCGCGAGTGCGGGGCGGATGCCATCTACCCGGGCTACGGCTTCCTGTCGGAGAATCCGGAACTCGCCGAGAAGGCCACAGCGAACGGCATCACCTTCATCGGTCCGCCCGCCGAGGTGCTGTCGATGGCGGGCAACAAGGTCACCGCCAAGGAACACGCGATCGCCGCGGGGGTCCCGGTCCTGCGGTCGACTCCCGCCTCAGACGACATCGATGCGCTGCTCGCTCAGGCCGAGGAGATCGGGTTTCCGCTCTTCGCCAAGGCCGTGGCCGGCGGCGGAGGACGCGGCATGCGCCGCGTCGAGAGCCTCGGCGAGCTCGCCCCGGCCCTCGCCGAGGCCATGCGCGAGGCGCAGAGCGCCTTCGGCGACCCCCGCATGTTCCTCGAGCAGGCCGTGCAGCGCCCGCGCCACGTCGAGGTGCAGATCCTCGCGGATGCCACGGGCGAGACGATCCACCTGTTCGAACGCGACTGCTCGGTCCAGCGTCGGCACCAGAAGGTCATCGAGATCGCTCCCGCGCCGAACCTCGACGACGCGGTCCGTGCCGACCTCCACCGATACGCGGTCGCTTTCGCACGGTCGATCGGCTATCAGAACGCGGGAACGGTCGAGTTCCTCCTCGAAACGGCCGGTCCTCGGACGGGCGAGGTCGTCTTCATCGAGATGAACCCGCGTATCCAGGTCGAGCACACCGTGACCGAGGAGGTCACCGACGTCGACCTCGTCCAGTCGCAGATGCGCATCGCCGCGGGACAGACCCTCGCCGACCTGCACCTGCACCAGGACGACATCCACCTCCGCGGCGCCGCTCTGCAGTGCCGCATCACGACCGAGGACCCCACGCAGGGCTTCCGCCCCGACACCGGCAAGATCACCACGTATCGCTCGCCCGGTGGGGCCGGCATCCGCCTCGACGGCGGAACCACGGCGGCCGGATCGCAAGTCAGCCCGCACTTCGACTCGATGCTGTCGAAGCTGTCGTGTCGCGGTCGCGACTTCCCCGCGGCGGTCGCCCGCGCGCGCCGCGCGCTGGCCGAGTTCCGAATTCGCGGCGTCTCGACGAACATCCCGTTCCTGCAGGCGGTGCTCGACGACCCCGCGTTCGTCGCGGGCGACCTGAGCACCTCGTTCATCGACGAGCGGCCCGAACTGCTGAAGGGTCGCGAGTCGAAGGACCGCGGCACGAAGATCCTCTCGTGGCTCGTCGACACCACGGTGAACCGCCCGAACGGCGAGAACCCGCTCTCCGTCGACCCGGGTGCCAAGCTCCCCCCGCTCGATCTCGTGGCCCCGGCCCCCGCCGGATCGCGCCAGCGTCTGCAGGAGCTCGGTCCCGCCGGCTTCGCGAAGGCCCTGCGCGAGCAGACCGCCCTCGCGGTCACCGAGACCACCTTCCGCGACGCCCACCAGTCGCTGCTCGCGACGCGCGTGCGCACACGCGACCTCGTTCGTGTCGCCCCGTACGTCGCCCGCATGACCCCGGACCTGCTGTCCGTCGAGGCGTGGGGCGGGGCGACCTACGACGTCGCCCTCCGCTTCCTCGGGGAGGACCCGTGGGAACGACTCGACGCTCTGCGCGAAGCGCTGCCCAACGTCGCGATCCAGATGCTCCTGCGCGGACGCAACACGGTGGGGTACACCCCCTACCCGACGCAGGTGACGGATGCCTTCGTCGCCGAGGCCGCGGCATCCGGGGTCGACATCTTCCGCATCTTCGACGCCCTGAACGACGTCGCGCAGATGAGGCCCGCGATCGACGCCGTGCTGAGCACGGGCACCGCGGTCGCGGAGGTCGCCGTCTGCTACACCGGCGACCTGCTCGATCCGGCGGAGAACCTCTACACGCTCGACTACTACCTCGGCCTCGCCGAGCAGATCGTCGATGCGGGGGCGCACGTGCTCGCGATCAAGGACATGGCGGGCCTGCTGCGCCCGGCCGCCGCGGCCAGGCTCGTCTCGGCGCTGCGCGAGCGCTTCGATCTGCCTGTGCACGTGCACACGCACGACACCGCGGGCGGGCAGTTGGCGACGCTCCTGGCCGCCTCGGCGGCGGGGGCGGATGCCGTGGACGCGGCCGCCGCGCCCATGGCGGGCACCACGAGCCAGCCGTCGCTGTCGGCCCTCGTCGCCGCCCTCGCGCACACCGAGCGCGACACCGGCCTCGACCTGTCCGCCGTGAGCGACCTCGAGCCCTACTGGGAGGCCGTTCGTCATCTGTATCGACCGTTCGAATCGGGGCTCGCGGGCCCGACCGGTCGTGTCTACCGTCACGAGATCCCGGGCGGTCAGCTGTCGAACCTGCGGCAGCAGGCCATCGCTCTGGGCCTCGCCGACGATTTCGAGCTGATCGAGGACATGTACGCCGCGGCGAACCGCATCCTCGGACGCGTGCCGAAGGTGACGCCGTCGTCGAAGGTCGTCGGCGACCTCGCTCTGCATCTTGCGGCGGTGAAGGCCGACCCGGCCGACTTCGAGCAGAACCCGGAGAAGTACGACGTGCCCGACTCGGTCGTGTCGTTCATGGCGGGGGAGCTGGGCGATCTGCCCGGGGGCTGGCCCGAGCCGTTCCGCTCGAAGGTCTTGGCCGGACGCGATGCGAAGACCGGTGTGACGCCGCTCAGCGACGACGACGCGACGGCGCTGGCGGGGGAGTCCGTCGAGCGTCGGGCGCGACTGAACCGCCTGCTGTTCCCGGGACCGACCCGCACCTTCGAGGAGACGCGGGAGGCGTACGGCGACCTCAGCGTGCTCGACACGGCCGACTACCTGTACGGGCTCCGGGCGGGTGGGGAGCACACGGTCGAGATCGAACGCGGTGTGCAGCTCTTCGTGGGGCTCGAGGCCGTCGGAGAGGCCGACGACAAGGGCATGCGGACGGTCATGACGACGCTCAACGGTCAACTGCGCCCGGTGTTCGTCCGCGACCGCTCGATCGACGTCGAGGCACGGCAGGCGGAGAAGGCGGACACCTCGAAGCCCGGGCAGGTCGCCGCCCCCTTCTCGGGGGTCGTGACTCTCAAGGTCGCTCCGGGCGACCGGGTCGCGGCCGGCCAGGCGGTGGCATCCATCGAGGCGATGAAGATGGAGGCGGCCATTGCATCGCAGATCGACGGGGTCGTGGAGCGCGTCGCGATCGGTACCACACAGCAGGTCGAGGCGGGAGACCTTTTGCTGGTGATCCGCCCCGCGCAGTAACCTGGGAGGGGGCGCTTTCGCGCCCTCTTCCCGTTTGGAGACTGCAGTGACCCCCGACCGCACCGACGCGAACCCCGACGAGAACGCCGAGCACGGCGTGCTCGACGAGAGCGGGAATCTCGACACAGCCAGCATCACCATCCTCGGCGGGCACATCGCGCAGGTCAGTGTCGACCTGCCGGCGGCCTCGCACGACGACGACATCGACGACGATGTGGTCGAAGACGAGGTGCCGGTGGATGAGGCGGAGATCCGCTCGTTCGAGACCATCGGCCAGCCGTTCACCCTCGACGGGAGTACCGGCGCGCCCGCCCTCACCTACGTGCCCGAGCCGCAGACGGAGCCGCGCCCGACGGTGCACGACGACGTCCACGTCGAGCACCTGCCGACCGGAGACATCATCCTCGAGCCCCACGACGACGCGGATGCCGCGTCCGACGAGGAGCCACACGAGGAACTCGACGTGCACGACGCAGAGATCGTCGACGAGTCGGAGTCGGAGTCGGAGTCGGAGTCCGAGTCGGCGTTCGAGCCCGAGCACGAGATCGCCGACGTGCACGAGGTCGCCGACGTGCAAGAGGTCGCTGACGTGCACGAGCGGGAGGATGCCGCTGAGGCGTCGACGCGCGAGGAGCTGTCGCGCGAAGAGCTCGTCGTCGCAGGCTTCGGCGAGGACCGCCTCGAGCCCCAGATCATCCTGTCCACCGATGGATTCGACCCGGAGCCCGTCCCGCAGTTCGTGCTGTCGACCGACGTGTTCGAGCCGGAGGACCCGAATGACGAGCAGGTCGACGAGCCCGCGGACATCGAGCCTGCGGGCGAGGAGTCCGAGGGCGACGAGACCGAGGGCGACGAGACCGAGGGCGACGAGACCGAGGGCGACGAGACCGAGGATGACGAGTCCGTGGATGACCGGTTCGCCGGTGACGAGACCGCGGACGTCGAGCCTACGGAGACCGAGCGTGTGGACGTCGAGCCCGCGGACGTCGAGCGTGCGGACGGCGAGTCCGCGGACGCCGGGCACGCGGACGGCGAGCCCGACGACGAGGAGTTCGCGCCGCGCGAGTCCGCGTCGAGCGAGTTCGCGGAGCAGCAGCCCGCGGCGGAGCCCGCGGAGCAGCAGTCCGACGACGACGATCTCACGGGGGAGCAGCTCGTCGCACAGCAGCCCGTCGAACGGGAGTCGGTGGCGCCGGAGGCCGGGGTCCCGGGGGACGCCGCGCCGGAGAGCCCGGAGCTTCCGGCCGCCACGGAGATCGTCGACGAGGCCGATGAGCGCGAGACTGATGAGCTCGAGACCGACGACCGGGAACAGGACGAACGGGAACAGGACGAAGCCGACATGAGCGACGCCGAACCGCGCGAGCCCGAGCCGAACGGCGACGAGTCGGAAGCGGTCCACGACACCACTGCGGTGAGCGCCCCCCGGCAGGCCGAGGGGGACTCCGTCGAGACGGGGGCCGTCCAGACGCAGGCCGTCCATGGTGAGCTCGCGGAGGACGAGGCCGCGCCCGACAAGACGTCCGCGCACACCGGCCCCGTTCCCACAGGCACGGTCCCGACGAGCACCGGCGCCGTCCCTACGAGCACCGGCTCCGTCCCGACGAGCACCGGCACGGTCCCGACGACCACGGGCTCGACGCCGCGCACCCGTGCCGAACGTGCCGCGACCGGCGCGATCGGCACCGTCCCGCTCACGCGCCGAGAGGTGCACCAGGCCGACGAGGCGGCACGCGTGGGACGCGCCCACGCCGCCGAGCGGGTCCGGACCCCCGGTCCCGACCTCACCCTCACGTCCAAGCGCTCGAGCGCGATCGACGACGCCCGCGAGAGCCCCGATCTCCTCACCGCCGATCGCCTTCTCGATCCGCGGCAGGTCGCGCGGCCCGAGCCCGAGGGTCTGTGGCAGCAGCTCGTCTATTCGATGTCGGGCCACCGGATCAACCTCGGCGACGGTCGACGCGCGCGCCAGCGCAAGGAGCTCGATCGTCGCATCGCCACTCCTCTCGCGGGAGGCGCGCGCTTCGTGCCGGTCCTCTCCCGCAAGGGTGGGGTCGGCAAGACCACCGTCACGTCCCTCCTCGGCATGGCCCTCGCCGACGCCCGTGACGACCGGATCATCGCCGTCGACGCCAACCCGGACCGCGGCACGCTCGCGGACCGGGTGGGGCGCCCCAACGGACGCACCGTCCGTGACCTCGTGCGCGCGCACGACGAGGTCGACGGTTACCACGACGTGTCGTCGATCGTGGCCCGCGACGCCACGCGCCTGGATGTCTTGGCATCCGATTCCGACCCCCGGGTGTCCGAGGCCTTCAGTGACGACGACTACCGACAGGTGGCCGATGTCGCCGCGCACTACTACTCCATCGTGCTGACGGACACCGGGACGGGCATCGTGCACTCGGTGATGGAGGCGACGCTCGAGCGCGCCGACTCCCTCGTCGTGGTGGCGGGCCTCTCGGTCGACGAGGCGCGACTCGCCTCCGAAACGCTCACGTGGCTCGAGACCAACGGGTACGCCGACCGTGTCCGCTCCGCCGTCGTCGTGATCAATTCCGCGCGACCCGGCACCCCGCTCGTGCGCGAGAGTGAGCTGGAGACGCACTTCCGCACGCGCGTGCAGACGGTGATACGGATGCCGTACGACCCCCGCATCGCCGCGGGAAGCGCCATCTCGTTCCGCGACCTCCAGCCCGAGACCCGCCTCGCCGCGCGTGAGCTGGCGGCGGCGGTCGTCGAGGGCCTGCGCGCTCCGGTGGCGGCGGCATGACCGTTCGGCCCATCCGCCTGTTCGGCGACCCCGTGCTGCGCGCGCCCAGCGCGCCGATCGAGACGATCGACGACGGGATCCACGCTCTCGTCCGCGACCTCCTCGACACCGTCGAGCCTCCCGGGCGCGCGGGCGTCGCGGCTCCGCAGATCGGCGTGGGCCTGCGAGCCTTCAGCTACAACATCGACGGGGACATCGGCTACGTGCTGAACCCGGTGCTGGTCGAGACCCGCGGCGAGCCGCAGCTCGTGGGGGAGGGATGCCTCTCCGTCCCGGGACTGTGGCACGAGGCGACGCGCTATCCCTGGGCGAAGGTCGTCGGTGTCGACCTCGACGGGAACGAGGTCGTGCTCGAGGGGGAGGGACTGCTGGCTCAAGCCCTGCAGCACGAGACCGACCACCTCGACGGCATGCTCTACCTGTCGCGCCTTCCTGCCGAGACGCGCCGCGAGGCCATGCGGCAGATCCGCGAGAGCGACTGGTTCTGATCGGCTCGACCCTGTCACGAGAACAGGGAACGGCGTGAGGACTGGCCTTCTCGTCGCGGACTCCGCTGTTCCCATGGCATCCCCCGTTCTCAGCGCAGCGAAACGGCCCGGCCCCACGCGGGGACCGGGCCGTTCGTCGTCGCCTCAGGGAAGCGAGACGTTCGTGGTGTTGATCGGTACGGCGTAGATGTCCTCGATCGCGTCCGCGTAGTCCTTCACGATGACGTTGCGTTTGATACTCATCTTCGGCGTCAGGTGGCCGCTGGCCTCGGTCCACTCCGTCGGCAGGATTGTGAACTTCCGGATCGATTCCGCGCGCGACACCCGCGTGTTGGCCAGGTCGATCGCGCCCTGCACCTCGGCGCGCACCTTCTCGTTCGTCGCGGCGTCCGCCAGCGACATGTCCGCGGGCAGGCCGTTGTTGGCGAGCCACGTCGGGAGCATTTCGGGGTCGAGCGTCACGAGGGCCGAGATGAAGGGCTTGTGGTCGCCGACCACGACGACCTGACCGACGATGGGGTTCGCGCGGATGGGGTCCTCGAGGGCAGCGGGGGCGACGTTCTTGCCGCCCGCCGTGACGATGATCTCTTTCTTGCGGCCGGTGATCGCGAGGAATCCGTCGCTGTCGAACGCGCCGATGTCACCCGTCTTGAACCACTCGCCGTCGAACGCCTCGGCGGTGGCCTCGGGGTTCTGCCAGTACTCGCGGAACACGTTCACTCCGCGCACCTGGATCTCGCCGTCGTCGGCGAGACGGATTCCGACACCGGGAAGGACGGGCCCGACCGTGCCGATCTTGGACTTCGTGGCGAGGTTCACCGTGGCCGGCGCCGTCGTCTCGGTGAGCCCGTACCCCTCGAGGATCACGACCCCGAGGCTCCGGAAGAAGTGCCCGAGCCGTGGACCCAGGGGAGCGGACCCCGAGACGGCGTACACGACGCGTCCGCCCATGGCATCCCGAAGCTTCGAATAGACGAGCTTGTCGAAGAGAGCGAACTTGATCTTCAGCAGCAGGGGGATCGGCTTGCCGTCCTGGAGGCGCTGCGAGTGCTCGATCGCCGCGTCGGCGGCAGCGCGGAAGATCTTGCCCTTGCCGCCGGCCTCGGCCTTCTGCTCCGCGGAGTTGTAGACCTTCTCGAAGACCCGCGGCACGGCGAGCAGGAACGTCGGCTTGAACGACCCGAGCGCGGGAAGCAACTGCTTGGTGTCGGGCTGATGCCCGGTCTTGACCCCCGCGTGCACGTTCAGCAGCGAGATGAAGCGCGCGAACACGTGCGCGGTCGTGATGAACAGCAGGGTCGAGGCACCGGGTGTCTCGACGACCTCGTGCAGCGCCTTGGCCGAGTTGCGTGCCAGTTCGACGAAGTTGCTGTGCACGAGCACGCAGCCCTTGGGACGGCCGGTCGATCCCGAGGTGTAGATGAGGGTGGCCACGTCCGACGCCTTCGCCAGACGGCGGCGACGCTCGATCTCTTCGTCGGTGATGTGGGTGCCGTTCGCGACGAGCGCGTCGAGCGCTCCCGAGTGCATCGACCACACCTCGCGCACGAGAGGGAGGTCGCTGCGGACCTCGTCGAGACGCTCGGCGTGCTCGGGCGATTCGAGCACCACCGCGATGGAACCGGAGTCCGAGAGGATCCACGAGATCTGCGACGGCGAGCTGGTCTCGTAGACGGGGACCATGATCGCCCCGGCATAGAACAGCGCGAAGTCGACGAGCGTCCAGTCGTACGTGGTGCGCGCGATGAAGGCGACCTTCTCGCCGGGCTGGATGCCCGCCGCGACGAAGCCCTTCGCGAGGGCGATCACCTGCTGCTCGAATTCCGCGGCCGTGATGTCGCGCCATCCGTCGGCATCGGGCACGGCGAAGAGCGGTCGGTCGGGGGTCGCCCGGACACGGTCGGCCAACAGATCGGACGTGTTGGCGTCCGGGTCGGCTTCGACGACGGGGGGAAGGTCGAACTGGATCACGGCAACTCCTTCGGTACCGGAAAAATGTCGATCGGTCCCTCGAGTCTATCCGGACCACGGCGTGCGCCCGTGGCCGCCGCCCCGTCCCGCACGGGTCGCGGAGGGTGGCTAGACTGCTCCGGGCCGCGCCGGGTGGCGTGCCGGAGGGGAGCACGGTGCAGAACGTCGGCATCGACATCGGAGGCACGAAGATCGCGGGGGGCGTCGTCGCCGAAGACGGCACCATCGTCGAGAAGCTCCGCGTGGACACCCCGATCGATCCGGCGGCCCTCGTGGATGCCGTCGTCGACATGACCGATCACCTGCGCCGGACCCACGAGATCCATGCGATCGGCGTTGCGGCGGCGGGGTTCATCAGCTCAGACCGCAGCACCGTCATCTACGCCCCGAACATCGACTGGCGCAACGAGCCTCTTCGTGCGCGCCTCGAAGATCGACTGCACGCGCCCGTCACGATCGAGAACGACGCCAACGCGGCCGGCTGGGGCGAGTATCGCTTCGGCGCGGGACGGGGCGTGCGCGACATGGTGATGCTGACCATGGGCACGGGCGTGGGGGGAGCGGCTGTCACCGACGGCGAGCTCTTCCGCGGCGGCCACGGCATCGGTGCCGAACTCGGCCACATGCGCTTCGTACGTGGCGGCCTCCCGTGCGGGTGCGGACAGAACGGATGCCTCGAGCAGTATGCGTCCGGGCGCGCCCTTCAGCGTGAAGCCAACGCCATCGCCGACGAGGGCGGCATCGGCACCGCCCTCGCCGCCGTGCGGGACGAGAAGGGCGCCATCCCCGGACCCGCCGTCTCGCGCCTCGTGCTCGCCGGCGATCCGGGTGCGGTGGAGGCGCTCCGCCGCGTGGCCACGGCGCTCGGCGAGGCGTGCGGGGGCTTCCAGGCCGTGCTCGACCCCGAACTCTTCGTGATCGGCGGCGGTGTGGCCCAGCTGGGCGAGGATCTGCTGGTCCCCGTGAAGCTCGCGTACGAGACCTCGCTCCCGGGGTACGGTGAACGTCCGGTGGCCGACTTCACGATCGCGCGACTGGGCAACGACGCCGGTCTCATCGGCGTGGCGGATCTGGCGGGCAAGGAGCGCTGACGATGTTCTACTGGCTCATGAAGTACGTCGTGATCGGCCCGGTCATCAAGGCTGTGTTCCGTCCGTGGCTCGTGGGTCGACGCAACATCCCGCGCGAGGGCGCCGCCATCCTCGCGAGCAACCATCTGTCGTTCTCCGACTCGATCTTCCTGCCGCTCATGATCGATCGCCGCATGGCGTTCCTGGCCAAGAGCGACTACTTCACCGGCAAGGGGCTGAAAGGCTGGGCCACGCGCCTGTTCTTCACCGCCACCGGCCAGTTGCCCATCGACCGATCCGGGGGCAAGGCCTCCGAGGCGTCGCTCAACACGGGGCTCGGAGTGCTCGGTCGCGGAGAGCTGCTGGGCATCTACCCGGAGGGCACGCGCAGCCCCGACGGCACGCTGTACCGCGGCCGCACAGGCATTGCGCGCATGGCGATCGAGGCGCGGGTACCCGTGATCCCCGTCGTCATGGTCGACACCGGCGCGGTCATGCCGATCGGCCGGCGGCTGCCGCGCGTGGGACGGGTGGGCATCGTCGTGGGGGAGCCGCTCGACTTCTCCCGCTTCGAGGGAATGGAAGGAGACCGGTACATCCTGCGCTCGGTCACCGACGAGATCATGGTCGCGCTGCAGCGCCTCGGCGAGCAGCGCTACGAGGACGTCTACGCCTCGACCGTGAAGGACCGTCTGGCCACCGCGCAGGCGGCGAAAGCGCCGTCGTCGCGCCACTAGACTTCAGGGGTGAATCAGCAGCTCCACGACCTCGACCACTGGCGTTCCCTGCCCATCAAGCAGCAGCCGCAGTGGTATGACGAGGGCGCGGTGGCCGCGGCATCCGCAGAGTTGGCGACCCTCCCGCCGCTGGTGTTCGCCGGCGAGGTCGACATCCTGCGCGATCGTCTCGCTCGCGCCGCCGCCGGTCAGGCGTTCCTCCTGCAGGGCGGTGACTGCGCCGAGACGTTCGCCGGCGCGACCGCCGAGCAGATCCGCAACCGCATCAAGACGGTGCTCCAGATGGCCGTCGTCCTCACCTATGGGGCGTCGATGCCGGTGGTGAAGATGGGCCGGATGGCGGGCCAGTTCGCCAAGCCGCGCTCGAGCGACGTCGAGACCCGCGGGGGAGTGACGCTTCCCGCCTACCGGGGAGACATCGTCAACGGGTACGACTTCACCGAGGAGTCCCGCAAGGCCGACCCCGCTCGTCTGCTCAAGGGCTACCACACGGCCGCGTCGACGCTGAACCTCATCCGGGCCTTCACACAGGGCGGCTTCGCCGACCTGCGCGAGGTGCACAGCTGGAACAAGGGCTTCGCCTCGACCCCCGCGAACCAGGCCTACGAGAGCATGGCGACCGAGATCGACCGCGCGATCAAGTTCATGGAGGCCGCGGGCGCCGACTTCGACGAGCTCACGCGCGTGGAGTTCTACACCGGTCACGAGGGTCTGCTCATGGACTACGAGCGCCCCATGACCCGCATCGACTCGCGAACGGGTCTGCCGTACAACACCTCGTCGCACTTCCAGTGGATCGGTGAGCGCACGCGCGAGCTCGACGGCGCGCACGTCGACTACTTCTCGAAGATCCGCAACCCCATCGGCGTCAAGCTCGGTCCCACGACGACGCCCGAGACGGCTCTCGCGCTCATCGACAAGCTCGACCCCGAGCGCGAGCCCGGCCGACTGACGTTCATCACGCGCATGGGCGCGGGCAAGATCCGCGATGTCCTGCCGCCGCTGCTCGAGGCCGTGCGCGACTCCGGTGCCACGCCGCTCTGGGTCACCGACCCGATGCACGGCAACGGCATCACCACTCCCACGGGCTACAAGACGCGGCGCTTCGACGATGTCGTCGACGAGGTGCGCGGGTTCTTCGAGGCCCACCGTTCGGTGGGCACGCACCCCGGCGGCATCCACGTGGAGCTCACCGGCGACGACGTCACCGAGTGCCTGGGCGGCTCGGAGCAGATCGACGAGGCGACCCTCGCGACCCGCTACGAGAGCCTCTGCGACCCGCGCCTGAACCACCGGCAGAGCCTCGAGCTGGCGTTCCTCGTGGCCGAGGAGCTCGAGAAGCGCTGAGTCGCGACCGACCGTCCGATGCCCCCGATCCGTTGTGGTCGGGGGCATCGTGGTTTTCGGGGCGGTCCCCTCGACAGGCTCAGGGACCGTCGGCGCGCTCGCGGTCGCGGCACGCGCCCCCGAGGCGGCTCAGCTCGTCGACGCCCCGCCCCGACCCGTGGCGCTGCCCTACAGCGTCGGCGTCAGCGTGATCGTGCTGCCCTGGGGGGCCGTCGTGCCCGCTTTGGGGTTGCTTGAGCGGACCTTGTAGATGTCCCAGTACTTGAACCCCAGGGGGAGCGTTCCGTCGTCGATACCGGCGTTGACCTCGAAGCCGAGGTTCTCCAGCGTCGTGACCGCATCACGGATGGTCATGCCCACGATGTTCTCGGGGACCATGACGGGCTTCGGTCCGATCGAGACGCGCAGCGTCACCGTGTCGCCGGGGCGCCAGTTCCCGCCGCCGTCGCGGTCCCCGATCGCGATCACGGTGCCCGAGGCGACGGAGTTGCTGTACTCCTCGCTGGTGGTGGTGCGCAGGTTCACGGCCTGCAGCTTGCTCTCGGCATCCGCCGTCTTCAGCCCCGCGACGTCGGGCACCGGTCCGAGCGATGCCGTCAGCGACGCGGCGTCGCCCTCGTAGACGGTGCAGCCGCCCGTGCAGTCGATCGCGTCGCCGCCGGAGCGGGGGGTGATGGATGCCGCCAGCACGGTGTCGGGGCCGGCGTCGGTGAACTCCTGGGCGACGTCCCCCACGCCCACGAACGCGGCCTCGAGGATGCCGCGGACCTCGTTGAGGCTCTTGCCCTTGAGTTCCGGGATCTGGTGGGTGGCCGGTCCGGCCGACACGAAAACCGTCACCACGGTGTCCTTGTCGAGACGAGAGCCCGCCGTGGGGTCGGACCCCACCGTCGTCCCCGCTGGGATCTCCCGGTCGTTCACGTCTTGCGACTGCGCGCGCAACTGGTTCTGCGCCAGGAGGCTCTCGGCATCCGCGAAGCTCCGCTGCGCGACGTCGGGGACCTCGACGAGCGATCCGGGTCCGGATCCGAACCACCACCCGGTCGCTGCGGACCCACCCGCGAGCACCAGGACGAGCAGCAGCAGCCACACGCCGCGCGCGGTGCGCCGACGCGTCTTGGCGCGCAGCCGTGTCGCGTTGTCGGCGTCCTCGGTCGGGGCGTCCGGGATCGTGGCGGTCTGCGGGAGGACTTTCGTCAGCTCGCGGGACTCCGCGGGGCTCGCAGGTCCCACGGTGCCTACCGAGACGGCGCGAGCGACCTGCGGGGCGAGGCCGAGCTCCTTCTCGACCTCGCGCAGCCGCTGCAGCATGACGCCCGCGTCGAGGGGGCGGTCCTGGGGCTCGCGCTCGGTCGACCACAGCACCAGTTCGTCGAGCTGCTCAGGGACCGAGGGGTTCTTCGCGCTCGGGCGTGGCACGGAATCGGTGGCGTGCTGGTAGGCGATCTGCATCGGCTGCTCGCCCTTGTAGGGCTGCTCGCCCGCGAGCATCTCGTAGAGCATGATGCCGAGGGAGTAGATGTCGCTGCGCGCGTCCGCGGTGCCGCGGGTCACGAGCTCGGGCGCGAGGTAGGCGATGGTGCCCATCAGCTGGGCGCCGCTGGCGGTGTTGGCGGTCGTCGCACGGGCCAGGCCGAAGTCGCCGATCTTGATGCGCCCGTCCTCGGCGAGGAGCACGTTCTCGGGTTTCACGTCACGGTGGACGATGCCGGCGCGATGGGCGGCCGCGAGCCCCGAGAGGATGGCATCCATGATCGTCAAGGTCTGATCGACCGTCAGGCGCTTGTGCTCGCGCAGCAGCTCGCGCAGCGTGATGCCCGGCAGGTACTCCATGACGAGGTAGGCCATCTCGCCGTCCTGGCCCTGGTCGAACACGTTCACGACGTGCGGGTCGCTCAGACGCGCGGCCGAACGGGCCTCTTGGATGAACCGGCTCTGGAACACGGTGTCGTCGCTGAGATGGCCGTGCATCACCTTCAGCGCGACCCGGCGCTCCAAGCGCAGGTCGGTCGCGACGTACACGGTCGCCATGCCGCCGCGCGCGATACGCGCGCGCACCCGGTACCGGCCGTCGACGAGACGGCCGATCAGCGGGTCGGCCTGCTGACTCGTGCTCACGGTCCGAGTCTACGGAGCGCCTCCTGGGAGCCCCGGGAACGGCTCACCCCTACCTCAGCCGAGAACGGCGAGCCAGGTGGTCGCCGGCTGCTCCCACTGCGCGTACCGATCGGGGTAGGCCGAGATCTGCACGGCCTGCGCGGCGTCGGCGTACGGGAGGTTCTCCCACCCCGGGATGTCGAGCAGTCCGCGCGTGTCGGAGCCGTTGGGATCCGCCGGCCCGCCGTAGAACACGCGCGTCGAGCGCTCCCGGTCGAGGATCTGGTCGGGCGTGCCCCACCCCGTGCTGGGGCGCTGCTGGAAGAGTCCGAGGGAGTCGCGGTCGCCCCAGTCGAGGTTGCGCAGCCAGGATTCCTGCATCGCGGTGCCGAGCGCGATCAGGATGCCGCGATCCGACACGCCGAGCTCGCGCCCGATGCGGATGATCAGGCGGGCGTTCTCGGACTGCTCGGCGTCGAGCCCGGGGGCGAGGACGGGATCGACGGATGCCGGGCCGGGTTCGGCCGCGGAGGGGATCCGCAGCACTTCGCCGGGGTAGATGATCGAGTCGCGGGTGAGGCCGTTGGCGGAGAGCACGGCATCGGTCGAGGTGCCGTGGGCGGACGCGATCGCGGAGACGGTGTCGCCGGCGCTCACTTCGTAGGTGACGGGGGCAGCGTCGGGGGCGGAGGCGACCGGTTCCGGGGAGGGGCTGCCGAGGGCGAGGACCTGGCCCGGACGGATGATGCTGTCACCGTTCAGGCCGTTCCCCGCCTGGAGGGCTCCGACGTCGAGACCGTAGCGCTGGGCGATGGCCCACACGGTGTCGCCGGGCTCGACGGTGTGGGTCGCCGGGACGGCCGCGGAGGCGCGGATCACCGGCACCTGTCCGAGGGACGCGGGTGCGGGAGCGGTCGCTTATACACATCTGACGCTGCCGACGACCTTACGCGTCTAGAGCGTGGGGGTCG
>NZ_LDRT01000219.1 GCF_001476655.1 Microbacterium testaceum | reverse complement strand
GTCGGCGAGGTGTTCGCCGAGCGCGTCGACGCCTATGCGGGCTACGGTGCCGGCACCGCGCCGGTGCGCCTCACCGCGCAGGGGCGGCGCTGATAGCGTGCCCGACATGACCACGCCTCGCCGCCTGCTGCTCGTCAACGGTCCGAACCTCAACCTGCTCGGTACGCGCCAGCCGGAGATCTACGGCTCCGACACCCTCGCCGACGTCGAGCGGGTCACGAGCGAGGCCGCGGATCAGCACGGCCTCGAGGTGCGCCCGATCCAGAGCAACCACGAGGGCGTCCTCATCGACGCGATCCACGCCGCACGTCTCGACTGCGCGGGCATCGTGATCAACGCCGGGGGACTCACGCACACCTCGGTCGTTCTGCGCGACGCGCTGGCATCCGTCGCCCTTCCCGTCGCCGAGGTGCACATCTCGAACATCAAGGAGCGCGAGAGCTTCCGTCACATCTCCTACATCGAGGACGTCGCAGCCGTGCACGTGATCGGTGAGGGGGTGCCCGGGTACGCGCGGGCCGTCCACCTGCTCGTCGAGGTCATCGCGGGCCGCGCCGACGGATGACCGATCGCCGTATCGCGTAGACTCGATGGCTGGGTGTGCGCCGGAGCGCCGCCTCTCCTCACACGAAACGGAATACGGGCACTCATGGCATCCACCGCAGACATCAAGAACGGCGTCGTCCTCAGCATCGACGGTCAGCTCTGGAACGTCGTGGAGTTCCAGCACGTCAAGCCCGGAAAGGGCGGCGCGTTCGTCCGCACCAAGCTCAAGAACGTCATGAGCGGCAAGACCGTCGATCGCACGTTCAACGCCGGTGCCAAGGTCGACATCGAGAACGTCGACCGTCGCGACTTCACGTACCTCTACAACGACGGCGAGGGCTTCGTCTTCATGGACGTCGCCGAC
>NZ_LDRT01000218.1 GCF_001476655.1 Microbacterium testaceum | reverse complement strand
GCGTCGCGGCGAGGTCGCGCAGGTCGGTCGAGGTGACCGTCCCGGTCCGAAGGGCGGCATCCGTGACCGCCAGTGCGAACGCGGGAGGCAACACTCGCGCGAGATCCACGACGACGTCCGCGAGAGGGGAACACCGGATGCCCTCGCGCGCGACGGTGCGGCGACGGTCGGCGCTCGTGTGCACGCGCACGTCGCCGTATGCGACCGAACGCGCGCGTCGCCCGTCGAAGAGGTGGATGTGCCGCGGATGACCGAAGGTGGGCAGGCCGTGCAGAGCGGCCGCCGACTCATGCGCGAACACCGCGTCCGGGTTGACGAGCCGGAACGCGTGCACGCGCACGAGATACCTGTCCCATGGCGGCAGCGCCTCCCACCCGTCCCGTTCCGTGTACACCCCCGGCCGGATGCGATGCAGACCGGGGTCGCGCGACGGGTGCGTTCCCGGGGAGGGGGTCTCGGCCGCGGCGAACAACGGGAGAGGCGCGCCTCGGAACGCGGGGGAATCGGCATCCATCCGCCGAGGGTGGCGCAAACGGCGCGTCCGCGGTGACCGTGTGTGGATAACCCGGGCGCGCTCTGCCGATAAACGCCGTTCAGGCTGAGACTCGCGGCGTCGCACCGTGTATCGACACGGACGGCGTTTATCGGCGGGTGGGGTGGGCAGGGATGCAGGATGCCGAGACCTGGCGTATGATGGGGAGGTTGCTCGCGCGTCAGCGCGGCGACGACCGCTGTCCGGAACCGCCGGATGTGCGGGAGAGCACGGGCAGCCGCCCGGGCTCGAGGAAAGGAAAAGGATATGGCACCCAAGAAAAAGGTGACCGGCCTGATCAAGCTCCAGATCAAGGCGGGTGCGGCCAACCCCGCGCCGCCGATCGGTCCGGCGCTCGGTCAGCACGGCGTCAACATCATGGAGTTCTGCAAGGCGTACAACGCGGCGACCGAGGCCCAGCGCGGCAACGTCATCCCCGTCGAGATCACCGTCTACGAGGACCGCAGCTTCACGTTCATCCTGAAGACGCCCCCGGCTGCAGAGCTCATCAAGAAGGCCGCCGGCCTTGCGAAGGGTTCGCCCACCCCGCACACCACCAAGGTCGGCAAGCTGACCAAGGAGCAGGTCCGCGAGATCGCCACCACGAAGCAGCCCGACCTGAACGCGAACGACATCGAGGCCGCCTCGAAGATCATCGCCGGCACCGCCCGTTCCATGGGCATCACGGTCGAGGACTGAGGGAGATAACAATGGCTACCAAGTCCAAGGCATTCCGCGCCGCTGCTGAGAAGATCGCGGCCGACACGTTCTACACCCCGACCGAGGCCGTCGCCCTCGCGAAGGAGACCGGCTCGAAGAAGTTCGACTCGACCGTCGAGGTCGCGCTCAAGCTCTCGGTCGACCCCCGTAAGGCCGACCAGATGGTCCGCGGCACGGTCATCCTGCCCCACGGCACGGGTAAGACCGCTCGCGTCATCGTCTTCGCCAACGGCCCCGCGGCCGAGGCGGCCCTCGCCGCCGGCGCCGACGAGGTCGGTGGCACCGACCTCATCGAGAAGGTCGCCGGCGGATACACCGCGTTCGACGCGGCCGTCGCCACGCCCGAGCTCATGGGCCAGGTCGGTCGTCTCGGTAAGGTCCTCGGACCCCGCGGCCTCATGCCGAACCCCAAGACCGGCACCGTGACCCCCAACCCGGCCAAGGCCGTCGAGGAGATCAAGGGCGGAAAGATCGAGTTCCGCGTCGACAAGCACGCCAACGTGCACTTCGTCGTCGGCAAGGCTTCGTTCTCGGCCGAGCAGCTCGACGAGAACCTGAAGGCCGCGCTCGAGGAGATCGTCCGCCTCAAGCCGTCCAGCTCGAAGGGCCGTTACATCCAGAAGGGCGCCGTCTCGACCACCTTCGGTCCCGGCATCCCGCTGGACGTCAACGTCCTGGTCTGACGACCGTCACCGGAAGCCCCGCTGCGCCTCGCGCCGGCGGGGCTTCCGCGTGTCCCGGGCATCCCACGGATGCACGGACGTGCAACACGGCGTCATCCGGGAAGACTCTCCGCGCGCCTCGTGTTGTGCTGAAAGGCGCGCATCGCGCCACCCCCC
>NZ_LDRT01000217.1 GCF_001476655.1 Microbacterium testaceum | reverse complement strand
CCGAGCCCGTGTCGTCGTCGCGCGTGGTGCTCGAACTCCCTGCGGCCGAGAACGGCGCGCAGTCCGATATGAAGGTCGTCCAGGGGCCTGATTACAACACCGGGAACATGCTGTTCCTCTCGGTCGCCTGCCTGCTGCCCGGTGACACCGAGAAGATGTGGGACACGATGACGACTCCGGGCAACGAGTACAGCGTGTACGTGGACGTGCTCCCTGCCTCGGCGGGATGACAAACGAGCCATGGAGGCGAAGCTCTACGGCATGACACGGCGGAGGCACGTCGTCTCGCTTGTCGTGCACGCCGTCTTCCTGCTGATGTTCATCGCGCTCGCCGTGCTGAGCGCCATGATCGCACGGTTCGGAGTCCTGCAATGGGCCGTCGCCGGTTTTCTGCTGCTGTCGTCCGCTCTCTGGGTCGCGTGGGAGATCCGGGCGTTGTTCCTCTTCCGCGCCGGACGTGTGGACGGTCAGGAACCGTCCGTCGAATGACGGCATCGGCCGGCCCGCATCGGAGAGGATGTCCCCATGGCCGATGACGAGATCTGGGACGTGACCGACATCCACGGGACGCCGACCGGTGCGCTGCACCGCCGGGGTGACGGGCCGGTGCCGGCCGGAGCGTTCCACATCGTGGCATCCGTCTGCGTGGTGTCGTCGACGGGGCGTGTGCTGGTGAGCCTGCGTGCAGAGGGGAAGGACTACCCCCTCGCATGGGAGTTCCCCTGTCTCTTATCCACCTCTGACGCTGCCGACGAACTTACGCGTATAGCTTTCGGTGGTAGCCGTGCTGTTGAAGAAAGACCCCAAGAGCGAGTATACAGCTAACATTGCCTTCAGTCA
>NZ_LDRT01000216.1 GCF_001476655.1 Microbacterium testaceum | reverse complement strand
CGCCAGGGCGAGAAGCGCGTACGTGCGACGGTTCAGGGCGGCGAGTGCATCCGGGGGAAACCAGAGGCGGTACTCGTCGGTGTTCGTCCCGATCATGACCGGTACATCCGCGGTCGCGATCGCTCGTCGCGGGGAAGCGGGGAGGGTCTCGGGATCGAGTGCCGCCGTGAATCCCGGTGCCCCGCGCAGCAGGGTCGCCCGAGCGGAGATCGCATCGCGCGCGGCCACGAGCCGGTCCGGCTCGACCTCGCGGAGGGCTGCGGCCGACGCCTCGACCCCGAGAGAACGGGCGATGGCGCGGGTCGCGCGGCCCGCGCGCCGCGGGGTCTCGGCGTCGAGCGGGCCCGACTCGATGATGGCGCCGGCGATCAGCGGGCGAAGGTCCTCGCGGGCGAGCAGCGCGGCCACGACGGCACCACCCGCGGACTCCCCGAAGATCGTGATCCGCGAGGGGTCTCCGCCGAACCGGGCGATGTTGCGGTGCGTCCACCGCAGCGCCTCCGCCGCGTCGGCGAGACCGAGGTTGCGCGGAGCGTCGGGCAGGACGGAAAACCCCTCCGCCCCCAGCCGGTAGTTCGCCGAGACGAAGACGACGCCGTCGCGCGCGAACGGCGTTCCGTCGTACGTGCTCAACGCGGCCGTGCCCCGCTCGAGGGCGCCGCCGTGGAACCAGAGCATGACGGCGGCCCCCTCGGCATCCTCCGGCCGCCAGACGTTGGCCGTGAGGCTGTCGTCGCCCGGGATGATCGCCGAGGCGAGGAGTTCTCCGATGGCGCCGGGGTACGGGGACTGCGGCGACGTCGCCCCGAAGGCGCTCGCCTCGCGAACGCCCTCCCAGGCCGCGGTCGGCGCGGGTGCGCGAAAGCGCCGGGGCCCTACCGGAGCCTGGGCGTAGGGGATGCCGAGGTAGCGTTCGACACCTTCGTGCCGAGTTCCCGCCACGAAGCCGGCGTCGGTCTGGATCACGGGACGGCTCATGCTTCCATCCTCTCTCGGAGGGGGAATCGGGGGTGCTCGCCGGACCCTCAGGAGCGCACGCGTCGGATCAACGCGTTGCGCAGACCCGGGGGAGCCGGAAGCTGGACCTCTCGCGACCAATAGCCGATGGCGTCGTCTGCCCCGTACCCGCAGTACGTCATCTCGATCACCGGCGTCCCGGGCTCGGCATCCAGGACCGTGGCGCGCTCGGCGTCGAGGGCGACCGCGTCGATCCACAGGGTCTCCCACGCGACACGGATGCCGTTGGCCTCCTCCGCCAGGTCGAACACCGGCCGACGGGGGTCGAGGTCGGTGGTGCGGACGAGCGGTACGAGATCCTCGGCGAGGGCGTACGGCGCCCCGTCGACGCGCCACATCTTGCGGGTGCGCAGCACCTCGGTGCCGTCGGGCAGATCGTCGTAGCGGGCGGTGCGCGGGGTCAGGGTGAGACGTTCGGCCGAGACGACCTCGAGCGTCGGCTCGTAGCCGGCGGAGCGGATCGACAGCGAGTGGTCGAACTGCTCGTCGATGCGGCGGCCGACGCCGGGGAGGCGCCGATTGGGGGAGGTGCGCGCGCCCTGCGCGCGGTGCACGTACCCGCGCTCCTCGAGGCGGATCAGCGCCTCCCGCACCGAGTTGCGGCTCGCGCCGGTCAGCTCGGCCAGACGCGGCTCGGACGGCAGGGTGTCGGCATCCGCGCGCCACAGATGCAGGATGCGATCGATCAGCGCGTCCTGGTCGGCTCCGCGCTTCTCGGTCACGGGCGAGAGGTCAGGCGGCGGCGCCCACCACGGCGGCGATCGCCGAGGTGAAGAAGCCCAGGCCGTCGACGCCGGAGCGCATGGCGGCGCGGGTGCCGGGGCCGAAGCCGGGCTCGACCGCGTGCTCGGGGTGGGGCATGAGGCCCACGACGTTGCCGCGCTCGTTGGTGAGGCCCGCGATGTCGTCGAGCGAACCGTTGGGGTTCACGCCGACATACCGGAAGGTCACGAGGCCCTCGCCGTTCACGCGGGCCAGGGTCTCGGCATCCGCGATGTAGCCGCCGTCGGCGTTCTTGAGGGGGATGACGATCTCGTCGCCCTCGGAGAAGTCGCTGGTCCACGCGGTCGACGCGTTCTCGACGCGCAGGCGCTGGTCGCGGCGGATGAACTGCTGGTGGGCGTTGCGGATCAGGCCGCCCGGCAGCAGGTGCGCCTCGACGAGCATCTGGAAGCCGTTGCAGATGCCGAGCACGGGCATGCCCTTGCTCGCGGCGTCTTTCACCTCGGCCATGATCGGCGCGAAGGCGGCGATCGCTCCGGCGCGCAGGTAGTCGCCGTAGCTGAAGCCGCCGGGGAGGACCAGGGCGTCGACGCCCTTCAGGTCGTGCTCGCCGTGCCAGAGGGCCACGGGCTCGGCGCCCGCGAGGCGGATCGCGCGCTGCGCGTCGCGATCGTCGAGCGACCCGGGGAAGGTGATGACCCCGATGCGGACGGTCACTCCACGACCTCGATGTTCACCACGTCTTCGATGACGGCGTTCGAGAGCATCTCGTCGGCGAGCTCGCGCGCGCGGGCCAGAGTCGCTTCGTCGACCTCGCCTTCGACGGTGAGCTCGAAGCGCTTGCCGATGCGCACGTCGGAGAAGCGGTGCTCACCCAGACGCGACAGGGCGCCGGCGACGGCCTTCCCCTGCGGGTCGAGAAGCTCGGCCTTGGGCATGACGTCGACGACGATGGTGGGCACAGCAGCTCCAGAAGTCGGTGGGGTTGTCCCCCCCATTCTACGCAGGGCCTCTGCGCGCCTCGCGCATCGATGTCAACCCCTTCGGCAACGATTTGGGAGCGCTCCCTTGACCTCGTGGGAGCGATCCCATACTCTCGACGAAATCGATGAGAGCGCTCCCACACCTGAGGCCGGGGGCCGATCACCCTCGTCGGTTCGCATCCACCACAAAGGAGTGTCCTGTGAAATCACGCGCCCTGCGCCGCGTCGCCCTCGCGACAGCCGTCGCCTCCACCTCTGCCCTCGTGCTGGCCGGTTGCTCCGGCGGCGGGGGTGCTGCCGCCGGCAGCAGCGACGAGGAGATCACCCTCACCGTCGCGACGTTCAACGACTTCGGCTACACCGAGGAGCTGCTGAACGCCTACACCGCCGAGCACCCGAACGTGAAGATCGTGCACAACCGCGCGGCCAAGTCGAACGACGCCCGAGCCAACTACTTCCAGAAGCTCGGTAAGACCGGCCTGGCCGACATCGAGGGCATCGAGGTCGACTGGCTGCCCGAGGTCATGAAGTACTCCGACCTCCTGGCGCCCGTGCCCGACGACCTGAAGAGTCGCTGGCTGGACTGGAAGGTCAAGGCCGCCACCGACTCCTCCGGCAACCTCGTCGGCTATGGCACCGACATCGGCCCCGAGGCCATCTGCTACCGCTCCGACCTCTTCGAAGCGGCGGGTCTGCCGACCGAGCCCGCCGATGTCGCGGCCGCGCTCCAGGGCGACTGGTCGAAGTACTTCGAGATGGGCGACAAGTACGTCGCCGCCACGGGCAAGCCGTTCTTCGACTCTGCGAGCAGCGTCTACCAGGGCATGATCAACCAGGTCGAAGCGGCCTACGAGAACCCCGACTCGGGCGAGATCACCGCCACGACCAACCCCGAGGTCAAGAAGATCTACACCGCGACGCTCGACGCCAGCAAGACGCAGTCGGCGCACTTCGAGCAGTGGTCCACCGACTGGTACGCGGGTATGGCGAACGGCGCGTTCGCGACGCTCTCCTGCCCCGGCTGGATGCTCACGCAGATCGAGGGCAACGCTCCCGAGGTCTCCGGCTGGAAGATCGCCGACGTGTTCCCCAACGGCGGCGGCAACTGGGGCGGCTCGTACCTGACCGTCCCCGCCAACGGTCCGCACGTCGCCGAGGCCCAGGCCCTCGCGGACTGGCTGACCTCGCCCGAGCAGCAGGTCAAGTTCTTCCAGCAGGCGGGTACCTTCCCGAGCCAGGTCGACGCGCTGAAGTCGACCGATCTTCTGGATGCCAAGAACACGTACTTCAACGACGCCCCGATCGGCGAGATCTTCACCAACCGCGCCAACGCGGTGACGGTGACGCCGTTCAAGGGCCAGTACTACTTCCAGGTGAACGACGCGATGTCGAAGGCTCTCCTTCGCGTCGACCAGGGCACGCAGGACGCCCAGACCTCGTGGGACCAGTGGGTCTCGCAGGTGGACGCCATCGGCTGACCTCGGACGTCGCGGGCCGGGCGCCTCGAGCGCCCGGCCCGTACCCCCGGAAGGAACCTCATGACCACGACACTGCAGCCGCCCGCCGCCTCCGCGGCATCCGCCCGTACCGGGTCGCACAAGACCCACGAACGCAGCCCCTGGCCCGCCCTCTGGGCCCTGGTCATCGGCTTCTTCATGATC
>NZ_LDRT01000215.1 GCF_001476655.1 Microbacterium testaceum | reverse complement strand
TCGTCGGCGGGGCGGTGGCTTCGACATGCCCAGCCACCGCCCCGCCGACGAGAACGGGCCCGGCGACCGCACTGGTCACCGGGCCCGTCGTCCAGGAGACGCGTCAGCCCCGCAGCTCCCGCAGCACGAGAGCGGTACGGATCGCCGCGTCCGCGGCCTCCTCGCCCTTGTCCTCCTTGGAGCCCTCGAGACCGGCTCGATCCAGGCCCTGCTGCTCGTCGTCGAGGGTCAGCACGCCGAATCCGACGGGCTTGCCCGTGTCGAGGGCGACGCGCGTGAGGCCGTCGGTCGCGGCCGACGAGACGAACTCGAAGTGCGGCGTCCCGCCCCGGATGATCACGCCGAGGGCGACGACGGCATCCGCCCCGGCGTCCAGCGCCGTCTTGGCGGCGACGGGAAGTTCGAAGGACCCCGGGACGCGAACCACGCGGTACGTCGCGCCCGTGGCATCCAGAACCCTCTTCGCCCCCGCGATGAGGCCCTCGGTGATGACCTCATGCCAGGTGCCGGCGATGACGACGACGTTCAGGCCGGACGCGTCGACGCCGCCGGTCTCGGGTGCTCCACTGCCGGCCATCAGGCGCTCTCTTCCTTCATGTGCGCGAGGGCGTCGCGCAGGTCGTCCTCGGCGATGACGTGACCCATTCGGTCGCGCTTCGTCTCGAGGTACTGGTGGTTGTTCGGGCCGACGCCCACGAGGAGGGGTACCTGCTCGACGACGTCGAGGCCGAAGCCGCGCAACTGCTTCACCTTGTCGGTGTTGTTGGTCAGCAGGCGCACCTGCC
>NZ_LDRT01000214.1 GCF_001476655.1 Microbacterium testaceum | reverse complement strand
GGGAAGATGCAGAGCGTCAGTGGTAGTTGTGGGTGAGGTAGTGATCTAGAGGGGCAGAAGACGACAGAAAACGAGACGCGTAAGAGCGTCGGAAGCGTCGGTGTGTATAAGAGACAGGCCGAGGCGACACCCGCCGCCACCTGCGCATCGGCGACGTCGACCGACACACTCGACGAACTGGTGACCGCGAAGCGCGCCCCGCCGTCGGCGCTTCCCCCGATCGCCGCGACCGCGATCCCCGCGGGCACGCTGACCTGCACGGGGACGTTGCTGTTCGCGGCGGTGGAGCCGTTACCGAGCTGGCCGTTGCTGTTCGATCCCCACGCCCACACGGTTCCGTCCGTCTTGAGCGCGTAACCGGAGCCGATGCCGGCCACATTCGAGAGCCCCTGTACCGTCACGACACTCGGGGATGCCGCCGACGAACCGTTCCCCAGTTCGCCGTTCTCGCCATCGCCCCATGCCACGACCGTCTTGTCCGACAGCAGCGCATATCCGGTCTGTCCTGCGGCGGCGACTCGCGTCGCCGTGGAGATGCCCACCACGGCAGCGGGCGTGAAGCGGTTCGTCTCCTGTGCGGAACCGCTGCCCTGCTGCCCCTTGTAGTCTCCGCCCCACGCCATAACCGTGCCGTTCGAGACGACCGCGTATCCGGCCACCGACGTCGCCGCGATGTCCGTCGCGTTGCTCACGCCGCTCACCGTCACGGCGGTCGGCCGGTTGACGTTCGTGGTGTCACCCAACTGCCCGGCACCGTTGCGACCCCACCCGCGAAGGGTCCCGTCGTTGAGGAGGGCGAGACCGAACCACGATCCCCCCGCGACCTTCACCGCACCGGACACGCCGGCGACGG
>NZ_LDRT01000213.1 GCF_001476655.1 Microbacterium testaceum | reverse complement strand
ACCGTGCCGGTGGGGTTGTGCGGGTTGCACAGGAGCACCGAGCGCGCCCCCTGGGACAACGCTCGCTCGATCCCCTCGAGGTCGAGAGACCAGCGTTCCCCGTCGTCGAGGAGTGGTACGCGTTCGACGACGGCTCCCGCCTCTTCCACCGTGTCGTAGAACGGCGGGTACACCGGCGGCGTCACGACGACCCGGTCCCCCGGAGACGTGACCGCCCGCAGCACTTCGACCACGCCCATCATCACGTCGCCCGTCCACCGGATACGACCCGGGTCGGGACGCCAGCCCCAGCGACGCTCGGCGTACGCGGCGAAGTCGACGTCGATCCCGGGCCTCGGCGGGGTGTATCCCGTGTCGCCGATCTCGACCGCCCGATGCAACGCGGCGGTGATCGCCGGTGCCAACGCGAAGTCCGTCTCGGCGACGAACATCGGGATGACGTCGTCGCCGTACGAGCGCCACTTCGTGCTGCTGCGCTGGCGAAGAAGATCGAGCGGCAGGGCCTGAAGAGGGGGAACGCTCATCCCGAAAGCCTAATGAGAGCCTCGGATGCCACGGAACCCGGGTGTCAGACGGAGAAACACGAATGCCCACCCCTCGAGG
>NZ_LDRT01000212.1 GCF_001476655.1 Microbacterium testaceum | reverse complement strand
GCTCCGCTGCTGCGCATCCCCGCGAACGTGGAGCTCGACGAACCCGTCGTCGTGCGCCTCACCGGCACGGGCGGCCTCGCGCACGCCCACGTCGTGATCGAGGCGCAGCCGCACTCGCGCGGCACCGTCGTGCTGCGCCACGAGGGCACCGCGCAGCACGCGCAGAATGTCGAGATCATCGTGCGCGACGGCGCAGAGCTCACCGTCGTCTCGGTGCAGAACTGGAACGACGACGCGATCCACGCGGCCTCGCACCAGGCCCGCGTCGACCGTGACGCCAAGCTCACGCACGTCGTGGTGAGCTTCGGCGGCGGCGTCGTGCGGGTCAACCCCTCCGTGGAGCTCTCGGGTCCGGGTGCCGAGGGGCGCCTGTACGGCCTGTCGTTCTCCGACGCCGGTCAGCACCTCGAGTCGCAGGTCTACCTGCACCACAAGGGACCGCACACGGTCGGCGACGTGCTCTACAAGGGCGCGTTGCAGGGCGAGAGCGCCCGGAGCGTGTGGATCGGCGACGTGCTCATCGGACCGGATGCCACCGGCACCG
>NZ_LDRT01000211.1 GCF_001476655.1 Microbacterium testaceum | reverse complement strand
GGCCCCGGCCGCGCGGCATCCGGAACCGTCCGCGTCGGACGACCTCGATGCCGACGGGACGGATGCCGGCTCCTCGGCGCCGCTCGGCAACGTGGGTCTCGTGGGGATCGGGATGGTCGCTGCGACCTTTCTTCTCTTCGCGATCGGCTGGCTCGTCGCCGGTCTGCAGCTGCGCGGTCTCGGGCTGCCGATCCCCGAGGTGACGATCGTCGCGCTGACGATCGCCGCGGCCCTGGCGCCCCTCGTCTGGTTCGTCGCCGTGCTCGCCACGACGCGCGGGTGGCGAACCTGGCAGCGTTTCCTGCTGCTGATCCTCGGCATCGTGTTGCTCGTCCCGTGGCCGTTTTTGTCGTTGGGAGTCTTCGCATGAGCACGCGCGAGAACGGCGCCGTCCGCACGCGCCGCCTGCCCACCTGGCTGGTCGTCACGATCGCGGGGCTGTTCGGTCTGTTTTACGCGTACGTCGTGTGGAGCGCCGTCGCGCTGCTGGTGCAACAGGCGACCGGTGCTCTGGGGCTCAACGGCCTGGGCTGGTTCGTCTACATCCTGCCGATCGTCTTCCCCTTGATCGCGTTCGGCGTCGCGTTCGCGATCGGCGCGCGACGAACTGCCGGTGAATTCGCGATCGTCCTGCTCGCGGGTCTGACCGTGTCGGCGGCGTTCTGGCTCGCGATCGTGGGCTACGGCACGACTTCCTACGGGTTGTACGGGTCGTAGATCGCCTCTTCCGCGGTCTGGTCCGCGGCCTGCCGGCATCCCCCGAGGCAAGCCCCCACGGCCTCAGCCCTGCGGCGGTGCCGAGACCGGATCGCCATGGCGAGCGCCCTCGCCCGCGGCGAGGGACGCATCACCTGTGTGCAGTCTCGTGGCCGCCGAGGCTCGAAGAGGCGCCCGGCGGGGACGCGCGTCATACGGTCCGGCATCCGATCGGCATCGCGCTAGGCTGGCAGACGGCCCGCACGGGTCGCGCGCCCGGTTCGCGCCGGAGGTGCGACGGTGCGCGGCTGCCCCCAGCACCGTTTCGAAGGACGCATCCGTGACGAAGCCCGTCGTGCTCATCGCCGAAGAACTCTCTCCCGCCACGATCGACGCGCTCGGCCCCGACTTCGACGTGCGAGGCGTCGACGGGACCGACCGCCCCGCGCTGCTCTCGGCCCTGGCCGACGCGCAAGCGGTGCTCGTGCGCTCGGCCACCCAGATCGACGCCGAGGCCCTCGCCGCGGCTCCGTCGCTGAAGGTCGTCGCGCGCGCCGGGGTCGGCCTCGACAACGTCGACATCAAGTCGGCCACCGCGGCCGGCGTGATGGTGGTCAACGCTCCGACCTCCAACATCATCTCGGCCGCCGAGCTCACGGTCGGTCACGTGCTCAGCCTGGCGCGACGCATCCCGGCCGCCCACGCCTCGCTCGCGCAGGGTCTGTGGAAGCGCAGCTCCTTCACCGGCACCGAACTGTTCGAGAAGACGGTCGGGATCATCGGTCTGGGCCGCATCGGCGCTCTCATCGCGGCTCGCCTGCAGGGCTTCGACATGCGCGTCATCGCGTACGACCCCTACGTGACCGCCACGCGCGCGCAGCAGCTGGGCGTGCAGCTCGTCTCGCTCGACGAACTGCTCGAGCAGAGCGATTTCGTCACCATCCACATGCCGAAGACGCCCGAGACGACCGGCATGATCGGCACCGACCAGCTGCGCCGCATGAAGAAGAGCGCGTACGTCATCAACGTCGCCCGCGGCGGCCTGATCGACGAAGAGGCGCTGTTCGAGGCCCTCACGACCGGTGAGATCGCCGGAGCTGGGCTCGACGTGTTCTCGACCGAGCCGCCGGCCGAGGGCGGACCCGCGCGCAAGCTCCTCGACCTGCCGAACGTCGTCGTCACCCCGCACCTCGGTGCGAGCACCGAAGAGGCGCAGGAGAAGGCGGGCGTCTCGGTCGCCCGCAGCGTCAAGCTCGCCCTCGAGGGCGACCTGGTCCCGGATGCCGTGAACGTCGCCGGTGGCGCGATCGATCCGTTCGTGCGCCCCGGCATCGCGCTCGTCGAGATGCTCGGCCAGTTCTTCAGCGGCCTCGCCGACAGCGCTCTCGCGAGCCTCGACATCGAGGTGCGCGGCGAGCTCGCTGCCTACGATGTGAGCGTCTACCGTCTCGCCGCCCTCAAGGGGTACTTCAGCCGCATCGTCAGCGAGAGCGTGTCATACGTCAACGCTCCGCTGTTCGCCGAGCAGCGGGGCGTCGAGGCACGCCTCGTCGTCGAGGCCGAGAGCCCGCTGTACCGGAACATCACGATCCTCCGCGGCACCCTCGCGGACGGGTCGAGCCTTACCGTCGCCGGCACCCTGGCCGGAACGCGGATGGTCCCGAAGGTCGTGGCGATCAACGGTTACGACATCGAGGTGCCGATCGAGCAGCACCACATCGTGATGCGCTACGCCGACCGCCCTGGCATCGTCGCGATCTACGGCCAGAAGCTCGGAGAGGCCGGCATCAACATCGCGGGCCTGCAGGTGGCCGCTCCGGATGCCACGGGTCGCGCGCTCTCGGTGCTCACGGTGGACTCGCCGGTGCCCGACGAGATCCTGGCCGCGATGCGCGAAGCCGTCGGCGCGGACCTGTTCCGCCAGATCGACATCGTTGAGGGCTGAGGCCCGGACGCGTCACGGGGGAGGGGGTCGCTACGGCGGCCCCCTTCTCCGCTTTGGGGGTCAGCGCTCGACCCCCACGGGGCGATGGGGCGTGGTCGCACCGGCCTCGCCGCGAAGGGGGCAGGTCGGCGCGAAGGTCACGCGTTCACGCGCTTTCGGGCGACGCCTAAGCTCCTCGCCGAGAATGCGCGAGTGGCCATCGTCCTCCGCTTCGTCTCCGCCGGTCTCGGCATCCTGTTCCTCGTCGCGGGGGTGGCCGACGTCCTGCGCCGGACTCCGTGGGGGATCCTCGGCGCGATCGGCGGGGTGCTGATCCTCGTCGGCGTCGTCATGGATCTGCGGCGCGAGCGTCGGGAGCGGCAGACGCAGCGGCGGCGCGACTGAGCCGGTCTCGGTTGCTCTCGCGGGCCTCACGCGGGCGCAGAGCGGGTGTGGAGCATGCCTCAGGTGGTCGCGGCGACCACGGCCTCGATGAGCTTGTCGAGATCGGCGCCTTCGACCCGAGGGCTCGGGACGGCGTTCAGGTCGAGCACGGCGTTGAAATAGAGGCCGTCGCTGACCAGGAGGACGATCTGCAGCGCGGTCTCGTCGCGGGTGTGTCCGCGCAGGCTCTCTTCCCACAGCTCGCGCACGTGGCGGAGCGACGCCGTCGCGGTGTCGTTGCCGTTCTGCGCCAAGCGCGACACCGCGAGGATCGTGACATCGAGCGCGGAGCCGGTGTTCTGCGAGGACCGGATGTGCGCCGCGACGGCGCCCTCGGAGGAACGTTCGATCTCGTCGATGTCTTCTCGTGCGAGCTTCTCGAGGCGTTCGACGAGGGCTGCCTCGAGGGCGCTCTTCGAGTTGAAGTGGTAGAGCAGACCACCCTTGGAAACGCCCGCCGCGCGGGCCGTTGCATCCACCGTCGCCGCACGCTCGCCCTCGTCGACGAGGATGCGGGTGAACGCGTCGAGAACGGCTTCGCGGGCGAGTGGGGGGCGGCTCATGTCTCCTCGATCGTACTGGCGAGCGGTGTTTCCTGTCTGTTACTATACCGGCTGGACGGTTTAGAAACGGATTCGAAGAATGCTCACCTCGTCGTTGCCCACGCAAGACATCGCCGTGACCCGCGCCGGGTGGCGCGGATGGTTCGCGCTGGCGGTGCTCATGCTGCCGGTGCTGCTGGTCTCGGTCGACAACACCGTGCTGAGCTTCGCTCTGCCCGAGATCGCGCTGTCCCTGCAGCCGTCGAGCATCGAGCAGCTCTGGATCATCGATGTCTACCCGCTCGTCCTGGCGGGTCTGCTGGTGACCATGGGCACCCTGGGAGACCGCTTCGGTCGGCGTCGCCTCCTGCTGATCGGCGCGACCGGCTTCGCGGCCGTCTCCGCGCTGTCCGCGTTCGCGCCCACGGCGGCGCTGCTCATCGCGGGCCGCGCGCTCATGGGTGTGTTCGGGGCGATGCTCATGCCCTCGACGCTGTCGCTGCTGCGCAGCATCTTCCGCGATCGCGACCAGCGTCGATTCGCCATCGCCATCTGGGCGTCGGGCTTCTCCGCCGGCGCCGCTCTCGGTCCGATCGTCGGGGGCTTCCTGCTCGAGCACTTCTCGTGGGGCTCCGTCTTCCTCATGGCCGTGCCCGTGCTCGTCCCCCTGCTGATCCTCGCGCCGTTCTTCGTCCCCGAGAGTCGCGACCCGCACCCGGGCCGGTTCGACCCGGTGAGCGTGCTGCTGTCGCTCGCGACGATGGTGCCGATCGTCTACGGCATCAAGAAGCTCGCCGTCGACGGCCCGCTGTCGCTCGCGCCGGTCCTGTTCGTCGTCGGCGTGGTCTTCGGCTGGCTCTTCGTCCGCCGGCAGCGGGCGCTGCCGACCCCCATGCTCGACATGTCGCTGTTCCGCAGGGGCACCTTCTCGGGCGCGATCCTGGTCAACCTCCTCAGCGTGGTCGGACTCGTCGGCTTCCTCTACTTCGTCGCGCAGCACCTCCAACTCGTGGTGGGTCTTTCGCCGATGGTGGCCGGCTTCGCCCTGCTGCCGGGGCTCGTGCTCATGATCGTCTCGGGACTCGCGGTCGTTCCGGTCGCGAAGCGCCTCGCTCCCCGCGTCGTCGTGCCCATCGCTCTCACGTTCTCGGTCGTCGCCTACGTCATGGTGGCGTTCTCGACCGCCGACCTCGTCCAGCTCATCGTCGCCTTCGGTCTGCTCGGCATCGGCATCGGCGCGGCCGAGACGGTGTCGAACGAGCTGATCCTCTCGAGCGCTCCCTCGGCCAAGGCGGGAGCTGCGAGCGCCGTGTCCGAGACCGCGTACGAGGTCGGAGCCGTGCTCGGAACGGCCGTGCTGGGTGGCATCCTGGCCGCGTTCTACCGTGCGCAGCTGGTGCTGCCCGCCGGCCTTCCGGATGCCGCCGCGCAGGGGGCACGTGAAACCCTCGCGGGCGCCGTCGCGGTGTCGCAGACGCTCGACGATCCCGCGCTGGCCGAGGCGCTGCGCACGGCCGCGGCGCACGCCTTCGACTCGGGTGTCGTCATCACGGCGCTCATCGGTGCCGGCCTGATCGTCGTGGCCGCGGTGATCGCTGCCACTACCCTGGGAGGATCCCGCGGCGCGTCGAAGCAGTGACGCGCCCCGAGCTCTGAGGAGAGCGATGTCGCGTGTCGTGAAGTTGGCCGTCATCCCCGGTGACGGCATCGGTCCCGAGGTCGTCACCGAGGCTGTGAAGGTGCTCGACGCCGTCACCGCCGCGTCGGACGTCACGTTCGAGAAGACGCCCTTCTCGCTCGGTGCGGGACGCTACCTCGAGACCGGAGACACCCTCACCGACGACGATCTCTCGGCGATCGCCTCCCACGACGCGATCCTGCTCGGAGCGGTCGGGGGAGTCCCCGGCGACCCGCGGCTCGCGAACGCGAACATCGAGCGCGGGCTGCTGCTGAAGCTCCGCTTCGAGCTCGACCACTACGTCAACCTGCGCCCGTCGAAGCTGTACCCGGGATCGACCGGACCGCTGGCCGAGCCCGGCGAGATCGACTTCGTCGTGGTGCGCGAGGGCACTGAAGGCCCCTACGTCGGCAACGGCGGCTCGATCCGCCGCGGCACCGCGCACGAGGTCGCCAACGAGACCTCGGTCAACACGGCCTACGGCGTCGAACGCGTCGTGCGCTACGCCTTCGCCCTGGCCGCGCGGCGCCGCCAGAAGCTCACGCTCGTGCACAAGACCAACGTGCTCGTGCACGCGGGCGGCATGTGGAAGCGCATCGTCGACGCGGTGGCGGGGGAGTTCCCCGGCGTCGCCGTAGACTATCTGCACGTCGACGCGGCAACCATCTTCCTGGTCACGAACCCGGGTCGCTTCGACGTGATCGTCACCGACAACCTCTTCGGCGACATCCTGACCGACCTGGCCGGCGCCGTCACCGGTGGCATCGGCCTCGCCGCTTCGGGCAACATCAACCCCGACGGCGCGTTCCCCTCGATGTTCGAGCCCGTGCACGGATCGGCGCCCGACATCGCGGGAAGCCAGAAGGCCGACCCCACGGCCGCGATCCTCTCCGTCGCCCTCCTGCTCGACCA
>NZ_LDRT01000210.1 GCF_001476655.1 Microbacterium testaceum | reverse complement strand
AGGCGGTGGGGGACCGAGCAGGGGTAGCTGATGGCATCCCCCGCCCGCAGGATCACGCGCTCGGCCTCGAAGTCGATGGTGAGCTCGCCCGCGACGACGGTGCCGACCTCGTAGCCCTCGTGGTGGAACAGTCCGTCGGCGCCGTGGGCGGAGGCTCCGGGCGGGTAGATCGACTCGAAGTAGTCGACGCCCGGTGGAGGTTCCCGATGCCGCTGCGGCGAACGTTCCGGTATGTCAGGCCTCTCCGCGCAGTCCGCGGGTGAAGGCCTGAACGACAGCCCCTCGTCGCGCGCTGTCTCCCGGAACCCCGAGGAGCTCTCGGGCGAGGTGGCGCGAGTCGAGCCGAGCGAAACGCGCGGCCAGATCATCTGCATCCTCGCGGTTCAGTTGACGGCGCACGTCGCGGCCGAGGAGGCGTGCGGCGCCTTGGGCCAGATCGAAGCCGTAGAACTCGGCGACGTGGATGTCGTCGCCGTAGAGCCGATCGAAGACGTCTTCGCTTTCGGCATACCAGTCGAGCGCGACGGCCAGGTCCTTCGCATCCTTGTCGTCGGGCGACCGGTCTGCCCAGGCGCGCACTTTGAGGAGCGTGTATCCCTCGGGCTGAGGGAGGCGGATGGATTCGCCGCCCGTGAGCGTCAGTGACGCGGCCCGATCGAAGACTTCGCGGAACCCGAAGACGACGATGTCCTCCTTCCGTGGAGCGGGTCGGGTGAGGCCGCGGGGGTCTTCGGCGACGGTACCGAAGGGCACGATGTCGACAGCGAGATCGGCGATTCGGTAGGCGATGTCGTTGTCCCGGATCGAGGGAAACGTTTCGCCGATCCGCTCGAACTGTTGCCAGGACGCGATCGCGATCCCGAGGTCCAGGTCATCGGTCTGTCGAATCGGGGTCGTTCTTCCCAGCGCGGAGTGGATGGCGTCACGACACCGCGCCCCGACGAGCATGATTCCGGCGGGATCCACGCCCGCCCTGCTCACGAGTTCATGGACTGCTTCCGCGACGTCGTCGAGGAGGCGGTGATCAAGCCGCGCGAAGTCGAGCATTGTCGCTGCGGAGGTGGTGAGCCGCTTCTCGTTCCCGGGAATCCCCGGACGCCAGGAGATCGGCGTACATGAGAAGTGGGGGCGCGACGAGTACTCGTTTACGTGCGAACGCTTCCGCGGGCACCGGCTCGGACCAGAACTTCTCCCGTACGAAGATCGTGGGCTCGCGTTCTTCGCTCGCCCACCGACCCGCCCGTGCAGCGTCTCGGGGGATGCCCTCCGTATAGATGGTCCAGGTCAGGTGCCTTTTGATCCACGGTGCTACGGCCTCTCCGCTGAGGTAAATCGGCGGCCCGTCGTCGGGGAGAGCGGATGGGTCGAACTCGCCGCGGAAAGTCCGCGTGTTCTCCCGTGAGCCGAGGCCGCTGGAGAATGCCGCTGACCACCCGTCGATCAGCGAGTCGATGTTTCGGAGGGACCCGGGATCGCGCGGGCCGAAGCCGTCGAGGTAATTGGCTGCCTCGAGTGCGACGAGGGTCTTCTGCGTGAAGCTCACCGAAACTCCGGCGGCGCGGGCAAGGTCCTGGAGTCGCCCGGAGAGAAGATCGGGCCAGCTGATCACCGCAAGAATCACTTGCGATCGTTTCTCGGTGAAGAGGGAGGCGCTCTTCGTCGGCTTGCGGATGTGCCCGGGTGAGTCGGCGGTCCGCCCCCGCACGTCGATGAGCGTGTCCCCGAATGCGAGGTGGCCGTTGCCGGCTTCGTCGAAGTAGTTGATGCCCGCGCCGCGCAGGTGATCTGCGTTGCGGGGAGTAATTCGGGTGCCGAGTGCGAGGACAGGGGCGCCGATGTCGAGGGGTGCCACCCGCTCGACTTCTGCGAGGGTGAGGGGTGAGGCCGCGACGGCCGTCATCTTCTGACGCTGAGCCCCCCGGGCCACGAGCAACGAGGTCACGGGATTGGCGATCGTGGGGATATCCCCCACGAGGTCGACGCCGTATTCCTGGGTCGTGCTCCGGATCTTCTCGCCGTCCACTTTTCCTCCCAGGAGAATTCTCTCAGCAGGAAATTTTTCTCGCAAGGAGAATTTTCCCGGCGGGGAATCAGGCGTGCACGATCAGCCAGTGCGCCACGGCATCCGTCTCGCCGGTGTTGTGCAGGCGGTGGGGGACCGAGCA
>NZ_LDRT01000021.1 GCF_001476655.1 Microbacterium testaceum | reverse complement strand
GGATGCCGTCGACCCCGGCTACTCGCGAGAGATGCTCGCGCAGGCGCTCGGCGGTCGACGTAAGCAGCTCAAGGCGCTGCTCCAGGAGCAGGAGACGCTCGCGGGGATCGGTAACGCCTACTCGGACGAGATCCTTTACGCCGCACGGCTCTCACCGACCGCGCACGCCTCGTCCTTGAGTGAGGACGACATCACGCGACTTCATCTCGCGTTGCACGACACGCTCACGTCCGCGGTGATCGCGCGACGGGGGGTTCCGATCGCGCAGCAGAAGGCCGCGAAGGTCGCCGCCATGCTCGTCCATGGCCGAACGGGAGAGCCCTGTCCCGAGGGGGACGGCGTCGTCGAGGACATCCCGGGCACGAAGGGCGCCGGTCAGTGGTGCCCGTCATGTCAGGTTCTTCCCGACGCCGACCACAACACGTGAGGGCCCCGCACCGGGGTGCGGAGCCCTCCACGACGGGAGACGGTCAGGCGGTCTGGCCGGAGTGCCGGCCCTCGGCGACTTCCTCCACGAGCTTGGCGTTGAACGCGGGCAGGTCGTCGGGGTTGCGGCTCGACACCAGGCCCTGGTCGACGTGGACCTCCTCGTCGACCCAGCTGGCTCCCGCGTTGCGCAGGTCGGTCTGGAGCGTGGGGTAGCTGGTGAGCGTCCGGCCCTTCAGCACGTCGGCCTCGGTGAGGATCCACCCGCCGTGGCAGATGACGGCGACGGGCTTGTGCTGTTCGAAGAAGTCGCGGGTGAAGGAGACGGCATCCGTCACGATGCGGATGTCGTCCGCGTTCTGGACGCCACCGGGAAGGACCAGGGCGTCGAAGTCGCCGGCCGACGCGGAGCCGACGGCGAGATCGACCTTCTGCTCGTGGCCTTTCTCGCCGGTCACGCTGCCGTCGCTCGGCGAGACGAGGACGGCTTCGGCGCCCGCGGCCGTCACCGCTTGCCAGGGGCTGGTGAGCTCGCTGTCTTCGAAGCCGTCGGTGAGCAGGAATGCGATGCGCTTGCCGCTGAGATCGGTCATGGGTCGACGCTCTCTTTCTCGATCGGGGTCGCTCCACGCTAAGAAGCGCCGCGTCCCTCGGGACGGGGGTTGCGGATGCCGGAGCGCGGCGTTATCGCGCGGCCCGGTCGCGCGCACGCAGGCGTAGCATGGAGCGCATGTCCGCTGACACCACGTCTGAGACGACGTCCGATTCGAAGCCCGTTCTCACGCTGCTGAACGCTCCCGGCGACGAGACGAAGGAGTCGTCCCGCCCCGCGTCGCAGTGCTGCGGCGGCGGGTCCTGCTCGCTCTGACCCGCGCCGATGCCCCCGCGTCAGTGCGCGAGCGGGACGGACCCCTCGATCTGATCCGCAGGCTTGCGGATGACGAACGCTCCGACGATCAGCGGGAGCGAGATGATCGCGGCGATGAGGAACGCGGTGCGAGTGCCCGAGGCGTCCGCCTCCAGCCCCTCACCGGCGGCCGCTGAGACGGACGACATGACGGTGATGAGTAGCGCGATGCCGGCGGCCCCCGCCACCTGCTGCACGGTTCCGACGACGGCCGAGCCGTAGGAGTAGAACCGCGGTTCGAGCGAGCCGAGCGAGGCCGTGAACAGAGGTGTGAACGAGAGTGCGAGCCCGATCATCATGACGGTCTGCACGACGATGAGCAGCGCGAACGACGTCTGGGTGCCGACGGTGGTGTAGAACCACAGCGTGCCGCTCACGATGACGGCACCGGGTACGAGGAGCACCTGCGTGCCGAAGCGGTCGTAGATGCGCCCGATGACCGGGCCTGCGAGGCCCATGACGAGCGACCCCGGCAGGACGGCCAGCCCCGTCTCGAGGGGGCTCTTCCCCAGCACCGTCTGCAGATAGAGCGGTAGCAGCGTGATCGCACCGAAGAACGCCAACGACATCACGCCCAGCTGCGCGACGGTCAACGTGAAGGCGCGCGAGCGGAACACGCGCAGGTCGAGCAAGGCGGAGTCCGTGCGCTGCAGGCGCAGCTGACGCCAGATGAAGGCCCCCAGGCCGACGACCCCGATCGTCAGAGCCGCGATGAGGGTCACGAGCGAGGTGGAGGCGGCATCCGCGTCGCCGCCGTGTCCGCCGCCGATCTGGCTGAGGCCGAAGACGAGACCGCCGAAACCGAGCGCCGAGAGGATGACGGATGCCACATCGATCGGCGCGGTGCGCGTCTCGCCGAGGTTGCGGATCCACCGCGCGCCCATGAACAGCGACACGAGGGCGATGGGCAGCACGATCCCGAAGATCCAGTGCCAGCCGAGCGATTGCAGCACGAGCCCCGACATCGTCGGTCCTATCGCGGGTGCGAGCGCCATGACGATGCTGACGCGGCCCATCATCCGGCCGCGGTGCTGCGGCGGCACGATCGTCATGATCGTCGTCATCAAGAGCGGCATCATGATCGCGGTGCCCGATGCCTGGATGACGCGCGCGACCACGAGGAGCTCGAAACCGGGCGACAGGAAGGCCACGAGGGTTCCGGTCGAGAAGAGCGTCATCGCGGTGATGAAGACCTGGCGCGTGGTGAAGCGCTGCAGCAAGAAGCCCGTGATCGGGATGACGACGGCCATGGTGAGCATGAACGCCGTGGTGAGCCACTGGGCGGAGACGGCCGTGATGCCGAGGTCGCGGATGAGGAAGGGGATCGCGACGTTCATCGTCGTCTCGTTCAGCATCGCGACGAACGCGGCCGTGAGGAGGAGCCAGATCACGCGGCTCTGCGCGGGCGTCACGCCCGAGGTATCGGGGGGAGAAGCGACGGTGGTGCCGGTGGCGGCCATGACGAGGTCCTTTGGGGGCGGGGGGCTTCGTGGCGCCGGAACGGCGACATGCATCGAACGAAACGGCGGGGGCCGCGGAGATATTCCACCATCGAGAAGAATGTCGGCGGAACGGATGCCAGGGGGAGCGGAAACCGCCAGCTTAGTCGCCGACGCCCGGGGACGCCCCCTGCGCGCGGGCGGACGTAGGCTGGCCCGCATGGGCCCAGGTGGAGTTGGCGGAAGCATGTTCCGCGGTGTCGATGCCGCCGAGCAGCGTCGACGCAACGCCGAGGCGCCGCGCGTCCCCCACCTCGGGCGGAGGGTCGTCGAGCTGTTCCGGCCGTACCGCGGCAGGATCGCCCTCACCGTTCTTCTCGTGATCCTCGCCTCCGCGGTCGGGGTCATCCCACCCCTGCTGGTGCAGCGGATCTTCGACGACGCGCTGTTCCCGATCGACGGTTCGGCGCCTGATCTGCGGCTGCTCGCGATCCTCGTGAGCGTCATGATCGTGCTGTTCCTCTTCTCGGCGGCCCTCAATGTGGGGCAGACCTGGTTCACCGCCACAGTCGGGAACCGCGTGACCGGCGACCTGCGCACGCGGCTGTTCGAGCACCTCCAGGCGATGGAGCTGGGGTTCTTCACCCGCACGAAGACGGGCGTGATCCAGTCGCGGTTGCAGAACGACGTCGGGGGTGTGTCCGGAGTCCTCACGAACACGGTCACCAGCATCCTCGGCAATGCGGTCACCGTCATCGCCTCGCTCGTGGCCATGGTCCTCATCGATTGGCGCCTGACGCTGATCGCCGTCGCGCTGATGCCGTTCCTCATCTTCGTCCAGCGCCGGGTCGGCCAGGTGCGGGCGCGCATCGCCGGGGAGACGCAGGAGTCCCTCTCCGAGCTGTCGGCGATCACGCAGGAGACCCTGAGCGTGTCCGGCATCCTGCTCTCGAAGTCCTTCAACCGTCAGCGCACCGAATCGGCTCGTTTCGACGCCGAGAACGACAACCAGGTGCACCTGCAGGTGCGGCGGGCGATGAGCGGCCAGGGCTTCTTCGCCGTGGTGCAGGTCATCATGTCGAGCGTGCCCGCGGTCATCTACCTCGTCGCCGGGTTCCTCATCGTCGGCGGCACCGGGGCCATCACCGCCGGGACGATCGTCGCCTTCACGACCGTGCAGGCGCGTCTCCTGATGCCCCTGATGGGCCTCATGCGCGTGGCGCTCGATGTGCAGACCTCCTCGGCCTTGTTCGCCCGGATCTTCGAGTACCTCGATCTGCGCCCCGCCATCGTCGACGCACCCGATGCGCTGCCCGTCTCCGCCGCCCCGGGGCCGCTCGGGCGCGTCGAGTTCCGCGACGTCGAGTTCCGTTACCCCGACGCCCCCGCGCACACACGACCGACACTGGACGGCGTGTCCTTCACGGTCGAGCCGGGACAGCACGTCGCGTTCGTCGGACCCTCGGGCGCGGGCAAGACGACGATCCTCTACCTCACGCCGCGGATGTACGAGGCGAGCGGCGGGGCGGTGTTGTTCTCCGGGGCGGACGTCCGGACCCTCGACCAGGCTTCGATCATCGACGAGATCGGCATCGTCTCGCAGGAGACCTACCTCTTCCACGCCACGGTGCGCGAGAACCTCCGCTATGCCCGGCCCGAGGCGAGCGACGAGGAGATCGAGGCCGCGTGCCGGGCGGCGAACATCCATCACGTCATCGCGGGGTTCGAGGCCGGCTACGACACGGTCGTCGGCGAACGCGGCTACCGCTTGTCGGGCGGTGAGAAGCAGCGCATCGCGATCGCGCGGGTGCTGTTGAAGGACCCTCCCGTCCTGCTGCTCGACGAAGCGACGAGTGCGCTCGACACGGTGTCGGAGCGCATCGTGCAGGAGGCGCTCGAGACGGCATCCCATGGCCGCACGACCCTGTCGATCGCGCACCGCCTGTCGACGGTGATCGGGGCCGACAGGATCCACGTGGTGGATGCCGGCCGCATCGTCGAGTCGGGCACGCATGCCGAGCTCCTCGCGGCGGGAGGGCTCTACGCGAGCCTCGCGGCGGAGCAGCTCGCCGCATCGTTCGTCCTCGCCGAGGAGGAGCACGACGCCGCGGGTCTCGCCCGTGCCGCGTTGCCCGCGCGGCGGGCCGACGAGGCGCCGGCGTAGCGAGGTCCCTGAGCCTGTCGGAGGGACCGGGAACGCCCATCAGTCCGGCAGCGTCTCCACGAACGCCTCGAGAGCGATGCGGTACGCCGGATCGGGATGCGTCTCGGCGATCGCGATGAGCGGTGGGAGGTCGAGAGTCCGGATGAGCGCTCCCCGCTCGACGACCGCGGCCTCGGCCCCGGCTTCGCGGAGCACCGCGATCCCCTCCCCGAGGGCCTCGAGGTAGTCGCGCAGCACGTCGAGCTCCGCGAGCCGCTGCGTGATCGAGCCGCCGTCGCGGCGCTGCCGCCATTCGACGACCACGTCGGGAATCACGTCGAACGTCTCGGCCCGCGTGTACATCCGCTGCGCCAGCACCTGGTCCTCGTAGTAGCGCCCCTCGGGGAATCGCAGGTCGTGGGCCCGCCAGAACGCGGTGCGGCTCAGCTTCGACCACGCCACGATGTTGCCGGATGCCACGGGGTGCGCGCTGAGCGACGTCCGCTCCCGCGCCGGGTCGGTGGCGGCCGCGACCCAGGGCTGCACCTCGCCCGCGGTGTAGCCGGGCCCCTCGGCATCCGGGCGCAGACGCACGTACGCGCCGACGACGAAATCGCTGCCGGTCCGGTCGAGTGTGTCGGCGAGGAGAGCGAGGGCGTCCGGGCGGAGCCGGTCGTCGGCGTCGAGGAAGGCCGTGTACGTCGTCTGCACCGCCGAGAGCCCGGTGTTCCGGGCGGCGCCGAGGCCGCGCTGGGTCTCGTGCCGGACGACCTGGAACCGCGCGTCGGCGACCGCCGCATCGGCGAACAGCTGCCGCGTGTCGTCGGTCGAGGCGTCGTCGACGAGCACGGCGCTCCAGTGCTCGTGCGTCTGCGCGCGGAGGGAATCGAGCGCCTCCTCGGCGTAGTCGGCGACGTTGAAGCCGGGAACGATGACGGTCACGCCGGTGGTGCTCACCCGCGCGATCCTACGGCGGATACGGCGGCCGCGACCGCATCCGCGACCGGTTCCAAGGAAGCCGTCAGCCCGTGGGGGAGGGTGAACCTGACGGCCGTGCGCGCGTCGTCGTGGGCGATCCCGAGGGCGAGGAGCACGTGCGAGGCCTCGTCGCTCCCCGCGGCGCACGCGGATCCGCTGGAGGAGACGACCCCGCGCCGCTCGAGCTCGAGCAGCACGGTCTCGCCGTTCGTGCCCGGGAAGACGAAACTCGCTGTCCCCGGCAGTCGATGCTCGGGGTGACCGGTGACCCGCGCACCCGGAACGAGGGCGAGAATCCGGGCGATGAAGGCGTCCCGGATCGCCGACACGCGGGCGGCTTCTTCGGCGCGTTCCGCCTCGGCGAGTTCGAGGGCGCGCGCGATGGCCACCGCTCCCGCGACGTCGGGGGTGCCCGATCGACGTCCGCGCTCCTGACCTCCGCCGTGCAGGAGAGGCTCGAACGGCAGTCGTCCTCGCACCGCGAGGATCCCGGTGCCCTTGGGAGCGCCGATCTTGTGTCCGGCCACGGTGACGGCATCCGCACCCGTCCCGGACAGCGGGAGCCAGCCCGCGGCCTGGACCGCGTCGAGGTGCAGCGGCACGCCGCGCGCGTGAGCCGCGGCCGCGAGGGCGGCGGCATCCTGGATCGTGCCGACCTCGTTGTTCGCGTAACCGATGCTCACCAGCGCGGTGTCATCACGCAGCGCGTCGGCGAGGGCTGCGGGCGTCAGCGTGCCGGTGCCGTCGACGGGAGCGTGTACGACCTCGACCCCGTGCAGCCGTGCAAGGTAGTCGGCGGACGCGAGCACCGATTCGTGCTCGATCCCCGTGGTGACGAGGTGCTTCTTCGCCGAACCGAGCACGATGCCCTTGATCGCCGCGTTGTTGGACTCGGTGCCGCCCGACGTGAACATGACGTCGCCCGCGCGCATTCCGAGCACGGCGGCCACGCGCCCACGAGCGTCGTCCAGCGCGGACGCCGCGACCTCGCCGACCTCGTGATGGCTCGACGGGTTGCCGAAGAACCGTGTGAGGTACGGTGCCATGGCCTCGAGCACCTCGGGGCGCACGGGGGTCGTGGCGGCGTTGTCGAGGTAGAGCGTCACGCCGTCTCGATGCGAATGTCCAGGCCCAGGTCGAGGGCCGGGGCGGAGTGCGTGAGCGCACCGACCGAGATCACGTCGACCCCGGTCTCGGCGATCGCGCGAACCGTTTCGAGGGTCACCCCGCCCGAGGCCTCGACCTGCGCCGCCCCGGCAATGCGGGCGACGCCGACGCGGAGGTCGTCGAGCGAGAAGTTGTCGAGCATGATCGTGCCGACCCCGGCGGCGAGGACCGCGTCGATCTGGTCGAGCCGGTCGACCTCGACCTCGACGTGCGTGGTGTGGGGGAGGCGGGCGATCGCGCTCTCGAGCGCCTGCGTGACCGAGAGGCCGCTCGCGGTGAGGACCGCGAGGTGGTTGTCCTTCGCCATCACCGCGTCCGAGAGCGAGAAGCGGTGATTGTGCCCGCCGCCGTCACGGACGGCCTGTCGCTCGATCGCGCGCAGGCCGGGCGTGGTCTTGCGGGTGTCGACGATGCGCGCGCCCGTGTGCGCGACCTCGGACACGTATCGGCTGGTCAGAGTGGCGATGCCGGACATGCGCTGCACGAAGTTGAGTCCGATGCGCTCGGCCGTCAGCACCGCGCGCGCGGGGCCGGTGACCACGGCGAGCGTGTCGCCGGGGCCGAAGCGCTCGCCGTCGCCGACGCGCTGGTCCACCGCGACCGACGGATCGGTGAGCGTGAACGCCGCGGCGAAGACGGCCGCACCGCTGAAGACGCCGTCGACACGCGCGACGAGCTCGGCACGGGCGGTGGCGTCGGCGGGGATGAGTGCCTCGCTCGTGAGGTCGCCCCAGGGGGCGTCCTCGTCGAGGGCGGCGGCGACGACGCGATCGATGGTGGCGCGGGTCAGCATGCGAGGGCCTCCGGGGATGCGGGAATGGATGCCAGGACGGGGCCGTCTCCGTCGGCCGGGGCCGTGGCCGCGAGGTGCGGGAGCGGGGGAGCGGCGACATCGGGGGCGTCCGAACGGAAATGAGCGCCGACCGATCCGGAACGCGCCAGGGCGGCGGACACGACGTGGCTGGCGACCAGGAGGAGGTTCCTCTCCTCGGTCGTCCGCGGCGACGGGTCGGCGCTCCACGAGGCGAGCACCGCGGCGGCGTGCGCGAGCCCGTCGGCGTCGCGGACAAGTCCGGCCTCGGCCCACATCAGCTGCTGCAGAGCGTGGCGCGAGAAGGGGGGCGCGTCGGTCGCGGGCTGCGCGGCGACGACGCGGCGCCGGGTCTCGGGTCGCACGGGCCAGTCGCCGTCCCGTGCGACGGCTTCCCCGGCACGGGCGCCGAAAACGGCGCCCTCGAGCAGGGAATTGGATGCCAGTCGGTTGGCGCCGTGCACCCCGGTGCGGGCCGTCTCGCCCACCGCGTACAGTCCCGGGACCGTGGTGCGCCCGTCGAGGTCGGTGACGACACCGCCCATGAGATAGTGCGCCGCGGGTGTCACCGGGATCGGCTCGCGCGCCCAGTCGAGACCGCGCTCGCGCACGGCCGCGTCGATCGTGGGGAATCGCCGCGCGAGCCGTTCGGCACCGAGGGCTGTGGCATCCAGTCGTACCGGGTGACCGTCCTGGGTCGCCATCGCCCGCGCATTGGCCCGGGCCACGACGTCGCGGGGGGCGAGCTCGCCGTCGGGGTGCGCGTCGAACGCGAAGCGGCGTCCGGCGTCGTCGACCAGCACGGCTCCCTCACCGCGCACCGCTTCGGAGACGAGGAAGGGCGCCCCCACGGCGAGGGCGGTGGGGTGGAACTGGACGAACTCCAGGTCGGCGACCGCGGCGCCCGCGCGAAGAGCCGCGGCGATGCCGTCTCCGGTCGCGCCGGCCGGATTCGTCGTGTGCGCGTAGAGCTGACCGGCACCTCCCGTGGCCAGGATGACGGCATCGGCGTCGATTCGCTCGCCGTCGTCGAGCTCGATGCCCGCGATGCGGCCGTTCGCGAGTCGGAGGTCGCGCAGCACGGCGTGCTCGAGGACGACGATCCCCGCGGCGCGGACGGCGGCACCGAGCGCGGCTTGGATCTCGGCCCCTGTCGCATCTCCGCCGGCGTGCAGCACGCGGGGGACGGCGTGGGCGGCCTCCAGGCCGCGTGAGAACTCGCCGTCCGCCGTCCGGTCGAAGGCCACGCCCCGCGCGATCAGCTCGGTGATGCGCGCGGGGCCCTCGCCCACGAGCACGTCCACCGCCGCCGGATCGTTGAGCCCGGCGCCCGCGGTGATCGTGTCGGCCGCGTGCGAGGCGACGGTGTCTGCCGGATGGGTCACCGCGGCGATGCCGCCCTGCGCCCACCGCGTGTTGGTGTCCGGCAGCGCGCCCTTCGTCACGACCGTGACGCGGCATCCGTTCTCTGCGGCGTGCAGCGCCGCCGTGAGACCGGCGATGCCGCTTCCCACCACGACGACGCAGGTCACTTCACGGCACCGTTCGGCTTGGCGGCGAGCATGCGCTCCAGCGCCACGGTCGCGGGCTCGGCCACGTCGGCCGGGACGGTGATGCGGTTGACGACCTCGCCCGCGACGAGCGACTCGAGCACCCACGCGAGGTAGCCCGGGTGGATGCGGTACATCGTCGAGCAGGGGCACACGACCGGGTCGAGGCAGAAGATCTCGTGCTGCGGATATTGCGCGGCCAGGCGCTGCACGAGGTTGATCTCGGTGCCGATCGCGAAGGTCGTGGGCTCCGTCGCGGCGGCGATCGCCTTGCGGATGATGTCGGTCGATCCGGCCTCGTCGGCGGCATCCACGACGTCCATCGGGCACTCGGGGTGCACGATCACGCGGACGCCGGGGTGCTCGGCGCGGGCCTTCGCGATCTGGTCGACGGTGAAGCGGCGGTGCACCGAGCAGAAGCCGTGCCACAGGATGACGCGGCTGTCTTCGAGCTGTTCCGCGGTCGAGCCGCCGAGGGCCTTGCGCGGGTTCCACATCGGCATCTGCTCGAGCGGCACGCCCATCGCCTTCGCGGTGTTGCGGCCGAGGTGCTGGTCGGGGAAGAACAGCACGCGGCGTCCGCGCGCGAAGGCCCACTCGAGCACGGTGCGGGCGTTCGACGAAGTGCAGACGATCCCGCCGTGGCGACCGACGAAGCCCTTGATGGCGGCGCTGGAGTTCATGTACGTCACCGGGATCACGGGCACGAGGCCCTCGGCATCCGGGGTCTCGAGGTCTCCGAGCACGTCGGCGAGCTGCTCCCAGCACTCCTCGACCTGATCGATGTCGGCCATGTCGGCCATCGAGCAGCCCGCGGCGAGGTTCGGCAGGATCACAGCCTGTTCGGGACGTGAGAGCAGATCCGCGGTCTCGGCCATGAAGTGCACGCCGCAGAAGACGATCGCCTCGGCCTCGGGGCGGTCCTTCGCGGCGTTGGCGAGCTGGAACGAGTCGCCCACGTAGTCGGCGTGGCGCACGACCTCTTCGCGCTGGTAGAAGTGCCCGAGCACGACGACCCGGTCGCCCAGCGTCGCCTTCGCGGCGCGGATGCGGGCGTCGAGCTCGTCGTCGGACGCGTCGCGGTACTGCTCCGGGAGCTCTCCCTGGCGCGGGGCGCCGGTGGGGATGACGTCGCCCATCGACGAGCCGGGACCGTAGCCCGGGCGGGTGTCGAAGTCCCACGGGCCCACGGCGAGGTCGGTCGTGCAGGTCGCGTCGGTGGACGCGCCCGAGACGATGGCCTGGATCGCGTGGTCGACGCTGGGATCGATCGCGGGACGCGGCTGCAGGGTGATGAGGGTGGCGGACATGGGCGTTTCCGATCAGTGACGGGACGGGAGCGGGCCGCGGTCGGCGAGCTCCACGTCGCGGTTGTAGCGGTAGAGGCGGGCGGGGCGGTGGCTTCCGGTGCGGAAGCGCTCGGTCGGGATGAGGGTGTCGCTCGTGTCGACCTGGCGGCGGAAGTTCGCCGGGTCGAGGCGTTTGCCGAGGATCGACTCGGTGACCTCGCGCAGGTCGGCGAGGGTGAACTCGTCGGGCAGTAGTCCGTGCGCGATGCGGCTGTAGCCGACCTTGTTGCGCAGGCGCCACAGCGTGTACTCGACGATGTCGTTGTGATCGAACGCCAGCGCCGGCAGGTCGGTCGCGTCGAACCACTCGACGTTCTCGGGGGCGTCGCCCTCGCGCGCGTGCGCGGCCACCTGGGCGTCGACCTCATCGGATCGCAGCAGCGCCCAATAGACGATGGACACGACCCGGGTGGGGGAGCGATCGACCGCGCCGAACGCGTAGAGCTGCTCGAGGTAGCTGGGGGTGAGGCCGGTCGTCTCGGCGAGGGTCCGGGATGCCGCGGCGTCAAGGCTTTCGGTGGCATCCAGCCATCCGCCGGGCAGTGCCCACCGGCCGTCGAACGGGTCGCGCGTGCGGCGGACGAGGGGAAGCGACAGCACGGGCTCATCGTGCGCATCGCGCCGCACGCTGAAGATCACGGTCGACACCGCGACGCGCACGTCGGCGTCGCGGTTCTCGGGCTGAGGGGTTCGTGTCATGGTGACCATATCTCCGCTTACGATCTTAGTGTCATCCGGACCCGAAGGGCGAATCGGCGCGTGCGGTCTCCGGTAAGCCCGCGATAAACGCCGATCGTGTCGAGACACGGCGACACACCGCGTGTCTCGACACGAACGGCGTTTATCGGCCAACGACACGGGCACGCCGCGCACCGGGGCCAGCGCGTCGAAAGCGTTCTCTCAGACGTGCGTCCTAGCCTCGGAGGGATTCAGGAGGTGCGGATGCCGGTCGTCGACATCGTGCTGATCGTCGTGCTGGCGATCGCTCTTCTCGTGGGGCTGTCGCGCGGCTTCCTCGCCACGATCGGCTTCTTCGCCGGCCTCGCGCTCGGTGCCGTCGCCGCGTTCTGGGTGACCCCCTTCGTCGGGCAATGGGTCGCCGAACCGGCCTGGCGGGGACCGGCCATGGTCGGTGCCGGTGTTCTGCTGCTCCTTCTCGGCGCGGGGCTCGGTAGCGCCGTGGGGCAGGTCTTCCGGCGGGGCGCGGACCGCATCAAGCTGCGCGTCCCGGAGCGGCTCCTGGGCGGGGTCGTCAACGTCGCCGCTGCGGCCCTCGCCATCTCGTTCGTGTCGGGTTCGCTCGTCCCGGCCGGTATGCCGGTGGTCTCCGCCGCGCTTGGCTCGTCGGCCGTCGTGCGCACCATCGACGACATCACGCCCGACCCGCTGCGCGCGGCCATCGCGCAGCTTCGCGGAACGGTTCTCGCCGACGGCATCCCGCGCCTGGGACAGCTGATCCAGATCGGACCGGTCCCCACCGCACCCGACATCGCGCTGGACGATCCCGCCCTGACCGAGGCGGCCCAGTCGGTCGCCCGGATCTCGGGCACAGCGTACGCCTGCGGCATCACCTCGAGCGGATCCGGCTTCGTCGCGGGCGACGGTCGCGTGATCACGAACGCGCACGTCGTCGCGGGCGTCGACACACCTCTCGTCGAACTGCCCGGCCAGCCGGCGCGAGAGGGCCGCGTCGTCTACTTCGATCCCGCGGACGACCTGGCCGTCGTCGCCGTCGACGGACTGGATGCCAGGCCCCTCCCCGTCGTGTCCACGCTCGAGGTCGGAGCGGCCGCCGTCGTGCAGGGCTACCCGTACGGGGGTCCCTTCACCTCCGGCAGCGCGCAGGTCCTGTCGGTGGGCAGCGTCCCCGTGCCCGACATCTACGACGGTGAGTCGAGCCCGCGCGAGATCTACGCGCTCGCCGCGGTCGTGCGACCCGGCAACTCCGGGGGACCGCTGCTCACGCCGTCCGGCGATGTCGCCGGCGTTGTCTTCGCCCGATCCGACACCGACGACAACGTCGGCTACGCCATGACCCCGGCCGAGCTCGAGCCCGTCCTCGCCCAACTCGGATCGCTGTCGACGCCCGTGGCATCCGGCGCCTGTATTCCGCGCTGACGCGCCCTCGCCGACCTCTCCTCACCAGGTGGGAGGCCTGGGGAGAGATTCCGGGGCTGTCTCGGCGATCCGACTACCGTCTCGCGGATGACCGACCGATACGCGATCGATGTTCCGGGGTTCCTCGACCTTGCCGCGGTCACGTCGCGTTCGCTCGACGAGCTGACGAACGCGGTCAGTGCCACCGTGCAGGCCTTGCGGGCGGTTCGGGATGCCGTCTCCTCGGCACCGCAGCTCTCTCGAGGGTTCGACAGGGCGATGGGCCCGTGGGAGGCGAAGGTGGGCGGGCTCGCCGAGTACGCGGGAGCGCTGCTGGAGGGGGCTGAGCAGGCGGTCACGGAGTACTGCCGCGCCGACGCGGCGATGGCCCTGAACGCGGATCAGAGCGTCGCACGCCAGGGGACCGGACGGTGGCGAGTCGCGTGAGCATGGGCTTCGGCGCGATCCCTGAGTTGCCCGTGGAATTCGGAGAGCTGTCACGCGTCGCCCAGGAGCTGCGTGATCGTGCGGGCGTTCTTCCCGGGGTCGGGGCGGAGGCGGCCTCGACCTGGGACGGTCTCGAGGCCGTGTACCAGGCACCGGAAGCGGAGGAGCTGATCGCCAAGATGAGGTCTCTGGTCCTCGTCAGCGCGGATGTGGGAGGAGCGCTGGTCCGCGCCGCGGACATCATGGACCAGCTCGCCGACGACCTGATGTGGCTCGCGATGCGACGGCGCGGACTCGTGGACGATGCCGAGGAGTTCTCGAGCGCGGCACGGGGCGTCGAGGATCCCGAACGAGCGAGCGAATTGGAGGTGCAGATCGAGCGGTTCGCGGCCGCCGTGCAAGAGCGCCTCGACCAAGCGCGCTCAGACCTCGACGCCATTGCCCCGCCTCCGCCGTGGGAGGTTGCGATTCCGGATGCCTCCCCGCCACCGCTCGGACCCCGGCTGACCTGGTCGGCGCGCACCCAGGCAAGAGCCGACGACATGGTGTTGGTTCCTCTCTTCGCGCTCGCACGGGCCGACACGTCTCGGGTTGCGCGCCTCCTCGCCGCTCACCCCGAGTGGGCGGAGCTCTTGCGGGCCTATCCGCCCTCACCGGAGGTCGTCCGCGCGTGGTGGGACACGCTCCCGCCGGGCACCGTCGCGGCACTCATCGACGGCGCGCCAGTCCTCGTCGGCGCCCTGGGAGGCGTTCCGCCGCTCGACCGGGTCGCCGCCAATCGGGTGAGCGCGCGAGCGCGTCTTCGTGAGGTGGAGGATGAGCTGCCCGGGTGGGAACGCGTGCTGCAGGAAGGAGCGAGTGCTGACTTGCAGGCGGAGCGGCGGGCGAAAAGGGACGCCCTGCGAGCAGAGCGCGACTACCTCCGTAGTGTCGACGCAGGCGACGTGCAGCTCTACCTTTACGAGCCTGCGGACAATCGCATCATCGAGATGTTCGGTACGCCCGGGCCTGGGACGACGAGGGTCCTGACCTACGTGCCCGGAACGTTCACGCGGGTAGACAGCTTCTATCGGGGCGAGGTTCAGAGCATCTCGCAGTGGATGACGGATCAGGAGAGCGGGATGGTCGCGTTCGTGTGGAAGGGCGCGGACTTCCCCGGCGACGACCAGTATCCGGGGCAGGCGGGATTCGGGATCGGCCTCCTCGAAGCCAACGACCCTGACCGCGCTGCGCCGGCGGGGGAGGCGCTCGCGAGGTTCCAGCGAGAAGTGTCGAGCGATCCGTCCCTGGCGGACGGACTGCAATTCGCCGTGGGGCACAGCTGGGGACTTGTCCCGATCACGGCTTCTGAGATGCACGGAGCGCGCTATGCCCAAGTCCACTCGCTGTCCGGTGCCTGGGTTCCCGACGGGTGGGCGCCACACTCTTCGACGAGCTACTCGCACTGGAGCTACACGGATGCGCTTTCGATGGCTCAAGACGGGATGTTGGTCAACGCGGGCCGAGCGCCTGATAGTGTCTCGGCTTTCCAAAGTCACCTCTACGAGCGGAAGACGGACGCGGAGGTCCCGCTCGGTGGGGACCTCGCTCCGTTCCTCGACCCGGACGGCCCCTCGCTGCGTGTGTCTCTGTCGCCGTTGGCCAACCACAATCTGATCGCGGGGGTCAGTGGAGACAACATCGGTCCCTTGAACGATCTGAGGAAGAAGATCTACGAATGAGGCGGTTGGTCGTTTCTGCAGCTTTCGTTGCGATTGTGCTTGCTGGTGCCTTGACCGGATGCAGCGGTTCCACGGGTCTCGTTGACGAGCAGATGTCGCTTGACGACGCGAAGAGTCTCGCGCAGGAGATGGAGCGCGAGATCGTGCAATCGTTGCCGCCGGGCCTTGCGACAAACCTCGAACAACAGGAGAAGGGGGCACTTCTCCCGTGTTCTCGTGATGGAGCAAGACAATGGGCTGGCGGTTTGACGGCGAACATCGTCGGTGATCCGGCCCCCGAGGAGGTGATCGGGGCGATCGCCGATAGCTTCGCTGGCCGGGACGATCTCAGCGTCAGTAGAAGAGAGAACCAGGGTGACTTGCTCGTGACTCTCAGCGGCGTGAATCAGTCCATGTGGGTCGTTCGCTACATCAGAACTCGGGCTGAACTCGACATTGATTCAGGCTCTCCCTGCATCCGCCTCCCCGACGACGTCTGGCCCGGCGGCTCCTACTGATTCCCCGAGCGCGGGCTGTGCCTCGCGCCCCCACCCGCTAGGCTGACCCCACAAGTCCACACCGGCCCCATGATCGATGCGGGAGAGCTCCGGCGAACGCAGCCGGGCACCGAAGGAGCAAGCCTCCCCGCCAATCTCTCAGGTACGCGTACCGCGTCGATCGGGCCACTCTGGAAAGTGATCCGGGTGCACCGCGCCGGATCCGCCGACGGTGAAAGCCCTTGTCCGCCCGAACGGGCTGCGCGGGCGAAACTCTCAGGTTCATGACAGAGGGGGAGTTCTTCAGGCGCCGACCGGCGTCTGTCCGTCATCGCGAACGGCAGAACTCATGACCGAAACCCCTGCTCCACCGCGCACGTCGCCGCTGCACGAACGGCACGAGGCTCTCGGCGCCTCGTTCACCGACTTCGGCGGCTGGAACATGCCCGTGCGCTACACCTCCGACCTCGCCGAGCACCGCGCCGTGCGCGAAGCCGCGGGCCTGTTCGACATCTCGCACATGGCCGAGTTCCGCGTCGACGGCCCGCGGGCGGCCGCGTTCCTCGACTACGTGCTCGCCGGTCGCCTCTCCACCATGAAGGTGGGCAAGGCGAAGTACTCCCTCGTTCTCGCCGAGTCGGGCGGGATCGTCGACGACGTGATCGTCTACCGCACGGGCGACGACTCCTTCCTCGTCATCTCGAACGCGGGCAACCGGGATGCCGTGGCCGCGGCGTTCGCGACCGCGCAGGCGACGTGGCTCCCCGCCTCGGACACGTCGACGGGCTCAGCCACCGACGCCCCCGACGCCGCGACCGAGGTCCCGGAGCCCGTCGAAGGGACCGGAACCCTCACGGTCGCCGACGTCACCGACTCCTACGCCCTCATCGCCCTCCAAGGCCCCGAGGCGCGTGGCATCCTGAGCTCCACCCCGGGGGTCGAGATCACCGGCACTCCGCTCGACGAGCTCGGCTACTACGCCTGGACCGCGGGCGCCTTCGACGGCGCGCCTCTGTTCGTCGCCCGCACCGGCTACACCGGCGAGGACGGCTACGAGCTGATGATCCCCACCGCGCAGGCCGGCGCCCTGTGGGACGCCGCGCTCGCCGCGGGTGCCGACCGCGGGCTCGTCCCGTGCGGACTCGCCGCGCGCGACACCCTGCGCCTCGAGGCCGGCATGCCCCTATACGGCCACGAGCTTTCGCGTGACATCGTCCCGGCGCAAGCGGGCCTCGGCCGCGTCGTCGCGGTCGACAAGGAGGCGTTCGTCGGCAAGGACGGCCTGTCATCAGGCCCCGCCGACGCCCCCGTGCTCGTCGGACTCGTGTCGGACGGCCGCCGCGCCGGACGCGCCGGCTACGCCGTGCTGCACGGCGACGATACCGTCGGCGAGATCACCAGCGGTGCCCTCAGCCCCACCCTCGGCCACCCCGTCGCGATGGCGTTCGTCGCCCCCGCGGCATCCGCCATCGGAACCGAACTGACCATCGACGTGCGCGGAACCCGCATCCCCGCGACCGTCACCGCCCTTCCCTTCTATCGGAGAAACGCATGACCGACCGCACCGCCCTCAGCTACACCTCCGAGCACGAGTGGATCGCCCTCGAAGGCGACATCGCCACCGTGGGGATCACCGACTTCGCCGCCGACAAGCTCGGCGACGTCGTGTTCGTCGAACTCCCGGGCGCCGACTCCACGGTGACCGCGGGCGACGTCTGCGGCGAGATCGAGTCGACCAAGTCGGTCGGTGAGCTCTACGCGCCGCTCTCGGGAACCGTCGTCGAGGTGAACGACGCCGTCGTCGACGACCCCTCCCTGGTCAACGCCGAACCTTTCGCCGGCGGATGGCTCATCAAGATCCGCGTCGAGGGCGAGCTCCCCGGCGACCTGCTCGACCGCGCCGCCTACGAGGACCTCACCGCATGAGCACCCTTCTCCCTCCCCGCACCGAAACCGGCTCTCCCGCCGCCTTCACCGATCGCCACATCGGCATCGGACCCGACGCGCAGGCGCACATGCTCGAGGTCGTCGGGTACGACAGCGTCGAGGCTCTCGTCGAGACCGCCGTTCCGGCATCCATCCACGTCCGGCCCCGCGAGACCAGCGACATCCCCGTCGCCGCGACCGAGGCCGAGGCGCTGGCCGAACTGCGCGAGCTGGCGACCGCGAACCGTTCCGCCCGCCCGATGATCGGCCTCGGCTACTACGACACCTTCACCCCGTCGGTGATCGCGCGCAACGTCCTCGAGAACCCCTCCTGGTACACGGCGTACACGCCGTACCAGCCCGAGATCTCGCAGGGGCGCCTCGAGGCGCTCATCAACTTCCAGACGATGGTCACCGACCTGACGGGGCTCGCCACGGCGAACGCCTCGATGCTGGATGAGTCCACCGCCGTGGTCGAGGGCATGCTCGTCGCCCGCCGTGCGTCGAAGGCCAAGACCGACGTCTTCCTCGTCGACGTCGACGCGCTGCCGCAGACCAAGGCGCTGCTGCACCACCGCGCGGCGGCGGTCGGCATCCGCATCGTCGAGACGTCGTTCGCGGGCGAGATGCCCGAAGCGTTCGGCGCGTTCGTGCAGTACCCCGGCGCGACCGGTCGCGTGTGGGACTTCTCGGCCGTCGCCGAGGCCGTGCACGCGAACGGCGGTCTCGTCGTGGCCGCGGCCGACCTGCTCGCGCTCACGCTGCTGCGCTCGCCCGGTGCCCTCGGCGCCGACGTCGCCGTCGGCACGACCCAGCGCTTCGGCGTGCCGCTCGGCTTCGGCGGACCGCACGCCGGCTACATGGCCGTGCGCGCGGGTCTCGAGCGCCAGCTGCCCGGGCGCCTGGTCGGAGTGTCCCAGGATGCCGTCGGCGCCCCCGCCTACCGCCTGTCGCTGCAGACGCGCGAACAGCACATCCGCCGCGAGAAGGCGACGTCGAACATCTGCACCGCGCAGGTGCTGCTGGCCGTCATGGCCGCGATGTACGCCGTGTACCACGGGCCCGACGGGCTGCGGGCGATCGCGACCCGCGTCGCGCGCACGACCGACTCCCTGGCATCCGCTCTGCGTTCGTACGACCTCACCCTCGTGAGCGACGCGTTCTTCGACACCGTCCGCGTGCACGTTCCCGGTCGGGCGCAGGACATCGTCGATCGCGCACGCGAGCGCGGTTACCAGCTGCTGTGGGTCGATGACGCGACCGTGGGCGTCTCGGTGGACGAGACGACGACGGATGCCGACCTCGCGGCCGTGCTGGACGCGTTCGGCCTCGGCGGCTTCGGCTCCGGCACCTTCGGCTCGGCGGCGATCGACCTGCCCGAGGGCGAGGCTCTGCGCGGCGTCGACGGCGCGCTGCACCGCGACGACGAGTACCTCACGCACCCCGTCTTCCACGCTCACCGCAGCGAGACGGCGATGATGCGGTACCTCAAGACCCTCGCCGACCGCGACTACGCGCTCGACCGCGGCATGATCCCGCTGGGCTCGTGCACGATGAAGCTCAACGCCGCGACCGAGATGGCGGCGGTGTCGTGGCCGGAGTTCTCGCGCGTGCACCCCTTCGCCCCCGAGGCCGACGTGCGCGGCTACCTCGAGATGATCGCGCAGCTCGAACGGTGGCTCGCGGAGGTCACGGGCTACGACGCCGTCTCCCTGCAGCCGAACGCCGGATCGCAGGGCGAGCTCGCGGGCCTGCTCGCCATCCGCGGCTACCACCTCGCGAACGGCGACACCGAGCGCACCGTCTGCCTCATCCCGTCGTCGGCTCACGGCACGAATGCCGCGTCGGCGATCCTCGCGGGCATGAAGGTCGTCGTCGTTGCGTGCGACGAGGCCGGCAACGTCGACCTCGGCGACCTGCGCGCGAAGATCGCGCAGCACGCGGCCGAGCTGTCGGCCCTGATGATCACGTACCCCTCGACCCACGGGGTGTACGAGCACGACGTGCTCGAGATCACGCAGGCCGTGCACGACGCCGGCGGGCAGGTGTACGTCGACGGCGCCAACCTCAACGCGCTGCTCGGTTTCGCGCGCTTCGGCGACCTCGGCGGCGACGTCTCGCACCTCAACCTGCACAAGACGTTCGCGATCCCGCACGGCGGTGGCGGTCCCGGCGTGGGCCCGGTCGCCGCGAAGGCGCACCTGGCACCGTTCCTTCCCTCGCACCCGTTCTCGCAGCGTGCCGAGCACGCCGGCGGCGTGTTCGACGGCGGACCGGTCTCGGCGGCCCCGCACGGCTCCGCCGGCATCCTGCCGATCTCGTGGGCCTACGTGCGCATGATGGGCGCCGAGGGACTGCGTCAGGCCACCGCCGCGGCGGTGCTCTCGGCGAACTACATCGCCACGCGCCTGCGCGAGCACTACCCGGTGCTCTACGCCGGCGAGGGCGGTCTCGTCGCGCACGAGTGCATCCTCGACCTGCGCCCCCTCAAGGAGCAGACCGGGGTGACCGTCGACGACGTGGCCAAGCGCCTCATCGACTACGGATTCCACGCGCCGACGATGTCGTTCCCGGTCGCCGGCACCCTCATGGTCGAGCCGACCGAGAGCGAAGGCCTCGCCGAGCTGGATCGCTTCGTGGATGCCATGATCGCGATCAAGCACGAGGCCCTCGCCGTCGCCGCGGGGGAGTGGCCGGCCGACGACAACCCGCTCGTCAACGCCCCGCACACCGCCGAGACGGTGGTCGTGGGGGAGTGGGAGCACCCCTACTCGCGCGAGACCGCCGTGTACCCCGTGCGTTCGCTCATCCGCGGCAAGTACTGGCCCCCGGTGCGACGCATCGACCAGGCCTACGGCGACCGCAACCTGGTGTGCTCGTGCCCGCCGCCGGAGGCGTTCGCCTGATCGATCCGACCGCGGCGGCGGCTCCCGGCATCCGGAGCCGTCGTCGCGCACGGCGCGCACAGGCAATCGCACAGGACGCGTTGGGTAAGGTTCCCCTGTGCACCCTGGCCAGTCTCATGTACCTCGATTGACCACACGTTCCGGGCGTCTGCTGACCGCGACGGCACTGGCGATCGTCGCGACCCTCGCGCTGTCCGCCTGCTCCGCGCCGGAGCCGGCCCCGGAGCCCGAGAAGCCGGTGCGGACAAGTCTCACCGTGGGCGTGGTCGGATCCCTCACCAGCTTCAACGCGGCGACCGCGCAGGGTGCGACGTCCGCGAACCGCGCGGTGTCGTCGCTTCTGGATGAGCGACTCGGTTCGCTCGACGGAGACCTCCAGGTCGTGCCGAACAACGGGCTGGGGCGCATCACGCGTGTCGAGGGTGATCCCCTCACCGTCAGCTACGAGCTCTTCCCCGACCGCACGTGGTCCGATGGGACGCCCGTGAGCTTGGACGACCTCCTCTTCGGATGGGCGGTCTCGTCGCACTTCTTCGACGACGCGACTTACGACGCGCAGGGACAGATCGTCTCGGGCACGCGATACTTCCAGACCGCGGTCCCCGCCGATCCGAACGCCCGAACGGAGCGTCCGACCCTCAACCGGGCGAAGGACACGCTCACCCTCGTGTACGACGAGCCGTTCGCCGACTGGAATCGTCAGTGGATGCTCGATCGCCCCGTGCACGTCGTCGCCCAGAAGGCCGGCGTCAGCGTTCAGCAACTCATCTCGGCGATTCTCTCCACGGCGAAGGGTGACCCCTCGGCCCCTGCGACGCCGAACCCCGTCCTCGCGGCCGCTGCAGCCGCGTGGAACACCGGGTTCGACGCACCGGCGGGAGGAGTCCCCGACGCATCGTCAGCGGTGGCGGCGGGGCCCTGGAAGGTCTCCGCGGTGACCGCGGACGCCGTGACGCTCGAACGTCGCGACGACTACCTGGGTGCCCACTTTCCGGGTCTGACCGGCCTCGTCGTTCGGTTCTTCCCTGATCGCGCCGCGCAGCTCGCCGCGGTGACGGCCGGGGAGGTCGACGTGGCCAATGTCGGCGACCTCGACCCGACGCAGCTCGCGGCCCTCACTGACGCGGGCGTGCAGGTCACGACCGGGCCCACGACTCAGACCCTCCAGTTGCGGTTCGCCGACGGCACCCCCGCCGCCCTCCGGCAAGCCATGACCCTGTCGCTCGACCGCGACTCCCTCGTCAAGGAGCTGCTGCAGAAAGTCCGCCCCGAGGCGCGTCCGCTGCAGTCCTTCCTCTCCTCGCCCGCCACGGGGCAGCTCTACAACGACCTCACGGCGGGGAACAACGCTCCGGGGACCTCGGCGGATCCGGATGCCGCGCGCTCCGCGCTCGAGGACCGCGCCGCCGTCCTCCGTGTCTCGTACGACTCCACCGACGACGTGTCCAGTGCCGTCTTCACGCGGCTGGTGACGATGGGGGCGAAGGCGGGGATCGCCGTTCGAGCCGCCTCCGCGGGCGAGCAGGCGGAAGCCACCCTGTCCTGGGTCGGGGAGGACGAGAGCCTGTACCGCTCCTCGCGGGATCGCCTGGCCGAAGGGGTCGACGGCCCCGACGCGCAGCGCGCCTTCCGCAAACTCACGAACGACACGGACCCGGTCGACGTCCTGGCCAGTGCGAAGGACATCGACCGCTCGCTGTTCACCGCCTACGCCGGTGTCCCGCTGTTCGAGCGCACCGGCGCCGTCGCGGTGGGCAAGGGCGTCGGGGGCGTCGCCTACACTTCCGAGCCCGATGGCGTGCCGCCGTCCTTCTGGGCGTGGACGGTGACCACCCCGTAAGTCGCGCTTCCGGCCTCCGGATGCCGAGGCCCGGCTGCCACGTCGACCTCAGGGCGTGGCGGTCGGGGTGGGAGCCGGTGTCGGCGTGAAGATGCCGGGCCACCAGGCTGCGGCCAGCGGGTAGCCGACGAACGCGACGATGTCGATGATCGTGTGGGCGATCACCAGGGGCATGACCCGGCCCCAGCGCCGATAGCACCACCCGAAGACCAGGCCCATGACGACGTTCCCGAGCGCCGAAGGCCATCCCTGATAGAGGTGGTAGCTCCCGCGCAGGAGAGCGGTCGAGACGATGACCCACGTCCATGACCAGCCGAGTCGTCGCAGGCGGTCGAAGAGGTAACCGAGGAAGATCACTTCTTCGGTCAACCCGGCTCGTAGCGCGGCGAGGATCAGGAGGCCGATCACCCACCACGAGGAATCGAGTGGTGCCGGGATGACGGCGATGCTCTGGCCGAGCGCCCGCCCCGCCGCGTAGACGCCGATACCGGGAACACCGATGAGCGCGACCAGGAGGACACCTCGCAGAGTGTCCCCGCCGAACCGACGGACGTCGAGTCCGATGCGTCGGAACGCGCTCAGGCCCGGCTCCCAGAGGAGGTACACCACGAGCGCGACGAGGGCGAGCGAGAAGAAGATGTCCAGGAACTGGTAGATCGCGTCCCACAGCGGTTCCGCGCTGCGGGAGGGATTCAGCTGCGTCTGCTGCTGCGAGATCGGGGCGCGCGTGGCGGCGCGGACGAACGAGACGACGGAGTAGATCGCCGACTGACCGACCGTGACCAACAGGACGAGCGTGATCTCCCACGGCAGCCGTCGACGGCGATAGGCGTCTTGTTCGATCCCGGGGTCGTAGAAGGCCGAGTCGCGGATCATGTTGTCAGATTGCCACATGCAACCGTTCCCGAATTAAAGGTATGTAACGGTTTCCCCAGGAGTTTTGACCAACGCAGTGCATTTACCTATCGTTTCCGTATCCACGGCTCCCCCCGCTGGTGTTTGCTGCGCGGGGAATCGCCAACCTTGCACTGGAGGCAAAGTGTCTGAAAAGACTCGGCGCATGCGCGCCCTGACGGCGGGAGCAGGTGTCGCCGTCGCGGCGCTCGCCCTCGCCGGCTGCACCACGACGGCAGCACCCGAAGGCGGATCCTCCGCCTCCGGCGGCACCATCACGATCGCGACCACCAACGCGTTCACCTCGTTCAACGGTGACACCCCCGAGGCCAACCTCGACACCAACGGCATGGTGGGTTACCTCACCGGTGTCAGCGGCGGTCTCGGCCTCGGTGGCTTCCAGCGCCTCGACAAGGACTTCAGCGTCATCGACAACACCGACTTCGGCACGTACGAGAAGGTGTCGGACGACCCGCTGACGGTCAAGTACACGATCAACGAGGGCCTGACCTGGTCGGACGGCCAGCCCATCAACGCCGATGACATGCTCGTCAACTGGGCCATCAACTCCGGGTACTACGACGACGCGAAGCTCGACGAGAGCGGCGCCGTCACCAACGGTGGCACGCAGTACTTCACCCTCGCCGGCAGCACCGCGGGTCTGGACAGCACCGCGTTCCCGACGATCAGTGACGACAACATGTCGATGACCCTCGTGTACTCGAAGCCGTTCGTGGACTACGAGCTCGTGAACCCCATCGGCAAGCCCGCCCACGTGCTCGCCGAGAAGGCGGGCGTCTCCGAGGAGGACTTCGTCAAGCTCCTCAAGGACACCCCCAAGGGCAACCCGGACGCGCCCGTCGCCCCCAACGCGACCCTGAAGGCAGCGGCCGACTTCTGGAACAAGGGCTACGACGTCACGGCCATGCCGACCGACGCGAGCCTCCTCGTCGCGAGCGGTCCGTTCATCGTGACCGACTTCACGCCCGAGCAGAGCATCACGCTGGGCAAGAACCCCAACTACAAGGGCAAGATGTCGCCCTCGTACGACCAGCTGATCATCCGCTTCATCGGTGACGCCAACGCGCAGGTCACGGCCCTTCAGAACGGTGAGGTCCAGGCGATCCAGCCGCAGGCCTCGGCCGACACGCTGACGGCGCTCAAGAACGCCAACGCGACGGTCCACTCGGGCAGCCAGCTCGCGTACGACCACGTCGACCTGAGCTTCGGCGGCGTCTTCGCCGACGCGAACGTCCGCGAGGCGTTCCTCAAGACGATCCCGCGCCAGCAGATCCTCGACTCGATCATCAAGCCGGTGAACCCGGACGCCAACGTCCTGAACTCGCAGGTCTTCCTGCCCACGGACGGCGACCAGTACGAGACCGCCGTCGCGGCGAGCGGGTACGACAAGTTCACCGAACCCGACATCGAGGGTGCCAAGACGCTGCTGAACGGTGCGACCCCCACGGTCCGTATCCTGTACAACACGAACAACCCCAACCGTGTCGACAGCTTCCGCGCCATCCAGCAGTCGGCGCAGCAGGCCGGCTTCAACATCGTGGACGCCGGCTCGCCCGACTGGGGCAAGCTCCTCGGCAGCGGCAGCTACGACGTCTCGATCTTCGGATGGGTCTCGCCGGGTGCCGGTAACGCCGCTCTCCCGCAGATCTTCAAGACCGGCGGCGGCGGAAACTACAACAACTACAGCAACGCCACCGTCGACACCCTCGTCGACGAGAGCCAGGTCACGACCGATGCCACCAAGCTTGCTGACATCAAGGTGAAGATCGACGCGGAGACGGCCAAGGACTACTACGGTCTGCCGCTGTTCCAGTCGCCCGGTCTCTTCGCCGACAACGGTTCCGTCCAGGGCATCGACTACTTCGGTGGCCAGACGGGCATCGTGTGGAACGCGCAGGAGTGGACGCTGGCGGGTTGATAACCCGTTGATCCCCCGCGAGGCGCCGGAGTCGCCCGACTCCGGCGCCTCGCTTCGTCTGCGCGCGTGCGCCGAACCCGGACCGCACGCGACTATCCTTTCCTGGGCACCTACAGGTGCCTTTCCACCCGATCGAAAGAAGACCTCCCGCGATGGTCGGATTCATTCTCAGGCGCATCGCCGTCTCGATCCTGGTTCTGCTCGCAGCGTCATTCATCATGTACGTTCTGGCCGCCAACTCCGGCGACCCGCTGCAGGACCTGCGCGACAGCTCCGCCACAAACCGTGACCAGCTCATCGCCGCGCGCGTCGCGGCGCTCGACCTGAACGTCCCGGTGCCCCTGCGTTACTTCCTCTGGCTGGGCGGGGCCGCCGGCTGCCTCGTTCCCTTCACGGGTGCGTGCAACCTCGGCCTCACCGTCTCGAACGCGGCCGTGCTCGACATCCTGCCGACCGCCATCGGTTCCACTCTCCAGCTCGTGACGGCGTCGTTCGTGCTGGCCATCGTCCTCGGCATCGTGGTCGGCGTCGTCTCCGCACTGCGTCAGCACAGCGGATTCGACTTCGGCATCACTCTGCTGAGCTTCTTCCTGTTCTCGCTGCCGTCCTTCCTCGTCGCGGTGCTCCTGAAGGAGTTCATGGCGCTGGGCTTCAACAGTTTCCTGGAATCGGCCACGGCCATTCCGATCTGGCTGATCGCCCTGTTGGCCGTCATCACCGCCATCATCTGGCAGGCCATGATCGGCGGTGACGCGCGTCGTCGCGTGATCGTCGGCGCTGTCGCCGGTCTGGCGACCGTCGCCCTGCTCGTGTACTTCAACGTCACGGACTGGTTCCGCAACCCGGGCCTCGGGCCCGTCGGGCTCCTTCTGCTGATCGGCGGGGTCGTGGTGATCACGACCGCCCTCATCGCGGGTCTGCAGAACCGCCGTGCGCTCATCGTCGCCGCGCTGAACGGCGCGATCGCCTACGCGTGCTACTTCGCCCTGCAGGGCCTGTTCGACATCTCGACGTTCAACACGATCATCATCCTCGGGGTCGTCGCCGTCGTGGTCGGTGTCGTCTCGGGCTATCTCCTGGGCGCCCCCGACCGCGGAATGGCCGCGCGCATCGGTGCGTTGGTGGCGTTCCTCTCCGGTGCGCTCGTGGTCCTCGACCGGTACATGCAGTCCTGGCCCCAGTACGTGAGCAACCCCCGGATCAACGGTCGTCCGATCGCGACCGTCGGTGCGAACACTCCGGGGTTCTCCGGCGACATGTGGATCAGCGGGATCGACACGTTCACCCACCTCCTGCTTCCGACGATCTCGCTGCTGCTCATCTCGTTCGCCGGGTACACGCGTTACGCGCGCGCCGGAATGCTCGAGGTGATGAACCAGGACTACATCCGCACGGCGCGGGCCAAGGGCCTGCCCGAGCGCACGGTGATCCTGCGCCACGGACTGCGCAACATGCTCATCCCGATCGTCACCCTGGTCGCGACCGACGTCGGCGCGCTCCTCGGCGGTGCTGTCATCACGGAGAAGGTGTTCGCGATCTCCGGAATGGGGCAGCTGTTCGTGACATCGATTCAGCGCGTCGACGTGAATCCCGTGATGGGCTACTTCATCGTCATCGCGATCACCGCGATCGTCTTCAACTTCTTGGCTGATCTCGCCTACGCCACGCTCGACCCGCGCGTGCGAGTGGTCGCATGATCGCCGCCGTCCGAATCCCGGAGGTCCTCCGATGACCCAGATGCTTCCCGAACCGGCCAACGTCGACGCGCCGGCTCCCGCCGACGAACGGAACACGGTCGGGGTGAGCCAGGGGCGGCTCATCCTCCGGCGCTTCCTCGCGAACAAGGTCGCCGTTGTCTCCGGCATCCTGTTCGTCCTCGTCGCCGTCTTCTCGATCTCCGCGATCGGTCTCGGCCCGATCCCGGGATGGTGGAAGTACGACTACACTTCCCTGAACCCGCAGAACGACGGGGGAGCACCCACGCTCTCGCTGTGGCCGTTCTCGGTCGGAGAACACCCGTTCGGTCAGGACCGCATCGGCATCGACTACTTCGCGATGACCATGCGCGGCATCCAGAACTCGATCCTCGTCATGATCGTGATCAGCTTCGTGGGCACGGCCGTCGGCACCGTGATCGGTGCTCTCGCCGGGTACTACCGCGGCTGGGTGGACTCCGTGCTCATGCGCATCACCGACGTCTTCATCGTCATCCCGATCATCGTGATCGGTGCGGTCGTCGGCCGCGCCACGGGTGGTCTGGGTGTCATCCCGCTGGCGTTCTTCCTCGCGATGATCTCGTGGACGACCATCGCGCGCCTCGTGCGCGCCGAGTTCCTCTCCCTGCGCGAGCGCGAGTTCGTCGAGGCCGCTCGGGTCGCGGGTGCCAGCGACGCACGCATCATCTTCAAGCACATCCTGCCGAACGCGATCGGCGTGGTCATCGTCGCGGCGACGTTGCTCGCGGCATCCGCGATCCTCCTCGAGACGGCGCTGAGCTACCTGCAGCTCGGCGTGCGGCCGCCCGACGTGTCGCTGGGCCTGATCATCTCCGACAACCAGTCGGCGTTCCAGACGCGGCCGTGGCTGTTCTGGTGGCCCGCTGTCTTCATCGTGCTGCTCGCCGTTCTCGTGAACTTCGTCGGCGACGGTCTGCGCGACGCCTTCGACCCGCGTCAGAAGCGGTTCTCGCTGCGGCGCACGAAGGAGCAGCCGGCGTCGTCGACGACGGCTCCTGCCAGCACGCAGGCACGGGTCCACCCGGAGACGCCGTCGTCATGACGGCCGTCTCTCGGCGGGTGTCAGGCCAGCACCACGGCCAGCACCATTCCGGCGATACCCGCGATCAGCAGCAGCAGGTTGTCGACGCGCGGGGTCACGGTCACCGGAACCGATTCGGCGATGCCGGCCTCCACGCGACCGGCATCGCGCAGAGCGTGCCAGCGCGTGCGGACCATCTCCGCGGCGTTGCCGGAATCCGTCCCGGGCAGTTCGCCCGGGCGGGTGTTCGGTGCGGTCACGCCTTCGCTGCGTCGGTGAGCGCGCATCGCGCGGAGCGATCCGGCCGCGCCCGGCACCGGTGCGGCGGTCACGCCGATGCGGCGTCCGGGCGTGTGCAGCTGAAGGGCGTAACGGGTGTCGACATGGATCAGCGCGGCCCAGGGCACGCGGTAGCGGAGAGCGATGTTGTCGACCTGCGCGGCCTCGTCGTCGACGGAGATCGACGGAGACCAGAGCACGGCCGTGACGGCCGCCGCGGCACCCAGGGCGCCGATGATCACCAGGACGGGCGCTTCGGAAGCTCCCGGGACCACGAGAAGACCGATCCCGACCGCGGCGATGATCGCCCAGGCGGTGACGCACAGGATGCGGGTGAACGTCGAGCGGAACGTCTGGCGTGGCATCCTCCGATTCTTTCATTTTCCGATCACTCACTCCCGCTGAGCGGGACCGAGAGGACAGTCTCATGAGCACGACCGAGACGGCGGGCATCCCCGCCCTCCAGATGACCGACCTCAGCGTCGACTTCGCTGTCGACGATGTCTGGGTTCCGGCCGCGAAGAACCTGAACTACTCGATCGCGCGCGGCCAAGTCGTCGCCGTGGTCGGCGAGTCGGGTTCGGGAAAGAGCGTGAGCTCGATGGCCGTGCTCGACCTTCTTCCGAAGAACAGCCGTGTCACCGGCAGCATCAAGGTGAACGGTCGAGAGATCACGGGTCTGTCGGGGCGACAGATGCGCGAGCTGCGCGGACCCGAGGTGGCCGCCATCTTCCAGGAGCCGATGACGGCGCTGAACCCCGTGCTGACCGTGGGGTCGCAGATCATCGAGGCGCTTCGCGCGCACACGCCGATCGCGCCGTCGGCCGCGAAGGCGCGCGCCCTCGAGCTGCTGGGGATGGTCGGCCTGCCCGACCCGGCCAAGGCGTTCGCGTCGTACCCGCATCAGCTCTCGGGCGGTCAGCGTCAGCGCGCCATGATCGCGCAGTCCATCAGCCTCGAGCCCGCCCTGCTCATCGCCGACGAGCCCACCACGGCACTCGATGTGACCGTGCAGGCGGAGATCCTCGACCTCATCCGCGACCTGCGTGACCGCCTCGACTCGGCGGTGCTGCTCATCACCCACGACATGGGTGTGGTGGCCGACCTCGCGGACTGGATCGTCGTGATGAAGTCGGGCGAGATCGTCGAGCAGGGGCCGGCGGCGGTCGTGCTCGGGAACCCGCAGGACGACTACACCAAGGAACTGCTCGCGTCGGTTCCGCGGTTGGGTGAGACGCTCGAGGGCGAGGCGACGGTCGACATCGTCGAGGCTCTTGCCGCGGCCGTGGCCGAGGGCCCGGCGCACACCGAGGAGCTGACGCTCGCGGCAGCCGCGCCCGTCATCGCGCATCCGGTGCTCGAGCTCGAGCACGTGTCGATCGAGTACGGCAAGAAGGGCCGCGTCGCCGCGTTCCGTGCCGTCGACGACGTGACGCTCGGGATCGCCGAGGGCGAGATCGTCGGCCTCGTGGGGGAGTCGGGTTCGGGCAAGTCCACGATCGGTCGTGCCGCGATCGGTCTGCAGCCGATCGCCGATGGCCGCCTGGTGGTCGACGGCGTCGACATCTCGAGCGGCTCGCGCAAACTGATCAAGTCGCTCCGTCGTCGCGTCGGCATCGTGTTCCAGGACCCGTCGTCGTCGCTGAACCCCCGACTTCCCATCGGCGAGTCGATCGGTGAGCCGCTCTTCCTCGCCGGCGAGGCGAAGGGCGCCGAGCTCGATGCACGCGTCGAGAAGCTCCTCGACGAGGTGCGTCTTCCGCGCAGCTACCGCAACCGCTACCCGCACGAGCTCTCCGGTGGTCAGAAGCAGCGCGTCGGCATCGCGCGCGCTCTCTCGCTGCAGCCCCGACTGCTCGTCGCCGACGAGCCGACGAGTGCTCTGGACGTCTCCGTGCAGGCACGTGTGCTCGAGCTCCTCAGCGAGCTGCAGAAGGAGCACCGCTTCGCGTGCCTCTTCATCAGCCACGACCTCGCCGTGGTGGATGCCATGGCCGACCGGATCGTCGTGCTCAACCGCGGCAAGATCGCGGAGCAGGGCACGCGCGACGAGATCCTGCGCGCGCCGAAGGAGGCGTACACGCAGCGTCTCATCGCCGCGATCCCGGTGCCCGATGTCGAGGTCCAGGCGGCCCGCCGCGAGCTGCGACACGAGCTGCTTCGGGACACGCCGGCGTCCTGAGGTCCGTACAGCGAAGGGCGGGATTCCAGATGGGATCTCGCCCTTTCTGCTGCCTGCCAGGGAAAGTTGCGGACGCCCGGTAGAGTGGGAGGGCCCGATTCCGGGCGACACCCCAATCTTTCCTGGAGACCCTCCATGGCGCACGCCCTTCGTCCTGACCTCCGTAACGTCGCGATCGTCGCGCACGTCGACCACGGCAAGACGACCCTCGTCGACGCCATGCTCCGCCAGACCGGCTCGTTCGGCGAGCACGCGCACATCGAAGAGCGCGCGATGGACTCGAACGACCTCGAGCGCGAGAAGGGCATCACGATCCTCGCCAAGAACACGGCGATCGAGTACAACGGCGTCCACACCGACGTTCCGGTGACGATCAACGTCATCGACACCCCCGGTCACGCCGACTTCGGTGGCGAGGTCGAGCGCGGCCTGTCGATGGTCGACGGCGTCGTGCTGCTCGTCGACGCGTCCGAGGGTCCACTGCCCCAGACCCGCTTCGTGCTGCGCAAGGCGCTCGAGGCGAAGCTTCCCGTCATCCTGCTGGTCAACAAGACCGACCGTCCCGACGCGCGCATCGCCGAGGTCGAAGAAGAGGCGCACGACCTGCTGCTGGGCCTCGCGTCCGACCTGGTCGACGACGTGCCCGACCTCGACGTCGACGCCCTGCTCGACGTGCCGGTCGTCTACGCCTCGGGCCGTGCCGGTGCGGCATCGCTGAACCGTCCCGACAACGGCGCGCTCCCCGACAACGACGACCTCGAGCCGCTGTTCGCCGCGATCCTCGAGCACGTCCCGGCTCCCGCCTACGACGACGAGGCGCCGCTGCAGGCCTGGGTCACCAACCTCGACTCGTCGCCGTTCCTCGGCCGTCTCGCGCTTCTGCGCGTCTTCAACGGCACGCTGAAGAAGGGCCAGACCGTGGCCTGGGTGCGCGCCGACGGCACCACCAGCAACGCCCGTGTCACCGAGCTGCTGAAGACCCGCGCGCTCGAGCGCTACCCCGCCGAGGACGCCGGCCCCGGCGACATCGTCGCGATCGCCGGTTTCCCCGACATCACGATCGGCGAGACCATCGCCGACCCCGAGGACGTGCGTCCGCTTCCGGCCATCACGGTCGACGACCCCGCCATCTCAATGACGATCGGCACCAACACCTCGCCCCTCATGGGCAAGGTCAAGGGCCACAAGCTCACCGCGCGCATGGTCAAGGACCGTCTCGACCGCGAGCTCATCGGTAACGTCTCGCTCAAGGTCGTCGACATCGGTCGTCCCGATGCCTGGGAGGTCCAGGGCCGCGGAGAGCTCGCTCTCGCGATCCTCGTCGAGAACATGCGCCGCGAGGGCTTCGAACTCACCGTCGGCAAGCCCCAGGTGGTCACCAAGCGCGGCGACGACGGCAAGCTCAAGGAGCCGTTCGAGCACCTCACGATCGACGCTCCCGAGGAGCACCTCGGCGCGATCACGCAGCTCATGGCCGCCCGCAAGGGCCGCATGGACAACATGACCAACCACGGCACCGGCTGGGTGCGCATGGAGTTCGTCGTCCCCTCGCGCGGTCTCATCGGCTTCCGCAGCGAGTTCCTCACGATCACGCGCGGCACCGGCATCGCCAACGCCATCTCGCACGGCTACGACGACTGGGCCGGTTCGATCACCACGCGTCAGAACGGCTCGATCGTCGCCGACCGAATGGGCGTCGTGACCCCCTTCGCCATGATCGCCCTGCAGGAGCGCATGAGCTTCTTCGTGCAGCCCACCGAAGAGGTCTACGAGGGCATGGTCATCGGCGAGAACTCGCGCGCCGACGACATGGACGTCAACATCACCAAGGAGAAGAAGCTCACGAACATGCGTTCGTCGACCTCCGACTCCTTCGAGTCGATGACGCCCCCGCGCGTGCTCACGCTGGAGGAGTCGCTCGAGTTCGCGCGCGACGACGAATGCGTCGAGGTCACGCCCGAGAAGGTGCGCATCCGCAAGGTCGTGCTCGACGCGACCGAGCGCGGCCGTGCCGCCTCGCGCCTCAAGCGTCAGGATGCCAACGCCTGACCACCGCGTCGTCCAACGGCCCCGTCCAGCTCACGCTCGGCGGGGCCGTTCGTCATCTCATCCAGCCGTGCGGTGCGATGCGCGCCCTACTTGTCGTCGATAAACGCTGATCCTGCCGAGACACGCGGAGACGTGGCGTGTTTCGGCACGCTCGGCGTTTATCGACGGGTGTCGGCGGTGGCTCAGCGCGATTCGACCACGCAGACGGCGCTCATGCCGGGGGTCAAGGCCTCGAAGACGTGCGGGGCATCGCCGGGGTACGAGAGGTAGTCGCCGGGGGAGAGCTCGTACGGGTCGTCGGCGGGTCCGACGCGCCCGCGACCCGAGACCATCACGAGGTGCTCGACCGTGCCGCGCGGGTGCGGGTCGGACGATCTCGGCGATCCCGGCTCGGCGCTCAACAGGTAGATGTCGCGCCGCGCGTGCGGCGGACTCGCCGACAGCAGCACCGCCAGATAATCGGATGCCGACGACGGCACCGCCGTGGCCGCCTCTCCCGCGCGGATCAGGGTGGGGGAGCGTACGCCCTCATCGACGAGGACCGCGAAGGGGACCTCGAGCGCCGAAGCCAGGGCCCACAGGGTTTCGACGCTCGGATTGCCGCCGCCGTTCTCGAGCTGCGAGACGGTGGCCTTGGCCACGCCGGCGCGTCGGGCGAGCTCGGAGACGCTGAGATCGCGGCGCGCGCGTTCGCGTCGCAGGGTCGCCGCGATACGGTCGCCGAGATCACTCATCCGTTCATTATGGTCGCCGATCGTTCGACTTGACGAACGACACCTGCTCGTTCACCATGATGACCATGCGTTCGTTCTCTCGAACACCCGAGGGTGTCGCCGCTCGCCAGGGTCTTGCCGTGGCTCTCGCCACGAGCGCGTACGGCATCTCTTTCGGCGCCCTGTCCGTGGCATCCGGTCTCGATGTCTGGCAGACGTGTGTGCTGAGTCTGCTGATGTTCACCGGCGGCTCGCAATTCGCGTTCGTCGGGGTCATCGCCGCCGGGGGAGTGGCCGCCGCCCCCGCCGCCATCGCGTCAGCCGTGCTGCTGGGGGTGCGCAACGCCGCGTATGCGATGCGCATGGCACCGATCGTCGCGGGCGGTTTCTGGCGCAAGGCGGGGGCGACGCCGTTCACCATCGACGAGTCGGTTGCCGTAGGGCTCGCTCAGAGCGAGCCGCGTGCCCGTCAGGTGGGGTTCTGGGTCACGGGCGTGGCGATCTGGGTCGGGTGGAACGTATCGACTCTCCTCGGCGCCCTCCTCGGAGACGTGCTGGGCGACCCACGCTCCTATGGCTTGGATGCGGCCGCTGCGGCCGCGTTCCTCGCCCTGCTCTGGCCGCGATTGCGGGGTCGCCAACCCCTCGCCGTGGCCCTCGGCGCGGCGGTCGTCGCCGCGGTCCTGACCCCGGTGCTCATACCCGGAATCCCCGTCATCGCCGCCGCGGGAGTCGCCGTCGCGGTCGGGCTGTTCGACGGGCGTTCCCCCACCCCCACGCCGACCGGCGTCGCAGAAGAGAAAGGGATGCCGTGACCCTCTGGACCGCCATTCTCTTGGCATCCGTTCTCTGCGTCGCGCTGAAGGGGGTGGGCTACCTGCTTCCCGCGCGGTGGCTCGAGTCGCCCCGACCGGCCCGCATCGCCGATCTGCTCACGGTGGCGCTGCTGTCGGCGCTCGTCGTCGTGCAGACGCTCGGGGCGGGCGCGTCGATCGTGGTCGATGCGCGTGTCCCGGCCCTCGGTGTGGCCGCGCTGCTGTTGTGGGCGCGGATGCCCTTCCTCGTCGTCGTCGCGGGTGCGGCGGGGACGGCAGCGCTTCTCCGGTTGTGGGGATGGGCGCTGTGACCGCGCGACGATGACACGACAGAGGCGGCGAGGGCTCGGGCTCCGTCAGGGCAAGAGTCCCTCTGTCGAGAGAAGTGGGGGATGGAGCGGCGAATTCATACGCGGTGTGCGGCAACCGCCCAGTGGGCGGGGACTTCGAGTCCAGCATGTGGGCATGTGGGCGCATCTACACTGATCGGGTGAACTCTGGCATCCTGCGCATCGTCGGTTGGGCCGTAGCGCTCCTCGTGGGGGCGTTCTACGGAACGGCCGGTACGGTGGCGCAAGCATTCCTCGTGGGGCCGATCCCGGTCGGGCTGCTGCTCGCGACGGTCGGCAGTGCGGCTCTCCTGATCGCCCTGCGCACGCTCACGGGCGACCGTGTGAACGCGCTGGCGGGCGGTCTCGGTATCACCCTCGTGACCTATGTGTTCTCGCAGGTGGGGCGGGGCGGCTCGGCCATCGTCGCCGCGCCGACGCCCGGAACCGAGTGGGTTCCGCTGGTGTGGACGGTCGTGGGGCCGGCGCTCATGGTGCTCGTGGCGTTCTGGCCGGGCGTGTCGACCGCGCCGCAGGGGACCGGCGGCGAGACGACCCCGGACCCCGCCGTTCCGGCGCGTTGACATCGACGGATCATAGGTCAGACGGCGCGCGGGCGAGGCCGGGCGGGTAAGCGCGATTAGACTGGACGGGTGACTTACGTGATCGCCCTCCCGTGTGTCGATGTCAAAGACCGCGCCTGCATCGACGAGTGTCCGGTCGACTGCATCTACGAAGGAGAGCGGTCGCTCTACATCCACCCCGACGAGTGCGTCGACTGCGGGGCGTGCGAGCCCGTCTGCCCCGTCGAGGCGATCTACTACGAGGACGATCTGCCCGAGGAGTGGTCCGACTACTACAAGGCGAACGTCGAGTTCTTCGACGACATCGGTTCTCCCGGTGGTGCGGCCAAGGTCGGCGTGATCGCCAAGGATCATCCGGTCATCACCGCCCTTCCTCCGCAGAGTCACTGACCCGTGGGCGTCGCCGAGCTCGCCGACTACCCCTGGGACGCCGTCGCCCCGTTCGCCGAGCGCGCACGACGCCACCCCGCCGGGATCGTCGACCTGTCGATCGGCTCGCCCGTCGACCCCACTCCCGCCGTGGTCGCCGAGGCTCTCGCCGATGCGACGGACGCGCACGCCTACCCCGCGACCGCGGGCACACCGGCGCTGCGGGAGGCGATCGTCGACTGGTACGCCCGTCGCCGGGGCGTTCCCGGGCTGACCCCGGCGCAGGTGCTGCCCACCGTCGGCTCGAAGGAGCTCGTCGCCCTGCTTCCGCTCCTGCTCGGACTGGGCCCCGGCGATGCCGTGGTGCACCCCCGGGCCGCCTACCCGACCTACGAGGTCGGTGCCCGTCTCGTCGGCGCGGAGCCGGTGGCATCCGACGATCCGTCCGACTGGCCCGCGAACACGAAGCTCGTGTGGGTCAACTCACCCGGAAACCCGGACGGCCGGGTGCTCTCGGTACCCGAGATGGCGGATGCCGTCGCCCGGGCTCGTGAGCTCGGAGCCGTCCTCGCGTCCGACGAGTGCTACGCCGAGCTGGGCTGGGACGCCCCCTGGGACGCGGAACGCGTGCCGAGCGCGCTGGATCCGGCCGTGGTCGGGGACGACCTGACGAGCGTGCTCTCTGTGTACTCGTTGAGCAAGCAGTCGAACCTCGCGGGCTACCGCGCGGCCTTCCTCGCCGGGGATGAACAGCTGGTCGCGCGACTGCTGACCGGACGCAAGCACCTCGGCCTCATCCCGCCCGCGCCCGTTCAGCGGGCGATGACGGTGGCGCTCGGTGACGACGCGCACGTGCTCGAGCAGCGCGAGCGCTACGCCCACCGCCGGGCCATGCTGAAGCCCGCGGTGGAGGCGGCCGGCTTCACCGTCGACCGCAGCGAAGCAGGTCTCTACCTCTGGGCCACGGAGGGGCGCGACGCATGGGAGAGCGTCGGGCGTCTCGCCGATCTCGGCATCCTGGTCGGACCAGGGCACTTCTACGGGACGCACTACCCGAACCACGTGCGTTTCTCGCTGACGGCGACCGACGAGCGGATCGCGGCCGCCGCCGAGCGCTTGACTCCCTGACTCAGGTCGACCGACTCCAGGCTTCCCAGAGCCGCCCGTAGGGGCCATCCGAGGTGCGAAGGTCGTCGTGCGTACCCTCTTCGCTCACGCGCCCGTGGTCCAGGACGACGACGCGGTCGGCGGAGGCCGCTTGACTCAGACGGTGGGCCACGACCAGCGCCGTCCGGCCCTCGACGGCGGCGAGAGCGGCGTCCTCGAGGCGTCCCGCTTCCGTCGAGCCGGCTTCGGCGGTCGCCTCGTCGAGGACGACGAACGCGGGGTCGGCGAGGATCACGCGCGCAAGGGCGAGTTGCTGGGCCTCTGCCGCCGACAGCGCGGTGCCGGAGGCGCCGACCGGTTCGTCGAGGCCACGCGGAAGGCGGGCGACGATGCCGTCGGCGCTCACTCGTGACAGGGCCCGATGCAGGTCGTCCTCGCTCGCGTCGGGTGCGGCGAGCGTCAGATTCTCGCGCAGGTCGGTGTCGAAGACGTGCACGTCCTGCGTGACGAGAGCGACGGATGCCGGACGGTGCACCACTCCTTCGACGGGTTCGTGCACGCCGGCGGCGATGGCGGCGAGGGTGGACTTGCCGGCTCCCGAGGCTCCGACCACGGCCACGGTGGCGCCCGCGTCGACGCGGACCGTCACCGCGTGCAGGACGGGATGGCCGGCGTCGTACGCGTGCGTGACATCGATGATGCGCACGTCCTCGCCCGCGGGCGTGGGAACGGGCGGAGGGCCCGGGGGCGCCGAGCGGATGACGCCGACGATCCGCGCGAGCGAGGCGAGAGACGACTGCAGATCGTCGACGACGAAGAGCAGCTGATTGATGGGGCCGAACAGTCGCAGGAACAACAGCATCGCGGCCGTGGTGCCGCCGACGGTTCCGACATCGTTCGACACGAGGACGAACCCGACCGCGAGCAGCCCCGCCATGCCGAGGAACTCGGCCGCGTTGAGCCGGGCGAAGAAGAGGTTCTGGATGCCACGCGCCCGCATGCTCCAGCGCACGACGTTCCACGACGCCTCCGCGATCCGCGCGAGGTGGGCGGACTCCGCACCGTACGCGCGCACCGTCTCGAACCCCCGCAGAGCGTCGAGGAGATGCTGAGCCCGCCCGGCCATCGCTGCGCGTTCGGCCGCATAGACACCGGGGGCCGAGCGCAGATAGAGCCGCACGGCGATCACGTGCAGCGGCGAGACGACGAGGAGAGCGAGGGCGTACCACGGATCGATGGCAGCCATGCCGATGAGGGTGACGACGATGGTGAACGCTGCCCCGACGAGGGCGGGGACCACGCGCGGGATGGCATCCGACACCTGGGCGACGTCATCGCCCGCGCGCGCGACGAGATCGCCCGTTCCCGCGCGTTCCACGCGCGAGGGAGGCAGGTGCAGAGCGGCGTCGACCATCCGTTCGCGAAGATCGGCGAGAGCGCCCTCGAAGAGCTGCGACGCGGCGACCATGCCGACGGCGGTGAGGACGGCCCCGGCCACGACCGCGCCGGCCATCACGGCCGCGAGGAGGCCCGCGAGGTGGGGAGCGTCGTCGCCTGCGCCGATGGCGTCGACCACGCCGCCGAGGGCGAGAGGACCGACCACGCCCGCCACCGCTGCGGCGAGGACGACGAGGACCAGCCCCGGGACCCGCCACCACCCGCGTGCCACGGATCGGCGGAGCTCCCGGGCGACCTCGCGGGCGGAGGCGACGGGAAGAGGCGTGCTCACGCGTGTCCTCCGTCCGTCAGCCGAACCACGCGATCGGCCACCGCCGCGAACGCGGGAGCGCGGGTGACCACGATGGTGCGCCGATGGCGGCGTGCCTGGTGCACGCGTTGGGCGATGCGTGCTTCCGTCACCGCGTCGACGGCCGTGGTGGGATCGTGCAGCACGAGGAGGTCGGGATCGCGCGCCAGCGCCCGGGCCAGGGCGACGCGCTGGCGTTGGCCTCCGGAGAGCGCCGTGCCGTTCTCGCCGACGCCGCTCGCCAGGCCCTGCGGGAGAACGTCGGCGAGCTCATCGCACGCGGCGGCGTACAGAGCGGCGGCGAGGGCGTCGGCATCCCTCCCGAAGGCCTGCACGTTCTCGGTCACGCTCCCGCTGAACAGGTGCGCCGCGTGCGGGGCGTGCAGGGCCTCCGGATGCCGCGCGCGCAGCGCCGCGACCACGTCGGCGGCCCGTGCTCCCGCGCACGACACGACGACGAACTCGCCCGGCTGCACGTCGGGGAGCGAGACGGGGAGTCGGGGTTCGTCCGCGACCGCCGTGAGGGGCTCCTCATCTCGCAGGAGGTCGAGGACGCGCGTCGCGGAGGCGGTCGCGGACGCCCACCACGACCCGGTGTTCAGCGCGAGAGCCCCGAGCGGGTCGAGGAGGAACTGGGCGAGCCCGACCACCGCGATGAACTCGCCGAGTCCGAGCGTCCCCGACAAGGTGAGGACCGCGGCGATCACCGCGATCGCGGTAAGGAAGAGACCGGTGACGATGCTCATGGCGCCCCCGAACGTGCCTTCCGCGCGGCGGGCGCGCACGGTGTCGGCAAGGGCGGTTCGGCTGGCACGGCGATAGCGGCGGCTGGCCTCGGCCTCGGCGCCGATGCCGCGGATGACGCGGTAGCCGCTCAGCAGGTCTGCGGCCCGCCCGGCCGCGGCCGCGGCCGCCTCTTGCTCCTGACCGCTGCGATCGCGCAGTCGGCGGCCGGCGCGTTCGGTGAGCCCGAGAAGCAGAGGTGCTCCGAGGAGCACGGCAAGACCGAGGGGCCACGAGATCGTCAGGAGGACGGTGCCGCCGAAGAGGACGGCGGCGAGCTGACCCACGGGGTAGATGCCGATCTCGACGGCCTCGGACAGGCGGTTGGCATCGGACGTCGCGAGGGAGAGAGCGACCCCGGGCTGGTCGGAGGGGCGTCCCGGGCGCGGCGAACGGTGGAGCAGGTGTGCGGAAACGGTGGCGCGCAGGCGATGCTGTACCGCCAGCATGCCGAGTTCGGCGAGCCGCGAGCCGAAGCGCCACGAGAACGACAGGACGAGGAAGTCCGCCGCCAAGACGCTCAGCCAGAGCGCGAGCTGAACCGGGTCGCCCGTCGTCACGGCGCGTTCGATCGCCAGTCCCATGACGATCGGCACCAGCGCCTCGCCCAGCTGGTGGGTGATCGACAGGACCGCGGCGGGAACGGTGTACCGCGGAGCGGCGCGCATCACCCGCAGGGCCAGGCGGCGCGGACTCGTCCCCTCGGTGATCGGGATCTCGCGCGTGGGAACCGGTTCAGCGGGTGCCTGGAGCAGCATCCTCATCCGTGGGCCACCCGCGCGCGCCCGAGCGCCGACACCGCGGGTGTCCCCGACACGGGGTCCGGGGTGACCACACAGCGCAGACCGAAGACCTCTTCGACCATCTCGGCCGTGACGATGTCGGCGGGTGCGCCCTCGGTGACGATGCGCCCGTCCTTCACCGCGATGAGGTGGCTCCCGTAGCGCGCGGCCTGATTCAGGTCGTGCAGCACGGCCACGAGGGTCCGGCCCTGCGCGTTGAGGTCGGTGAGCAGCTCCATGAGCTCGATCTGGTGCGCGATGTCGAGGAACGTCGTCGGCTCGTCCAGCAGGAGGATCGGCGTCTCCTGCGCGAGCGACATCGCGATCCAGACGCGCTGGCGCTGACCGCCCGAGAGCTCGGAGACGAGGCGGCCGGACAGATCGGTCGTGCCCGTGGCATCCATCGCCGCCGTCACCGCCGCTTCGTCCTGAGGGGACCACTGTCGGAGAAAGCCCTGATGCGGGTATCGCCCCCGCGCGACCAGGTCGACCACGGTGATGCCGTCGGGAGCGAGCGAGGTCTGGGGGAGGAGGCCCACCGCGCGCGCCAGCTCCTTGGGCGGGTAGTCGCTGAGCGACCGCTCGTCGAGGCGCACCGTTCCGGCGATCGGGGTCAACAGACGTGCGAGGGCACGCAACAGGGTGGATTTGCCGCTGGCGTTCGCCCCGACGATCACGGTGAAGGACCCGTCGGGGATGGCCACCGACAGTCCCTCCGAGATGACGCGGCGGTCGTAGCCGATGGTGAGATCCGTGGCGGCGAGGCGGGCGGGAGCGGTCATGCGCGTCTCCGTGATTCGTGGATGAGGAGCCAGACGAGGTACATCCCGCCGACGACGACCGTGACGAGTCCGACGGGAAGGGGAGTGGGCAGCACGTGCTGGGCGACGATGTCCGAGGCCGTCAGGACGAGGGCCCCGACGAGCCCCGAGGGTGCGAGCGCGATCCCCGCGGTGCGGGTGAGCCGGCGCGCGATCTGGGGAGCGGCGAGTGCGACGAACGCGATCGGACCCGCGGCCGCGGTGACGACGGCCGTGAGGGCGACCGCACCCACGATGAGGCCGAGACGCACCCTTTCGACCCGGATGCCGAGTGCACGCGCCGCGTCGTCGCCGAGCTCGAGGCGCGACAGCGCACCCGAGAAGGCTCCGAGCGCGCCGAGAGCGATCACGACGACTCCCGCAGCCGGCAGGAGCTGCGCCCACCCGACGGGAGAGAGCGAACCCGCCCCCCAGACCGCGGCGACCATCGCGACCTCGACCTTCGCCCGCAGAAGCAGGTAGGTGCTGAGCGCCTGGAGCATCGCCGACACCCCGATGCCCACCACGATGAGACGGAACCCCTGGATGCCGCGCCGATAGGCGAGCACGTAGACGAGGGCCGCGGAGACGAGGCCTCCGACGATCGCACCGGCGGAGACGGGGACGCTCCCTGCGGCGGCTCCGAGGAGGAGGATCGCGCCCAGGCCACCCGCGTAGGAGCCCGCTGAGAGTCCGATGATGTCGGGGCTGGCCAGCGGATTGCGCGTGAGCGACTGGAACACGGCACCGGAGACGCCGAGGGCGACACCGAAGACCACGGCCCCCAGGACACGCGGCAGACGCCACTCGCGCACCACCGTGGCGGTGAAGCCGGCGTCGGTGCCGAGGAGAGCCCCCACCACCTGGGCGGGGGTGAGGGGGAGGTCGCCCAGGCAGAGGGCCACGATCGCCACGGCCGTGACGACGCTGCCGAGGAGCACGCCGGTGACGAGCGTGCGGACGCGGAAACGCAGAGACAGAGATCTCCGGCGGACGACTGCCGTGCGCGGACCGGCGGTGAGGGTCACAGGCTGCTCGCTCTCGTGCGACGGACCAGGGCGATCAGGACGGGCGCGCCGACGAACGCCGTGACGATGCCCACGGGTACCTCGCTCGGCCACAGCACCACGCGACCGATGACGTCGGACAGCAGCAACACGATGGGAGCGATCACCATCGTGTACGGCAGGATCCACCGTTGGTCGGGACCGACGATCCATCGAGCGATGTGCGGAGCCATGAGGCCGACGAAGGCGACAGGGCCCGCGATCGCGGTCGCCGAACCGGCCAGCACGGTGATCGCGACGATCGAGAGCACGCGCGTGCGGACGAGCCGGCTCCCGAGGGCGATGGCGAGCTCGTCCCCGAGGCCGAGCGCATTCAGGGATCGCGCGCACGCGAGCGCGACGACCACGCCCGCGCCGACGAAGGGAAGGACGGGCAGGATGACGTCCCACCCGCGCTCGACGAACGAGCCGGCCGTCCACCCGCGCAGGCGGGCGAAGGTCACCGGGTTCAGCAGCATCATCGCGTTCGTGACCCCGAGCAGGACCGCCCCGAGGGCGACGCCGGCCAGGGTGAGGCGCGCCGGATCGGGGCCCCCGCGTCCCGAACCACCGATCGCGGTCACCATCACGGTGACGAGCAGGGCGCCGCCGAAGGCCCACGGCAGGAACTGGACGGCCGACACGGCGCCCAGCACGACACCGATCGCGACGAACAGGGCCGCCCCGGCATCCACTCCGAGAATGCCCGGGTCCCCGAGAGGGTTACGGGTGAACGCCTGGATGAGGGCACCCGCGAGGCCGAGCGCCACCCCGACGACGACCGCCGCGACCGTGCGGGGAACGCGAAGGTCCAGCACGACCTGGTCGGTGAGCGTTCCCGAGGGCGCGGTGAGGGCGTGCCACACCTCCGCGGGGCTCAGCGCGTTCGAGCCGACGGCGACGCTGAGCGTCGCGGCCACCGCGAGAGCGACGACGGCTCCGACGAGTCCGACGGCTCGCCGACGCCGAGCGGGGGTGGAGGGGCGGTCGCGCCGCGCACCGGGGCGCGACGCGACCGCGAGAGAAGAGATCACCGTGCGTCAGCCCTCGACGCTCTGCGGAGACGTCCCGGCGACAGCCTTCTCGAGGCGCGGTACGAGGTTCTCGATGACGTACTTCTGGCTGAGCGGAGTGAGGAAGTAGATCGCCCCGGCGAGTTCGGCGTCGGTGTAGACCGCGTGACCGTTCGCCACGGCCGACAGGGAACGGGTCGTCCCGAAATCGAGCAGGGCGGGCAGCGACTCGGCGCTCTCGGTGGCGAAGACGATGACGTCCGCGTCGATGAGCGACATGTTCTCACCGGAGATGAGCGCCTGCGCGCCCTTCTGCTGGACGTACTTGTCCAGTCCGGGGGTGATGACGAAGCCGAGATCGGTGAGGAAGTCAGTGTTCAAGCCGTCCGGGTAGACGTAGATGCTGCCCTCCCAGGGGCCGCCCTGCGAGAACGTCGCGGTCTTACCGGCGAACTCGGGATGCGCCGCGGCTGCGGCCGCGTATTGCTCCTCGACGCCGGTGATGAGCTTCTCGCCCTCGGCGCTGCGACCCATGGCCCGCGCGATCTGGCGGGTCTGTCCCTTCCAATCGGAGAAGTAGCGCTCCGTTCCAGGGACGCTCGCGATCGTCGGGGCGATCGCGCTGAGCTTCGTGTAGTCGTCGGCGCTCATGTTGGCGTTCGTGCCGACGATGAGGTCGGGCTCGAGCGAGGCGATCTTCTCGAACTCGAACCCGTCGGTGGCCGAGAGGACGGTGGGTTCCGCGCCGTTCAGGAGGGCGGTGGCCCACGGCCAGACGGCGTACGGCTGCTCGCCGTACCACTCGGTCGTCGCGACCGGGGGCGTCCCGAGCTCGAGAAGGATGTCCTGCTCGGTGAGGCCGACGACGACGACGCGCTGCGGTTCGGCTTCGACGGTGGTCTCGCCGAACTCGTGGGTCACGGTGACCGGGAACGTATCGCTCGGCTCGGTGGAATAGGTCGTGTTCTCGGCCACGGCCGTGGCGGTGCCGCCGCAGCCCGAGAGGAGAGCGGCGGTGACGGCGAGGGCGGTGCCGAGCGCGGCGAGGCGCGCGGGGCGGAAACGGTGCGGGAATGCGGGCATGGGGACTTCCGGTTCGACGAGTTCGGGCGCCGCTAGGTTAGCCTTGCCTTACCTTGCTCGCCATCGTCCTGAGGAGACATCCCATGCTGATCGAGGACACGATCATGTCGCGTGGCGAACACCTGGACCGCGTGAATGCCGCGGACTCGGGGCCGAGTGTTCGCCGATGGACATTCGCCGAGTTCGCGGTCACCTCGATATCCGTGGACGGCGGCAGCGGCTTCGACCGGCATCGGCACGAGGAGGATCAACTCGCGTGGATGGCATCCGGATCCATGGAGCTGTCGGTCGGGAGCGACCGCTGGCACCTCCGCCGCGACCATGCGGCGTGGATTCCGACCGGGGTGCTGCACGAGATGCGCTTCGCCGAGCCCGGCGAACTCGTCAGCGCCTACGTCGATCAGCGGCACCGACCGGCACCGACGGGCTGGAATCGGGCGCGCGTGCTCACGCTCGATCCGCTGGGCGGGGCGCTCCTGCGGTATCTCGCCGCCGAGGGACGGCCCGAGACGCGACGGCAGGAATGCTTTGGCCTTCTCAGCGATCTGGTCGCCGAAGCGCCCGTCTCGCGGGAGGTCGTCGCCCTGCCGCAGGATCCGCGCGCCCGTGCGATCGCCGTCGCGCTTCTGGCGGCACCCGACGACGATCGCGACCTCGACGCGTGGGCGGCCCAGGAGGGAGTGAGCGCCAAGACCATCGCCCGCGCCTTCGTCTCCGACACCGGGCGCACCTTCCGCGAGTGGAGAGTGCGGGCGCGCCTGCACGTCGCGGTCGGGTTGCTCGTTCAGGGCGCGCCCGTGCACGAGGTCGCGCTCGTGGTCGGGTACGACTCGGTGAGCAGCTTCATCTCGGCGTTCCGCTCCAGGTTCGGCGTGACGCCCGCCGCGTACGCCGCACATCAACGGCGACCATGAGGAGGATCCCTCCATTCGATGGGGGCATCCTTTGGCGGTGTCATCTGTACGCGCCCCGGCCTACTAGGCTGTAAAAGCACTATGTTCGGGCAACCCTCCGAGCGTGTGCCGACGCAGAGGCCGCACTCGTGGCATCCCTCGGTCGAGAAAGGCTGCGGGTGCCTCCGCCCCCGTGGTCGAAGAATTGGGCGACCAGAAATCGCAAGGAGGCGCGGTGAGCGACGCGGGAACGCAGAACGACAAGGCCACCCTTTCGGTGGGGGGCACCACCGCCGAATTCCCGGTCCTCCGGGGAACCGACGGCATCCCGAGTATCGACATCGCGTCGCTGACGAAGCAGACGGGTCACACGACGCTCGACTACGGCTTCGTGAACACGGCGTCGACGAAGTCCGCCATCACCTACATCGACGGTGACCAGGGCATCCTGCGGTACCGCGGGTACCCGATCGAGCAGCTGGCGAAGAACAGCACCTATCTCGAGGTGGCGTGGCTGCTCATCTACGGCGAGCTGCCCTCGGCGTCCGAGCTGGCATCGTTCGACGAGCGGATTCGCCGTCACACCCTGCTGCACGAGGATCTCAAGCGCTTCTTCTCGTCGCTGCCCCCGACCGCCCACCCCATGTCGGTGCTGTCGGCGGCGACCGCAGCTCTCTCGACCTACTACGAGTCCGAATCGGACCCGCACAACCCCGAGCACGTCGAGCTCAACACGGTGCGCATGCTCGCGAAGCTCCCCGTGATCGCGGCGTACGCGCACAAGAAGAGCATCGGCCAGGCATTCCTGTACCCCGACAACTCGCTCGGTTTCGTCGACAACTTCCTCAAGCTGAACTTCGGTGTGCTGAGCGAGATCTACGAGGTCAACCCGGTGATGACGAAGGCTCTCGACCTTCTGCTCATGCTCCACGCCGACCACGAGCAGAACGCGTCGACGTCGACGGTGCGTCTCGTCGGCTCGACCGGGGCCAACCAGTTCGCGTCGATCTCCGCCGGCATCCAGGCTCTCTCCGGCCCGCTGCACGGTGGTGCCAACGAAGCCGTGCTGCAGATGCTCGGCCGCATCCGCGACTCCGGCGAGAGCGTCGAGCGCTTCGTCGAGCGGGTGAAGAACAAAGAAGAGGGCGTCAAGCTCATGGGCTTCGGCCACCGGGTCTACAAGAACTACGATCCGCGCGCCAAGCTCGTCAAGGGTGCCGCCGACGAGGTGCTCGAGGCGCTCGGCGTCAGCGACCCGCTGCTCGACCTCGCGAAGGAGCTCGAACAGATCGCGCTCGAGGACGACTACTTCAAGGAGCGTCGCCTCTACCCGAACGTCGACTTCTACACCGGCGTCATCTACAAGGCGATGGGCTTCCCCACGCGCATGTTCACGGTGCTGTTCGCGATCGGTCGCCTGCCCGGCTGGCTCGCCCAGTGGCGCGAGGCCATCACCGACCCGCAGACCAAGATCGGTCGCCCTCAGCAGCTCTACACCGGCGCTGCCGAGCGCAACTACCCCGGCGTCTGACCGCCACGCGGAACGCCCCGTCCCTCTCGCGAGGGGCGGGGCGTTCCCCTTTACGCCGGGATGTGCGGCGAACGATGCCCGCGGCGGTGCACGGACCCCGCGATGAACGCCCTCCGTGTCGAGACACGCGGTGCCGCGGCGTGTATCGGCAGGAACGGCGTTTATCGGGCCGGAGAGGGATGCCGCGGTCTCGACGCACAGGAGGGGGTGGCCGCCTCAGCTCGTGGTGAGACCGCCCACGACCCGGGCGATGCGCGCGCGGCGCTCCGCCCGCGCGGCGAGAGCGCCGCTCCTGTCCACCGGGACGAACCGGGTGCGCGTCCCGGGTGCGAGGCCGCCGCCGCTGAGCGGAGCCAGTAGGGTCGGGACATGTCGCGTCTTCTCGTCCGCCGTCCCTCCCCGCTGCTTGCCGAGGGAGAGCTCACCCACCTCGATCGCGTCCCCGTGGACGCGGACCTCGCCCTCCGCCAGTGGCGGGAGTATGTCGACGCCTTCCGCTCCCGCGGGTGGGAGATCATCGAGATCGACCCGGCCGACGGCCAGCCCGACGGCGTCTTCGTCGAGGACGCCGTGGTGATGTTCGGCGACCTCGCGGTGCTCTGCCGGGCGGGCGCCGCTTCGCGCCGGGGCGAGGCGGACAGCGTGCGCGCCGCGGTGTCGGCATCCGGAATCGAGCTCGCCGAGATCGTCGAGCCCGGGACGCTCGACGGCGGTGATGTCCTCAAGGTCGGGCGCACCGTGTACGTTGGCGCCTCATCGCGCACGAATGCCGCGGGCATCGCGCAGCTGCGCGAGATGCTCGAGGCCCGCGGGTGGGACGTGCGCGAGATCCCAGTGACGAAGGTGCTCCACCTCAAGTCGGGCGTGACGGCGCTTCCCGATGGCACCGTGATCGGCTTCGGACCGCTCGTGGACGATCCCGCCCTCTTCCCGAAGTTCGAGGGGGTCCCGGAAGAGCATGGCACCGCCGTGGTCGTCCTCGATGAGAGCACCGTTCTGATGTCGTCCGACGCGCCCGAGACGGCCGCCGCCCACCGCTCCCGCGGCTTCGACGTCGTGACCGTCGACGTCAGCGAATTCGAGAAGCTCGAGGGCTGCGTCACCTGTCTGTCGGTGCGCGTCCGCGACTGACGCTCCCGGCGCGAGAAACGCCCTCCGCGTCGAAACACGCGGTGAGGGCGCGAGTCTCGACAGGGACGGCGCTTATCGAGAGGTCTCAGGCGTGCAGGGCCTCGTTCAGCGTCACGCCCACGCCGGCGCGTGCCGACGCCTCGACGGCACCGGTGAGGGAGTTGCGGCGGAACAGGATGCCGTCGCGCCCCGACAGCTCGCCGGCCTTCACCGTCTCGTCGCCGACCTTCACCTTCGTGCCGGCCGTCACATAGAGGCCCGCCTCGACCACGCAGTCGTCGCCGAGCGAGATGCCGACGCCGGCGTTCGCCCCGAGCAGCGTGCGCGCCCCGATCGAGACGCGGTGCGTCCCGCCGCCCGACAACGTCCCCATGATCGAGGCTCCGCCGCCGATGTCGGTGCCGTCGCCGATCACGACGCCCTGCGAGACGCGGCCCTCGATCATCGAGGAGCCGAGCGTGCCCGCGTTGAAGTTGACGAAGCCCTCGTGCATCACGGTCGTGCCGGGGGAGAGGTGCGCGCCCAGGCGCACGCGCGAGGCGTCGGCGATGCGCACCCCCGCGGGCAGGACGTAGTCGGTGAGGCGCGGGAACTTGTCGAGTCCCTGGAGCTGGATGCCGTGTCGCTTCAGCTGCGGGAGCAGGCGCGCGGCGTCGTCGGGGAGCATCGGGCCGGCGTTCGTCCAGGCGACGTTGGGCAGGTGCCCGAAGATCCCGTCGAGGTTGATCTCGTTGGGACGCACGAGCAGGTGCGAGAGCGCGTGCAGGCGCAGGTAGGCGTCGGCGGTGGACGCGGGGGCCGCGTCGACGTCGATCGTCAGTGCCACCGTCTCGACGCGGACGTTGCGGCGCTCGTCGGGGACCGCCTGGGCCGTCAGATCCGCGGAGATCGCGGCGTCGTCGCCCCGCACGGGGTGCGGGAACCAGGCGTCCAGCACCGTGCCTCCCTCGGCGATCGTCGAGAGTCCGGCACCGCTGATTCGTCGTTCGTTACTCACTGCTCCAGGCTACCGGCGGTGGCCCGATCGATAGGATCGTGGGCATGTCCCCGCTCGATCTCTCGTCCTCTTCTCTCGACCTCACGCGCGCCATCTGCGACATCCCGAGCGTCTCCGGAGACGAGACGACGCTCGCGGACGCCATCGCCCTCGCCCTGACCGACCACGACCACCTCGAGGTCATCCGTGACGGCGACACGATCGTGGCGCGGACGAACCTCGGTCGGCAGCGCCGGGTCGTCATCGCAGGGCACATCGACACCGTCCCCATCAACCGCAACCTGCCGGTCGAAGACCGCGAGATCGAGGGGGAGGCGTTCCTCTGGGGCCGCGGGACGGTCGACATGAAGGCCGGCGTCGCGGTGCAGCTCAAGCTCGCCGCCGAGCTGGTCGCCCCCGCGGTCGACATCACCTGGATGTGGTATGACCACGAAGAAGTCGACTCCTCCCTCAACGGCCTCGGTCGCCTGGCGCGGAACCGACCCGATCTCTTCGTCGGCGACTTCGCGATCCTGGGCGAGCCGAGCAACGGCGAGGTCGAGGGCGGGTGCAACGGCACGCTGCGTGCGATCGTGCGCACCGACGGCGTCCGTGCGCACAGCGCCCGCTCCTGGATCGGCGAGAACGCGATCCACAAGGCGGCTCCGATCCTGGCGCGTCTCGCGGAGTACCGCGCTCGCGAGATCGAGGTCGACGGACTGCTCTACCGTGAAGGCCTGAACGCGGTGAAGATCGTCGGTGGCGTCGCGGGCAACGTGATTCCGGATGCCTGCGAGGTCGAGGTCAACTACCGCTTCGCGCCGAGCCGAGACGCCGCGGGCGCCGAACGTGTCGTCCGCGACGTCTTCACCGGCTTCGACGTCGAGATCGTCGACATCGCCGAAGGCGCGCGACCGGGTCTCGACGCGCCGCTGGCTCAGGAGTTCGTGGCCGCGGTCGGTGCGACCCCGAAACCGAAGTACGGGTGGACGGATGTCGCTCGGTTCTCGGCCCTCGGCATCCCGGCCGTCAACTACGGCCCCGGCGACCCGCATCTCGCCCACCACGACGAGGAGCGGGTCCCGGTGGCGCAGATCGATGCCGTCGAGCGTGGACTGCGCGCGTGGCTGAGCGGTTCGTGACCGCCGAGGCTGCGGCATCCGGAACCCTCCGGGGGTGGGCGCGTCTGCCCGTGGCGGCGCGCATCGCCCTCATTTACGTCGCGGCGCGCGTCGTCACGACGATCTTCTTCCTCCTCGCGTCGGGGCTCTCCGGACCGACGTCGAGGTTCGGTGTGGCACCCGCGCTCGGTCAGTTCGCCCTTGGCTGGGACGCGCAGTGGTACTGGCTCGCGGCGGTGTCGGGCTACCCGTCGGTTCTTCCCGTGAACGCGACGGGGGCCGTGGCGGAGAATGCCTGGGCGTTCCTCCCGGTCTATCCGTACCTGTCGGCGGGTCTCGGCAGCTTCCTGGGCTCGTGGGGTGCGGGCGGCGTGACGATCGCCCTCGTGTCCGGATACGGCGCGAGCCTTGCGCTCCACGCGCTGCTGCGTGATCGCCTGGGAGATTCCGCGGCTACCTGGGCGGTCGTCTTCTTCGCGGCGGGGCCGCTGGCGGCGATGTTCCAGGTGGGGTATGCGGAGTCTCTCTTCTTGCTGCTGCTCTTCATCGCTCTCCGGTGCGTCCAGAGGCGACGGTGGGGATGGCTGTACGTCCTCATCCCGGCGATGGGGTTCACCCGCCCCGGAATCCTGGCCTTCGCCCTCTTCCTCGGCCTTTACGGCATCCATCGATTCTTCCGACGTCACGGTGACCCCCTCTCGCGTCGTGAGGTCGTCCACATCGTCGTGCTCGGGATGGTCAGCGTCGTCGTCGGGTTCGCCTGGCAGGCGGTCGCGGGTCTGACGACGGGCGACTCGGGGGCGTACCTCGCGACGGAGCTGGCCTGGCGCCGCAACTGGATCGCCGACGCGAGCGGTCACTTCGTTCCTCTCGAGGGCTTCGTGCAGGCCGCGGCCTTCTGGTTCACGCAGTGGGGGCTCGGCCCGTGGACGGGGTACGTCGCGCTCGTGCTCCTCGTCGTCGGGATCGCCCTCGCGCTCCTCCTCCTTCGCCCGGTCCGGCGTCTCGGCATCGAGATCCGGCTGTGGTCGGCGAGCTATCTGATCTACCTGCTGCTCGTGTTCTTCCCGCAGTCGAGCATCTTCCGGTTGCTTCTGCCCGTGTCACCGCTGTGGGGCGCGCTCGCCGTGCCGCGCTCGACGGGCTGGCGCCTCGGCGTTCTGGCCCTCGCGCTGCTGGGGCAGTGGTGGTGGATCTACAACATGTACGCACTCGGGAACACGTACTGGCAGATTCCCTGAACGGATGCCGATCGGGCGCGCGTGGCGTGCGACGACGCGCCGCGCGCGCTACCGGTAAACTGTCAGGAGACCAACGACGAAAAGGGGGCCGCGATGGCAGCCATGAAGCCGCGAACCGGTGACGGACCGATGGAGGCCGTGAAGGAGGGCCGGCTGATCATCGTGCGCGTGCCGCTCGAGGGGGGCGGGCGACTCGTCGTCTCGGTGAACGATGCCGAGGCGAAGGAACTTCACGACGTGCTCGGTGGTGTCGTCAACGCATCTTGATGCATCCTCACAGAAGAAGGCCGGTCCCCTCGGGGCCGGCCTTCTTCTGTCGGGGTGAACCTTCTGTCGGGGTGAACGCCGGGGCGTCGATGGTGAACCGCGGGGCGAGGCCCCCTCAGGGCGTCCGTGCCACCGTGGTCAGCTGCAGGAGGCCTTCGCCTGTGGTCGAGAGGGCACCGAAGACCGCGGGTGAAGCCTGGACCTCCTGGATCAGGGAGCGGTAGGCCGTCGTGACGGCGTCGCGGCGTACCGGGTCGGCGACCGCCCCGCCGGCGAGCACGCGCGGAATGAGGACGGTTCCGCCCGCGCGGACGAGGCGCAAGCCGTGCTCGACGTACTCGATGACGCCGTCGGGGTCGGCGTCGATGAAGACGATGTCGTACGACGCCTCGTTCATACGGGGGAGGACCTCGGAGGCACGGCCCGTGATGAATCGGGCGCGGGCCGCGGGAATCCGCGCATCGGCGAACGCAGCACGGGCCGCACCGAGGTGCTCCGGCTCGCTGTCGATCGTGGTGAGTGTCGCGCGGGGTGAACCGTGCAGCAACCACAGACCGGACACCCCACCGCCGGTGCCGACCTCGACGACGTTCAGCGCCCGCGTCGCCGCAGCCAGAAGCGCGGTCTGCGCACCGACCGCGGGGCTGATCGGGGCTGCACCCAGCTCGAGCGCGTGCGCTCGAGCCCGGGCGATGTGCTCCGGCTCCACCGTCGACTCCTGCACGAACCGTTCGTTCGCCTCATAACCGCTCACCTGGACCTCCGTGCCCAGGCTAGAGGGCGGGGTCGTGCCGGAGGCCGAGGCGCGGCGGGTAATCTGAACTCATGTTCTTCGGGCTCACTATCGAGAAGCTCATGCTGATCGGTGTGGTCGCCGCACTCGTCATCGGCCCGGAGCGTCTGCCCAAGTACGCCGAGGCCCTCGCGAAGTTCACGCGCCGCGCCAGAGAGACGCTGCAGGGTGCGAAATCCCGCATGCGCGAAGAGATGGGTCCCGAGTTCGACGATGTCGATTGGCGCAAGCTCGACCCTCGGCAGTACGACCCTCGCCGTATCATCCGCGAGGCCCTCCTCGACGACACGCCCACGGCGACGATGCGCGCGGCCGGCGCGGCCGCGGCTGCCGAGGCCGCCGCGCGGGTCGAACCGGCGAAGCCCCCGTTCGTTCCCGGTTCGGTTCCCCCGTTCGACGACGAGTCGACCTGACTCCGGCCCTCTCGTGCCGGACGCCTCAGACCGAGGGAGTGACCCGGAGCGCGCGTCCGGCGAGACCGCGCGGGTTGCGGGCGAGAACGGCGGCGGCGGCGTCGATGGCCCGTGACGCCGGGTCATCGGGAGAGGTGAGCACGACGGGTCGACCCTCGTCGCCTCCGCCGCGCAGAGCGGGGCTGAGGGGGACGGATGCCAGGAGCGGGACGTCGTCGCCCTCGGTCGACAGAGCGCGCGCCACCGCCTCGCCTCCACCGGAGCCGAACAGGTCGAGAGCGGTTCCGTCCGGCAGGGTCATCGCGGACATGTTCTCGACGACGCCGATCACGCGCTGACCCGTCTGTCGGGCCACCGTGCCCGACCGTACCGCGACCTCGGAGGCGGCAGCCTGCGGAGTGGTCACGACCAGCACATCGGCGTGGGGGAGCAGCTGTCCCACCGAGATCGCGACGTCACCCGTCCCGGGGGGCATGTCGAGCAGCAGCACATCCAGGTCGCCGAAGAACACGTCCGTGAGGAACTGCTGCACGGTGCGGTGGAGCATCGGGCCCCGCCACGCGACCGCGCCCGCGGCATCCGCTCCGGGTCGTCGCAGGAACATGCCGATCGAGATCACCTTCACGCCGTACGCGACCGGCGGCAGGATCAAGTCGTCGATGCGAGTCGGGGCCGGGGGGAGGCCGTCTGCGTCGATCAGTCCGAGAAGGCCGGGGATCGAGAAGCCGTGGACGTCGGCGTCGACGAGACCGACGCGCAGGCCGCGCGCTGCGAGCGCGACAGCGAGGTTCGCGGTCAGCGTCGACTTGCCGACACCGCCCTTGCCGCTCGTCACGGCGATCACCCGCGTGAGCGAGTCGGGGCCGAAGGGCATCTCGCGCTTCGCCCGCCCGCCGCGGAGCTTCTCGGTCAGAGCCTTGCGCTCGTCGGGCGACATGACGCCGACGCGCACGTCGACGGCGTCGATCCCGGCGACCGACGCCGCGGCATCCCGGACATCTCGTTCGATCCGATCGGCCGCGGGGCATCCCACGATGGTAAGGGCGATCCCGACGGCCGCGGTCGTGCCGTGGACGTCGATGTCGCGCACCATGTCGAGCTCGCCGAGGGGGCGGCGCAGCTCGGGGTCGGTGACGGCCGCGACGGCGGCACGCACCCGCTCGGCGAGGTCGACGGTCACGACGCGGACCGAGACGGCTCGTCGCTCTCGTCGAGACGCTGGAGAGCGGCGCGCAGCTCGGCACGCAACGTGTCCTTCGTGATGACCTCTTCGGTCAGATCGCGAACGGCCATGCGCAGGGCGACGATCTCACGGGCGAGGTACTCGGTGTCGGCGAGATTGCGCTCGGCGCGCTGGCGGTCCTGCTCGATCTGCACGCGGTCGCGGTCGTCCTGACGGTTCTGCGCGAGCAGGATCAGGGGAGCGGCGTACGACGCCTGCAGTGACAGAACGAGCGTCAGCGCGGTGAAGCCGATCGCGGCGGAGTCGAAGCGCAGCTCGTCGGGGGCGATCGAGTTCCACCCCATCCAGATCACGCAGAACAGGGTCAACGACAGCAGGAAGGTCGGCGTCCCCATCGCGCGGGCGACCCACTCGGTGAAACGTCCGAAGCGGTCGCGTGAGGGCTGCGGCGCGCGCGGGGCGAGGACGCCGGTGCGCCCGCGGGGCGCATCGAGGGCGGGCGTTTTGTTGTTGCGTGCCATCAGCGCCTCCTCGGGGTCGGTGGGGTCTGGACAGGGATGCTCTGGGTCGCGGTCGGTCTGAGGGTGACCTTGGGCGTCGGATCATCGCTGTCGTGCGTGCGCCAGTCGTCCGGCAGGAGGTAGTCGAGAACGTCGTCGACGCTGACGCAGCCGACGAGACGGTGCGCCTGATCGATGACGGGGAGCGACACGAGGTTGTAGCTGGCGAGGAGGCGCGCGACCTCGGCGGCCGTGGCGTCGGCGGGCACCGGCTCGAGCGTGTCGTCGATGATCGCGCCAAGGCGCTCGTGCGGCGGGTAGCGCAGCATGCGCTGGAAGTGCACCGTCCCCAGGAGGCGCCCGGTCGGCGTCTCGTAGGGCGGGAGGGTGATGAACACGGATGCCGCGAGGGCGGGGTGCAGCTCGTGCCGGCGGATGAGGGCCAGGGCCTCGGCCACGGTGGCATCCGCCGACAGCACGATCGGCTCCGGCGTCATGAGACCGCCGGCCGTGTCGGGGCCGTACTGGAGGAGCGCGCGGACGTCGTCGGCTTCCTCGGGCTCCATGAGGTCGAGGAGCTGTTCCGAGCGCGACTCCGGCAGCTGACCGAGGAGGTCGGCCGCGTCGTCGGGCTCCATGGCATCCAGGATGTCGGCGGCGCGCTCGTCACCGAGCTGCTCGAGGATGTGGACCTGCTCGTCCTCGGGCATCTCTTCGAGGGCGTCGGCGAGGCGGTCGTCGCTGAGCTCTTCGGCGACCTCGATGAGGCGCTCCTCGGGGAGGTCGAGGAGGGTGTTGGCGAGGTCCGCCGGCTTGAGTTCGGAGTACGTCGCGACCAACTGCTCGGCGGACTGCGCCTCGCCGGGGGTCTGGTTCTCGCGCACCTCGGTCCACGCGGCGAAGGTCGTCGGGCCCTTGGCGAACGGCGAGGCGCTCGTGCGGGGACGGCGGAGGAACAACTGCCCGACATCCCATTCGCCGAGGCGGTTGCGTTCGATCGCGACGTCTTCGATGACCGCGCTGCCGGAGCCGTCGAAGAGGCTCACGCGACGCCCGAGCATCTCGGCCATGACGCGCACCTCGCCACCGCGCTGCTGGAAGCGGCGCACGTTGATGAGGCCGGTCGTGATGACCTGACCGGCCTGGATGGAGGTGACGCGTCCGATGGACACGAACACATGTCGGCGCCCGGGAATCTCGACGACGAGCCCCACGACGCGCGGTGCAGCGGACGCGCGGTAGATCACCACGACGTCGCGCACCTTGCCCAGACGGTCTCCCGCCGGGTCGAACACCGTGCAGCCCGCCAAGCGGGCGACGAATACCCTTTGCGTGCTCACCGGACCAGCGTAGTCCGCACCTCCTATGCAACACCGGTGGAACGGTCAGCCGCGCGTGACAGGATGGTGAAATGAGCATGTTGGCGGGGCGATCCGGGGCAGGACGCGACGAGGTCGGCGAGAAGGTCGCGTCGTTTCCGACGTACGAGCAGGCGCAGAAGGCCGTGTCGTCCCTCATCGCGGGCGAAGTCCCGGCGCGCGACATCGCGATCGTCGGGACAGGGCTGCGCTCGATCGAACGCATCACGGGCCGGCTCGGCTACGCCACCGCTGCCCGTTCGGGGGCGCTGAACGGTCTGATGATCGGACTGCTCTTCGCCTTCATCTTCGTCCTCGGCCAGCCGACGGTACAGATCGCGACCTTCCTCGGCGTGCTGCTGGTGGGCATGGCTCTCGGCATGCTCCTGAGCCTCGGCACCTACTCGCTCATTCGGCGTCGCCGCGACTTCGCCTCGGTGATGCAGGTCAGCGCCGATCACTACGACGTCTGCGTCGCGGCGACCAGTCTGCACAAGGCCCGCGGAGTGCTGGGACCCACGGGACCCGCGCGCACGGTCATCGCGCGTCCGACCGCCGCCGTCGACGACGCCCCGCCCCAGTACGGTGAGCGGATCGCCCCGGGCTCGCCGGTGCCCTCGTCCGCGTCGCGCTCCTCGGCACCCGCGTCGGCACCGGCCCAGGACGAGCCGCCTCGGTACGGCGAGCGGATCCCGCCCCCGACGCCGCAGGCTCCCCGGGACGGCTCGCGCGACGCGGCCGCCGGCGCGCAGCCCACGGGGGCGGAGCAGCCCGGGGCCGATCAGACGGGTGCCGAGCCGACCGCTGCCGAGCCGCCGCGCGCCGACGCGCCCGAAGCGCCCCGCGACGAGCGGTGACCAGCGAGCCCGTTCGCATCCCGGTTCATCTGCCGGGCGGAGCCGCAAGCGTCTCGGGGCTGTGGGACGCGAGCGCCGACGCGTCCGCCACGATCGCCCTCGCTCACGGAGCGGGCGCCGGCATGACGCATCCTTTCCTCGAGGGGCTCGCCACAGCGCTTACGTCAGACGGCTTCGCCGTGCTGCGATTCGTCTTCCCCTACGTGGAGGCAGGGCGCCGGATGCCGGGACCCGCCGCCGCAGCCACGAGCACGTGGGCGGCTGTGCAGGAATGGTGCGTCGAGAACTCGGCACCGGGAGCGTTTATCGCGGCGGGGAAGTCGTATGGCGGGCGGATGGCATCCCTCGCTACGGCGGACGGCCTCATCACCCCGGCTGCTCTCGTGTACCTGGGGTACCCCCTGCACCCGCCGGGTCGTCCCGACAAACCGCGGGTGGAGCACCTCCCGCGGGTGTCGCCGCCCCAGTTGTTCGTCGAGGGCGAGAACGATCCTTTCGTCGACCCGCACGAGCAGCTCATCGAGGCCGTGGCGTCGTGCCCGGTCGCTCGCGTGCATTGGATCGCCGGCGCGAATCACTCTTTCGAGGTGAAGGGCGCCCGTCGACCGGCGGACGAGGTCGGCGCGGGCCTGGCGCCCGTTGTCGCGGGGTTCATCCGGTCGCTGTGAGGTCCCGCTAGGGAGCGGGGGTCTCGGGGATGGTGCCGCAGCGGGAGATGGCGAGGAGGTCGATGGCTTTGCGGCCCTCTATCGTCAATTCCCGGACGGTGAGGGTCATTCGCGGAAAATCACGAACGAGGTAGACCTGCGCGAAGCTGACCGGGACGCCTAGAGTTTGTTCGCTCCAGCCGGCGCCAAGCGCGTCGGGGACTTGAGCGATGAACGAAGGGATGTCAAAAGATTCGTCAACGAACACTGCCCACTGGCCGGTATAGAACTTGCCCTTGCCTTTACCGAAGATGAGCTCGTCCTTACAGCTGTACGGTTCGATGCCTTCGGTAGGAATCACTTCCTTCGGCTCGGGGACGAGATCTGCAACCTCCTGTAGGACCTCGTCTGCCTCAGCGCGTACTTCCTCGTAAGTCGGGGCAGCGGCCGCGCAACCGCAGAGGATGAGCATTCCGGCGGTGAGAGCGAGAACTGTGAGCGGGTGTTTCATGTCGCTTTTCCTTCGGTGAGCAGCAGCGAGCTGACGGAGTTGAGAACGGTGCCGTTGATCCTCTCGTCGTCGCTCATGAGCGCGTTGTGGTGTCCGATGCTGTCCGAAACAATTCCCATCGTGCCGCCGACGATGAGGTTTTGCGGGTTGACCCCGGGCAAGCGACTGTCGACTATCTGCACGCCTGGGAAAGACTCTGGAGGCACGTCGAACCCGAGGTCGGCGAGGCGCAGACCGGCGTAGTAACGATTGATGTCGTCCGGTGCCTGCGCGGCGAAGTATTGCGTCTCGGACGCCGGTGTGTATGGGCCGACCGCGCCAACCGTCGCCGCCATGAAACGGGCATTCACAATTCCGCCGTACGCCTCCGCCGCGCTGCCGATTGCGCCGGCGTAAGAGTGTTCGTAGCTCATCGTCCAGAGGTCGGGCCGCGTGGCTTCGATTCCTTTGACGAAGTCCGCATACTCGGGTGCTCGCTGCGAGGCGTAAGTGTTGAACTGCGGCCCACCTCCGAGCGGGATCTCGCTGAGTTGCGGCATCGGTCCCGTCATGACGGTGAAGCTGACGGCAGATCCGTGGGCGGTGGAACTCTGCCAATCCGCGAACCTCGTGATCGGCTCGTCGCCGAAGAACGACGCGGCCCTCGTGTTCGTGCCCGGAACCACGAAGAGAGCCGAGGTGGCCTGCGACGGGTCGCCGGACATCTCGATCAGTGAACCACGGTCGGGATCCCATGCGTAGAGCTGCTTGCGCCCGTCACGCACGGCTTCGAAGTAGGCGATCTCGAGATCGAGTTCGCGCACGCGGACCTTCGCTTCCGCGAGGGGAATGCGGAGCGAAGGGCCGAGCCTTTCCGCGAGTGCCGACGCCTCGAGCCGAGCGCGGCGGAGTTCCTCGACCCGCTCTGCGGCTCGAGCGCGATTCGCGGCGAGACGCGAGGCGATCGCCACCCCGTCGAGATTGCCGATGACCGCCGGTGTCGCGGACACCAGAGCGGCCGCCGTCGCCGGCGGCAGGGCGTTCCACCACGTGGCGATCGCTCCAGGTTGCGCCCGGCGAAGGATGGAGACCCACTCGGGATGCGCGGCGAGGAGCCGAGACGCGTTCGCGCCCCCGTTCTCCGCAAGCCGTGTGAGGAGGGGGAGGGCAGCGGCATCCGTGATCGAGGTCGATTCGGCGGTCAGTGCCTGCTCGTCGACGTGGAGTCTCCTCGACAGTGCCCACGGAATGTCCGGAATCGCTCCCAGCTGGGCCGCGCACGCATCGACCGCTTCGGTGTACCGGTCGAGAAGTGCCGTGCACGCGCGCCGGAACTCAGCCTCCTCGTCGGCGCGTGCGTCGGCGGCGAGACGTTGTGCGAACGGATCGTCGGAGACGGGCAGCGCGAACCGGTCGAGGACGGCGCGCGCGTCCAGACGCGCAACGAGGGCCTCTCGTTCTCGGGTGACGGCATCCAGTTCGTCCGCCAGCGTCTCGACCGCGGTGCACGCGAGCCCGATCCCGGTCAGGATCTCGACAGCGGCGGGGCCGATGAGGGTCATCGCGTCGTGGAGGTCGACGGACTCCGGTGCGCGGTAGACCTCGGGGAGCATTCCCCACGAGAAGAGGACGTCCTCCGCGCTCAGCCGGAGGGGAGCGGCAGCCTTCCGCAGATCCTGCGCGCAGCGACGCAGGGCTTCGGAGTCTGCGGGGGCGACCGGGATCGCCTCGAGATCCACGCTCACGAGGGGCGCGCTCCGAACCGCGACGGATCGAAGAGCGGGGCACGCGTGCGCGCGTCGAGCGCCGCGGCGGTCTCGGCCATCTCGTCGTCCGCCGTCACGTAGGCCACGACGATGGCGCGGAGAGCGGCCACAGCGGCACGCCCGTGCGAGACGATTCCCCGTGACAGGGCGACCCGGGCATCCGCGACGTCGTCGAACGCCGCGCGGGCCGGCGTTACACGGGCGAGAGCGGTGCTCAGCGCGTCGACGGCATCGCGGAGCGCGTCGGCGCGATCGAGGGTGTCGTCGAGGGCTCGCCGGAGTCGATCGGCGATACCGATGACCTGGTCGGGCTGCAGCGAGTAGGACATGCCGGGATGCTAGGGAGTTTCGCGGCTCGCCGTTTTCACCCTGTGGATGGCGAACGACCCGCTTCACCCGCTGCCGCGGACGGTCATCTCCCCGCGGCGTACCCCTGCATCCCCCGGGGATTCGCGGCCGCCCACAGCAAGCCGCGGGCGTCCCGCCCGACCGCGCTCACACGGCCCAGCGCCCAATCCCCGGCGACCGTCACGCGGTGTCCTCGTCGTTCGAGTTCCGAGACGACCTCGTCGCCGACACGCCCCTCGACCATCGCCCCGGCCGGTGTCAAGGTGCGCGGCCAGAACGAGTCGGCGATCGCGGTGGTGTGGAGCGTGGGAGAGTCGATCGCCTGTTGCGCGGTGTACCCGCCGACGAGCGTCCGTAGAATCACCGGCAACTGCCATTGGTCCTGCTGATCGCCGCCGGGTGACCCGAGCGCGGTGACCTCGTCGCCCCGGGCGAGGAGGGTCGGCGTCAGAGTCGTCCGGGGGCGTCGCCCCGGGGTGAGCGAGGCGGGATGACCGGGAACCAGCCATGTCATCTGCAGACGGGTGCCGAGGCAGAAGCCCAGCTCGGGCACCGTCGGCGACGACTGCAACCAGCCGCCGGACGGTGTCGCCGAGATCACGTTGCCCCAGCGGTCGATGACGTCGATATGGCACGTGTCGCCGCGCGTCTGACCCGAACGATCAACCGTCGGTTCACCTGTCGCCCCGGCGGCGACACCCGCCTCCGTGCGCAGCGGAGGGATCACCGGATGCCGTCCCTCGGGCTCGCCGGGCCGGAAATCTCGCGATGCGTCATGGCCGATGAGGGCGCGACGTTCGTCGAGGTAGTCGTCGGCGAGGAGGGCCGAGGCGGACACCGCTCCGTCGCCGTCGCCGAACCAGGCGTCGCGGTCCGCGTACGCGAGCTTCTGCGCCTCGAGGACGTGGTGCGCCCCCTGCCCGAGGCTGATGTCGAGGTGGTCGTCCGGGAGGGGATCGAGCAGCCGCAGCGTCTGCAGCAAGGCGGGCCCCTGGGTCCACACTCCCGGCTTGTACACGTCCCACCCGCGGAACCGGGCCGAGACCGCCGGTTCGACGCTCGCGCGCCACGCGCGCACGTCGTCGTCGTCGAGGATGCCTCGGTGATCGCCTCCGTCCGAGTGTCGGTGCGGCCTCGCGGCGAAGCCTGCGGCGACGGGGAGGACATCGTCGGCCCAGCGGGTCCGAGCGGCGTCGATGCGGGACTCGCGCGAGTCGGCCCCGAGGCCGGCGGCGACCAGTGTGTCGAGGACGTCGGCGTACGCCGGGTTGCGCACGAGCGTGTCGGGGGCGGGAACCCGGCCGCTCGGCATCCATCGAGCCGTCGAGGAAGGCCAGTGATCGCGGAAGAGGTCGGCGACGCGGCCGATCGTCGCGGCAGCACCGGCGACGAGGGGGTGTCCGTCGCGCGCGTAGCCGATCGCATAGGCCAGGACGTCGGCGAGTTCCCACGTGCCGTGCTCGCGGAGCAGGAGAAGCCAGGCATCGACCGCTCCGGGGACCGTGGCGGCGAGCCCGCCCGCGCCCGGGACGAGGTCGAGCCCGAGCCCCGTGACGTGCGCGATCGTGGCCGCGGCAGGGGCCGGCCCTTGGCCCATCAGCACGACCGGCTCCGCGGCACCAGCCGGACGCACGAGCGCGACCAGGTCGCCGCCAGGCCCGTTCAAGTGAGGCTCGACCACATGCAGCACGAAAGCGGCGGTCGCCGCGGCGTCGAACGCGTTGCCGCCGCGTTCGAGCACCGCCTGCGCGGTGGCCGTGGCCGTCCAGTGGGTGGATGCCGACATGCCGAACGTTCCCCGAAGGGTCGGCCTCGTCGTGAACGTAGGAGGAGGAGTGAAGCTCACCGCGACAGCCGAGCGATCCAGTCCTCGACCTCGTCTGCGGTGCGCGGGATGTCCGCCGACAGGTTCACCGGACCGTCGGAGGTCATGACGATGTCATCCTCGATACGCACACCGATGCCGCGGTACTCCTCGGGGACGGTGAGGTCGTCGATCTGGAAGTAGAGCCCGGGCTCGATCGTGAAGACCATGCCCGGCGCGAGCAGACCGTCGTAGTACATGTCGCGGCGGGCTTGAGCGCAGTCGTGCACATCGATGCCGAGGTGGTGGCTCGTGCCGTGGACCATGTAACGCCGGTGCTGGCCCCCGGTATCGGCATCCAGAGCCTCTTGGGCCGTCACCGGTAGCAGGCCCCACTCGGCTACGCGCGCGGCGATGATCTCCATCGCGGCCTCGTGAACGCGACGGAACGGCACGCCCGGTCGAGCGGCTTCGAAGGCCGCGTCGGCGGCCTCGCGGACGGCTTCGTACACACGGCGCTGCACATCGGTGAACCGTCCCGAGACGGGGAGTGTGCGGGTGATGTCGGCGGTGTAGAGGCTGTCGACCTCGACGCCGGCGTCGACGAGGATGAGGTCGCCGGGCTTCACCGCGCCGTCGTTGCGCGTCCAGTGCAGGTAGCAGGCGTGGGGTCCGGATGCCGCGATCGTGTCGTATCCGACCGCATTGCCGTCTGCGCGGGCACGCTGGTGGAAGACGCCCTCCACGACCCGCTCGCCGCGCGGGTGTTCGATGATGCGGGGGAGCTCGGCGACGATGTCGTCGAAACCCCGCGCCGTGACCTCGACCGCCAGTGCCATCTCGGAGAGCTCGAACTCGTCCTTGATCAGACGCAGCTCGGAGACGAATCGGGTGAGTTCCTCGTCGTCGTCGACGGTCCGGTCGGAATCGGATGCGACGAAGCCGTCGACGTGCGCGGTCGCGAGGCCGAGGTCGGCGGCCACGGCGTCGAGCGCCGGACGCGGCCCGATCCAGAACTCCCCGACGGACGCGTCGGCGTAGAACTCGGCAGTCGTGCGGTCGGCGCGCTCCCGGAAGTACAGCACGGCGTCGTGTCCCTCACCGCGCGGTTCGAAGACGAGGAGCGAGTCGGGCTCGGCGTCCGCCGCCCATCCGGTCAGATGCGCGAAAGCCGAGTGCGCGCGGAACGGGTAGTCGGTGTCGTTGCTGCGCTGCTTCAGCCCGCCCGCGGGGATCACGAGCCGCTGACCGGGGAAGGCGGCGGACACCTTCGCACGCCGCCGCGCAGCCCACGCCGCCTGCTCCCGGAGGCTCGGCGTCGGCTCCTCGCGCTCGGCCCATCCCGTCGAGATCGTGTCGAGGAACCCCTGCGGGAACGGAGCTTTGCGGTTCGTCGTCGAGTTCGCCGGCGCGTCGGTCGCCTGCGGCTCCGCCGTCACGGGGGTGTCTGCCTGCTCGGAGGGGGCGATCGTGTCGCCGGTGGCGGGGGATTCCATTCATCCAGTCTCGCACTGCTCACGGCGGTGCGCTCGGGCCGATCGAGTGTGTCGCGGACGCCGCGGCGCGGCATCCGGAATCCGCCGTCAGCCTCCGGTGCGCTCGAGCTGGACGACGACGGGGCGGTGGTCGCTTCCGGAACCGTCGAGGGTGCGCATGACGATGGAACCCGAGACGGTCCAGTCCGGCGTCGCCATGACATGGTCGATGGGGGCTCCGAGCATCGCGGGGATATCCGTGGGCCACGTGCCCACGCCGCCGTTGCCGCTCTCGGAGGTGGTGTCGCGGCAGCGGCCGAGGGTACCGCCGTCGACCCCGAGCCCGGTCATGTGGTCGATCGTCGCGTTGAAATCGCCCGCGAGGATCACGTTGTCGCTCGCGCACTGGTCGGCGAGCCACTCCAGGTCGGATCGCCACTGCGTCATGTAGTCCTCGCGCGGGGCGACGGCGTGCGCGGCGACGATGACGGGTCCATCGCCGGAGACCGGCATCGCGACGGCGCTCGGCACGGTCGAGGTGTTGCTCGACCCGTCGAGCGAGGAGTCGATCACCGAATAGTCGCCGAGCTCGGGCCGGATGAGGACGGTGGTCGAGGTGGCGCCCCACCCCGTACCCCCGTACTGCGCGTGGTGGGCCCACATGGGTCGACCCATGTCGCGCATGAGCTCGGCGACGCGCGTGCCGGTATCGATGGTCGTCTCGGGCAACGTCACGACGTCGGCCTGCATGTCCACCGCGAACTGCGCGATCGACTCTGCCGAGGTGGCTGCACCCGCCGTGTTCCACGTCATGACCCGCAGACTCGTCGCGGTCTTCTCGGGGAGAGTCTCGTCGCCCGTGCCGCGCTGCACGATCGTCACGCCGTTGACTCCGGCGGCCACACCGAAGACGAGGGCAAGGGTGAGCGCCAGCGCACGCAGGGGGCGGATCAGCGCGAAGAGCAGAGCGAGGACGGCGGCCGCGGCGAAGACGGCGGCGAGGGCCGCGCGGAACGAGATCACCTGGACGAGCGGAAAGGTGCGCTCGAGGCCGAAGGCGCCGGGCCACGTGAGGACCGCGGCCCCCGCGGCGAACACGAGCGCGACGAGGACTCCGAACAGACGACGCACGCGCTCGACCCTAGGCGAGCCGCCTGAGAGATCCACGGATGCCGCTGCCGCAGGTCCCGTGCTCGAGCGCTGCCCGACCGGTGATCCGGACCCGCGCTAGGCTCGACGGGTGGAGCACGATCGGCGATTCGAGGGGCCCAGCGACCTGCACCTCCACTCCACGCACTCCGACGGGACAGAGGCGCCCGCTCTGGTCATGGCGGCAGCCCACCGTCACGGTCTGCGCACCGCCGCGCTCACCGACCACGACACGACCTCGGGCTGGGCGGAGGCGGCGGAAGCGGCGACCTCGCTCGGCATGACCTTCGTCCCGGGCATGGAGCTGTCGGCGCGGCATCGGTGGAGGAGCGTGCACGTGCTCGCCTACCTCATCGACCCCGACGATTCCGGTCTGCGGGCCATGACGGATCGCATCCGCTCGTCGCGCCTGGATCGCGCGCAGATCATGGCCGAACGGATCTCCCGCGACTACGACATCGCCTGGGATGACATCGTCGCCCAGACGACCGACGGCGCGACGGTCGGCCGCCCCCACATCGCGGACGCGCTCGTCGCTCGGGGCATCGTCGCCGACCGGACCGAGGCGTTCGCGAGCATCCTGCACCCCTCGAACGACTACTACGTCGCCCTCTACGCGCCGGACCCCGTGACCGCCGTGGAGCTCGTCGTCGGCGCGGGTGGCGTTCCGATCGTCGCGCACCCGGCGGGGCGGGCGCTCCTGCCCGACAGTGTCACCGCGGCGATGCTCGACGCGGGCCTGGCGGGATTCGAGCTGGGGCACCGCGAGAACCTGCCCGAACCCACCGCGTTGCTCGCCGATCTCGCCACCGAGCGTGGCCTGATCGTCACCGGCTCGAGCGACTACCACGGTCTCGGGAAGCCCAACGTCCCCGGCGAGAACACCACGACCGACGACATGGTCGCGCGCATCTTCGCGCTCGGGCGGGGCGCTGCCCCGGTCTTCCCGTAACGGGCTCCCGACCGCCTTTCGATGAGGTCCTCGCTACGACGCGGGGGACACCTGTGCTCTGCGGCGCGGGAACGGAGGATGCGGGCCGGGGCGCTCGAAAGTCCCTCGTCGTGATCAGTGTGGTCCGAGGCCGGGGAACGCAACGGCGCCGACCCCCGTCGAGGGTCGGCGCCGTTCAGATTCTCGCGTCAGGCGACGGGAGCGGCCGGGGCGCCCGAGCTGCCCCCGCTGCGGCGACGCCGGCGGCGACGCGGGGCCGCGTTGCCGTCGTGGTGCTCTTTGCCGGCGCCGTCGTGCGTTCCGGCGCCGGCCTCGGCGCGCGGGGCGCTCTCGCCGTTCGAGCCGCCCTCAGGGGTCGCCGCGGCGGACGAACCCCCGCGACGACGGCGACGGCGCGGAGAGCGTTCGCCCTCGGCATCCGGAGCATCGGTCTTCTTCTCGACCTTGGGGGCGACCGCCTTGGGGGCGGTCACGAGACGACCCTTCGTGCCCTCGGGGATGTTGAGGTCGGTGTAGAGGTGCGGGCTCGACGAGTACGTCTCGGTGGGCTCGGGCTGACCGAACTCGAGGGCGCGGTTGATGAGCGCCCACTTGTGGACGTCGTCCCAGTCGACGAAGGTCACCGCGATGCCCGTGCGCCCGGCGCGACCGGTGCGGCCGGCGCGGTGCAGGTACGTCTTCTCGTCGTCGGGGATCGTGTGGTTGATGACGTGGGTGACGTCGTTCACGTCGATGCCGCGGGCGGCGACGTCGGTGGCGATCAGCACGTCCTTCTTGCCGGCCTTGAACGCGGCCATCGAACGCTCGCGCGCCTCCTGGCTCATGTCGCCGTGGACGGCGGCGGCGTTGAAGCCGCGGTCGCCGAGCTCGTCGACGAGCTTCTGGGCGGCGCGCTTGGTGCGCGTGAAGATGACGGCCTTCTCGCGCCCCTCGGACTGCAGGATGCGGGCGATGACCTCGTCTTTGTCGAGCGAGTGCGCGCGGTAGACGAGGTGCTTGATGTTCGCCTGCGTGAGGCCCTCGTCGGGGTCGTTGGCGCGCATGTGGATCGGGTTCGACATGAAGCGGCGCGCCAGCGCCACGATCGGGCCCGGCATGGTCGCGGAGAACAGCTGCGTGTGCCGCACGGCGGGGACCTTCGAGAAGATCTTCTCGATGTCGGCGAGGAAGCCGAGATCCAGCATCTTGTCGGCCTCGTCGAGCACGACCTCGGTCGCGTGCGACAGATCGAGCAGACGCTGGTTCGCCAGGTCGATCAGGCGACCGGGCGTGCCGACGACGATCTGCGCGCCGGCCTTGAGCTGATCGATCTGGCCCTCGTACGCCTTGCCGCCGTAGATGGCGACGACGCTGGTGGGGCGGTTGGAGGTCAGCATGTCCATGTCTTCGTAGACCTGGACGGCGAGCTCGCGAGTGGGGACGACGATGAGCGCCTTGACGCCGGGCTCGGGGTTCGGTCCGAGACGCTGGACCACGGGGATGCCGAAGCCGAAGGTCTTTCCGGTACCGGTCTTGGCCTGACCGATGATGTCCTGTCCCGGGAGACCGAGGGGAATCGTCTGCTCCTGGATCGGGAAGGCATCGACGATGCCCTTGGATGCCAGGGCATCGACGATGTCCTGATCGACGCCGAGTTCGGCGAATGTCGTCATGAGCGTGCCTGTTCCGGCGGTGAGAAACCGCCTGGGGAGTCGGATCCACGCCCTCCACTCGTCCACAGGCGCGGGGCCCCGATCCATCGCCGGGGCGTGTCCACTCTACCCAACAGTGTTTCGCGCGCCCCCGACGCCTAGGCTGTAGGCGTGTTCGAGTGGTTCCGTCGTCGTCAACGCCCGGTCGGTCGGACGCTGCAGTTGCGTTCGCGCGGAGACCTCGGCGAGGCTCTGCGCGTCGACTTCGCGGAGCTCGCTCCCGATATCGAGACCTTCCTCGGGCAGGCCGCTTACCTGCAGCTCGGGTTCTTCGAGACCCTCAGCGAGCTCATCGCGCTCACCCCGGAACTCGCCGAGAAGGAGTCGCTCTCCCGCGCGGCGGGCGCGGCGCTGATCAAGCACCAGGAGCTGGTGGGACTCATCCGGGAGAGGGGCGCGGACCCGACGCAGCTCATGCTGCCGTTCCGCGAGTCGCTCGACGCCTTCCGGCGCAACACGCACGGCGTGCGCCCGCAGGAGACCATGCTCTCGGTCCACATCACGGCGGGCATGCTCGACGACTTCTATCTCGCCCTGTCCTCGAGCTACGGCGACACCGGTCGCCGGGTCGCGCGGATCCTTCAGGCCGATGACGATCGCCAGGCCATCGTGGACATCCTGGGCTCCACCATCTCGAGCGATGAGGAATGGCGCTGGTTGCTCGCGCTCTGGGGGCGGCGTCTGGTGGGGGACACGCTGCTGGTCGCGCGTGCCGCGCTGCGGCATCCGAGGCTCGATCGCGCGGAAGAAGCCAAGGTCGAGCCCGTGTTCACGGAACTGATGGGCGCTCACGCGCGTCGAATGGATGCCATGGGGTTGGCTGCCTGACGCGCCGAGGCTGATCGTGGCCGAGGCTGATCGTGCCCACGACGTTCGTTCGTCCCGGTGGAGTGCGTTCAGATCCCGAGGCGGGCGCGATCGGCCGCGTCGCGGCGAAGGCGGGTCCACGACAGGAGCGGAACGAGAGCGAGCGTCGTGAGAGCGGGCGCGGCGATCACGACGAGCCACAGCAGCGGCGACGAGACCGTATGCCCGGCCCAGGTGAGCACGGTCCACATGACGGCGGATGCCGCCGCCCCGGCGAACGGTGCCAGGGCGACGCCCCGGACGACCCGGTGCGGCAGCGCGAAGTGGACACCGAGCCCGATGACGGCTCCGACGATCAGGCCGAGCAGGATCTCCATGCGCGGGCCAGGGTCAGGCGACGAAGCCCACGCGGCGGGACTCTTCGGTGCCGAGCTCGACGAACGCGAGGTTCGCGGTGGGCACGATGTACGAGTTGCCCTTGACGTCGGTGAAGGTGACGTGGCTCGCGGAGCTGTCGAGGGCGGTGACCACCGACGACTTCACGACATCGGAGCTCTCGTTGGTCTCGAAGCTCAGTTCGCGGCCGGTGTTGGTGATGCCGATGCGGATCTCCACGATGCGTCCTTTCCGCCCGGGTCGCGGTCGGCCCGGTGCGCTCTTCGACTCTAGGGCAGCCCTCCGACGCGACGCCGCGCGCGACGGCCCGCTTCGCGGATGGCGAACGCGGCGGGGTCGGGGTGCGCATGACCGCGCCGCGGCGTCGGGCGCTCGGTGTCGGTGGCCCCGGCTAGCGTGGAGAGCATGCTCGATCGCGACGCCCCGCAGCCCGCTCTCGGCGTGGCGTCCGGCGGGGGTGAGGTGGGGCTCGGGGAGCGCGGGTTCCCGCTCGACGACCATCAGCGCGAGATCGTCGCCTGGGCGCCCGAGCGCAGCGGAGCGGTCGTCGGGGCTCCCGGCTCCGGAAAGACCTCGACTCTCGTCGCGCGGGTGCGTCGACTCGTCGAGTCGGGGGTGGATCCCGACGACATCCTCGTCCTCACCCCGACGCGGCCCGGAGCGACGGCCCTGCGCGATCCCCTCGCACTCGCGGTGGGACGTGCGACGTCGGGTGCGCTCGCTCGATCTCTCGCCTCCTTCGCCTTCCAGCTCGTGCGCGGTGCCGAGGTTCGCCGGGGGAATGAGCCTCCGCAGCTGCTGACGGGCGGCGACGAAGACCAGATCGTGAAAGACCTCCTCGACGGCGATGCCGCCGACGAGAGCGAGGGGGTCTCGCGGTGGCCCGACTGGCTCGGTCCCGCGATCCGTGGCACCCGCGGATTCCGAGGAGACCTGCGCGCATTCCTCGCCGAGTGCACCAACCTCGGCCTCGGCCCCGATGATCTCTCGGCCCTGGCGGCGCAGCACGGGGTCGAGGTGTGGGAGTCCTTGGCCTCCTTCACTCGGGAGTATCGGCACGTCCGTCGGCGGATGCGCAACGCCCATCGCGATGCCGCGGACCTCGCCCGGGAGGCCGTCGGCATCCTGGACGACTCTCTGCGAGACAGAGACGTGCTGGGGCGGTTCGCCTCCCTGCGGTGCATCCTCGTCGACGACGCGCAAGAGCTCACCAGCGGTGGCGTCGACCTCCTGCGCGCGTGTCGAACGCGGGGGATCGGAGTGGTCGCGTTCGGCGATCCGGATGTCGGCTCGGGCGCGTTCCGCGGCGCGACTCCGGAGAATTTCGCCCGGCTCACGCGCGAGTTGGGGGATCTCGCGGCGCTTCGCACCGTGCACCGCGGAACGGCGGAACAGGTCGATCTCGTGCGTTCGGTCGCCGCGCGGATCGGTGCGGCCGGGATCGTGGCGCATCGTCGTGCACCGGACGGGGCCGCTCCGACGGGCTCCGTGCGCACGTTCCTGCTGCGGTCGCCGGCGGAGGAAGCCGACGCGATCGCCCGACTCCTGCGCGAGCGCCATGTGCTCGAGGGCATCGCCTGGGGGGAGTGCGCGGTCATCGCGCACGATTCGCGCCAGGTCGCTGCTCTGGAGGCCGAGCTGGCCGCCCGCGAGGTCCCGGCGCGCTCCAGCGGTCCCGGGGTCGCCCTCGGTACCCAGAGGCCGGTCCGCGACCTCGTCGCCCTCGTCGAGCTCGGCGCCACCGACCCCTCCGAGTGGACTCCCGAATCCGTCGCGGACGTCCTGCTCGGGACGTTCGGCGGCCTCGACCCCATCGAACTCCGGCGACTACGCACCGTGCTCCGACACGAGGAGGTCCGCGAGGGCGGAACACGGTCCGCGGGCGAGGTGCTGGCATCGGGGCTTCGGCATCCCCTGGAATTCGCGACCATCGACTCGCGCGAGGCGCGCCGTGCCGCGCGACTGGGAGAGACGCTGGCGGCCCTGCGCACGCAGGCGGAGCAGCACGCCACGGCGCACGAGCTGCTGTGGACCGCGTGGGAGCGCAGCGGTCTCGCCCGATCGTGGCGCGAAGCCTCGCGCGGCCACGGACCGCTCGCCGAGCAGGCGGATCGCGATCTCGACGCCATCGTGGCGCTGTTCCAGGCGGCCAAGCGCTTCACGGAGCGCGAGCCCGACGGCGAGGCCGCGGTCTTTCTCCGGGCGATTCTCGACAGCGACGTGGCCGAAGACCGTATCGAGCAACCGGCGGTGATCGATGCCGTGCGCGTCCTGACCCCCGCGGCCGCCGCCGGCACCGCGTTCGACACCGTCATCGTCGCCGGTGTGCAGGACGGGGTCTGGCCCAACACGCGTCTGCGCGGTGGACTGCTCGAGACCTGGCGCCTGGCCGACGCGGTGCAGTTCCCCGATCTGCCGGCCGCGGGCATGCTCGATCGTCGTCGTGCGGCCATGCACGACGAGCTCCGACTGTTCGTCCGGGCGATCTCGCGTGCGGGCCAGAGGCTGATCGTGACCGCGGTCGACGACGACGACACCGGCCCGAGCGTGTTGTTCGAGATGCTGCCCACTCCGGAGGCGGCATCCGCGATCCCCGAGCACCCGCTCTCACTCCGTGGACTCGTGGCACGCCACCGACGGACGCTGACGGTCGCGCGCGTGCCCGCGCCCGAACGACGGCACGCTGCGGGGCAGCTCGCGCTGCTGGCGGCCGCAGGCGTCGCGGGGGCTTCGCCGCAGCAGTGGTACGGGGTCACCGCCCCCAGCTCCACGGCACCGCTCCGCGACCTGGCGAAAGAGGACGTTCGTGTCTCGCCCTCGCGCCTGCATGCCCTCGAAGAGTGCGAGCTGAACTGGGTCATCGCCGATCTGGGCGGTGACCGCAGCGGGACCACGGCGGGGATCGGCACGATCATCCACGCCGCCCTCGAGACGGCTGCCTCGTCGTCGGAGGACGACCTGTGGGCCGTCGTCGATGAGAGGTGGGGGGAGCTGGTCTTCGACGCCGCCTGGCGGGAGCGCGCGGAGCGCACGCGGGCCCGGGACCTCGTGCGCCGCCTCGCGACCTACCTGCGTCGCTTCGACGACGCGGGAGGCCGCCTGATCGGCGCGGAACGGCATTTCGAGGTGCCGATTCCCGTCGAGGACGCCGGAGAGCACGGGGTCGTGGTCAGCGGCGACATCGACCGCGTCGAGGTCACGCCGTCGGGTGACGTCGTGATCGTCGACCTCAAGACGGGGAAGAACGAACCCCAGACAGACGCCAAGGTCGCCGACAATCCGCAGCTGGCCGCGTATCAACTGGCCTTCGCATCCGGTGCGATCGAGAACACGGAGGGCCTCGCCCCCGGTGGGGCGAAGCTGCTCGTGCTCCGCCCCACGGCGGCGACGAAAGACTATGCCGAGCCGCTCCAGCCGCCCTTCGACGAGGAGGCGCGTGCCGCGTTCGTCGAGCGCGTGCGGCGGGCGGTCGAGGTCATGCGCGGAGCGAGCTTCGCCGCCCCGTACGAGGTGCACTGTCGCGACGAGTTCTCGTACGGACTCTGTCGTATCCACACCGTGTCGCCGGTGAGCGCCTCATGACCGCGACGCTGTCCGCGGCGACGATCGCCGCCGCCCTCGGCCAGTTCCCGCCCACGCCGGAGCAGACCGCCGTCATCGAGTCCCCCCTCGCCCCGGCACTCGTCGTCGCCGGTGCCGGGAGCGGCAAGACGGAGACGATGGCGGGCCGCGTCGTATGGCTCGTCGCCAACGGGATCGTCCGTCGCGACGAGGTGCTCGGTCTGACCTTCACGCGGAAGGCGGCGGGTGAGCTGGCCGAGCGCGTGCAGCGGCGCCTCCAGCGGCTGTCCGAGTTCGAGACCCGCGGCCTGCTGCCGGTGCTCCCCGAACTGCACCGCTCGGGCAGGCTGGCCGTCTTCGCCGAGCTCGGCGCGCAGCAGGGAGCGCGCGGGGACGCAGCGCGACGTGCGGTCCTCGACGCCCTCGCCGACGAGTACGCGACGCTCGGTACGGGGGAGGACGACGGCGATCAGCTTCTGCACCGCCCGACCGTCTCGACGTACAACAGCTTCGCCGACTCCCTCGTGAGAGAGCACGGGCTGCGCATCGGGCGCGACGCCGAGTCGGCGATCCTCTCCGAGTCCGCGGCGTGGTTGCTCATGCGGCGCGTGGTCTTCACCTCGGACGACCCGCGGCTCGAAGAGCGGCAGGAGTCCCCGCGGACCCTCATCGACGCGGCCCTGCGGATCGCGCGTGACGGCGTCGACAACCTCGTCGATCTCGACCGCCTCGCCGCGTTCCCCGACGAGTTCGGACGCATCGTCGAGCGCCCGTCGACATCGGCGCGGGTCACGGTCTACAAGGACGTGGCCGACGCCGCCGCGCGCGTCTCCGCTCTCAGCCTGTTGGCGACGCTCGCCGCCGCCTACGACAGCGAGAAGATCCGGCTCGGTGTCATGGACTTCGCCGATCAGGTGGCCGGAGCCCTGCGGATCGCCCGCGAGCATCCTGCCGTCGTCGCCGAACTGCGGGCACGCTACCGCGTCGTGCTGCTCGACGAGTACCAGGACACCTCGGTGGTCCAGACGGATCTGCTGTCGACGCTGTTCGGAGGCACCGGCGTGATGGCCGTGGGCGATCCGCACCAGGCCATCTACGCGTGGCGCGGCGCGAGCGCGGGCAACCTCGGCGGATTCCCGGCCGCGTTCTCCCCGGAGGGGGGATGCCGACACTTCTCGCTGCTCACCAGCTGGCGCAACAGCGCGCGCGTCCTCGACGTGGCCAACGCCGTGCTCGCACCGCTCGCCGACCGTTCGCCGATCGCGGTGAAGGAGCTCACGTCACGTCCCGGCGCGCCCGAGGGCCGCGTCGAGATCGTGTTCGAGAGCGATCTGGACACCGAGGCCGACCGGGTCGCGTCGTGGTTTGCCGGGGTCCGCGCGGCGCGGCAAGCCGACGGGCGGGCGACGACCGGTGCCGTGCTCTTCCGCAGCAAGAAGCACATGGTGCGTTTCGGGGACGCGCTGGGGCGGCGTGGCATCCCGCACCGCATTCTCGGGCTGGGCGGTCTGCTCACCACGCCCGAGGTCGTCGACGTCGTCTCCGCGTTGCGGGTGATCAGTGATCCGGAAGCGGGATCCGCGCTGATCCGGCTCTTGTCGGGGCCGCGATGGGCGGTCGGCCTCGCCGACCTGCGGGCGCTCGCTCAGCTCGCCCGCCGTCTTGCGACGCACGACGTGGCCTTGCAACCGCTCGAGAAAGAGGTCGCCGATCGGCTGCGCGCCACGCCGGGCGCGGACCGGGCGTCGCTCGTGGACGCCCTCGACTTCCTCGCCCGGCAGAACGACGACCACGGGTGGCTCGCTGACATCACCCCCGCCGGACGTGCTCGTCTGCGGGAGGCGGGAGCCGTGTTCGCGGGCCTCCGCCGGAGCATCGGCGCCCCCATCCCCGAGCTCATCCGACTGATCGAAGCGGAGCTCCGTCTCGACATCGAGCTCGCCGCCAACGAGTCCCGCGGGCCCGCACGGATCGCTTCGGCACAGCTCCGGGCCTTCGTCGACGAGATCCGCGGCTTCCTCGCCGCGGACGAGTCCGGCTCGGTGGCGAGCCTGTTGGCGTGGCTCGACCACGCGGAACAGGCCGACGAGTTCGCGCCGCGGACCGAACCACCTGAGGACGACGTGGTCCAGCTCCTGACGATCCACGGGTCGAAGGGACTCGAGTGGGACGCCGTGGCGGTCGTGCGGCTCGTGACGGATGAGCTTCCCTCTCTCCCGCGTGACACGAAGGGGTGGCTGGGGTTCGGCATCCTTCCGTCCGACTTCCGCGGGGATGCGGCCTGGCTCCCTGCCTTCGGCTGGAGGGGCGCCGAGACGCAGCAGGAACTGAAGGCGGCCATCGACGACTTCGTCGCGGCGAACCGCGCGCGACAGCTCGACGAGGATCGCCGGCTGGCCTACGTCGCCTTCACTCGCGCCCGTGATCACCTGCTGCTCTCGGGTTCCACCTGGTCGGGGACGAAGAAGCCGCGCCGGCCGAGCGTGTTCCTCGACGAGGCGGCGGAGGCACTGGGCAGCGAGCTCGTCGTCGGCGAAGCCGGTGAGGACCCCTACGACGGCGAGCGGCGTCTGCTGCACTGGCCGCTCGACCCCTTGGGCTCCCGTCGCACCGCGGTGACCGCCGCGGCATCCGAGGTGGCCGCGGCCCGGGATGCGGCGCCCGTCGAACCCGATGCCGACTTGGCGTTGCTGCTCGCCGAACGCGCCGCGCGCCTGCAGCCCGTCCATGCCCCCGCCCCCACGCGGATCCCTGCCTCGCGCTTCAAGGACTACGTCGCCGACTACCGTGCGGCGGTCGACGAGGTGCGGCGCCCGATGCCCGAACGGCCCTATCGGCAGACGCGGCTCGGCACACTGTTCCACGCGTGGGTCGAGCAGCGCTCCGGGCTCGTCGGCGCGGGGGTCGGACTCGACGATGGCGGCCTGTGGGAAGACGACGATTTCGGGGCCTCCGCCGCCGACGCGGCCGAGCTGCAGCGGCTCCGCGAGTGCTTCGAGCGTTCCGAATGGGCGGCGCTGCAGCCCCTGGAGGTGGAGACGGAGATCGACTTCGTCACGCAACGGCTCGATGGGCGCGAGCACGTCGTCATCTGCAAGCTCGACGCGGTGTACCGCCGCGGGGAGCGGTACGAGATCGTCGACTGGAAGACCGGCAAGCCCCCGGTGACCGCTGAAGACCGGCGGTCGCGGATGGTGCAGCTCGAGCTCTACCGCGAGGCGTACCACGCCAAGCACGGGGTGCCGCTCGACGCGATCGATGTGGCGCTGTTCTACGTCGGGGACGAGCTGGTCATCCGGGGGTGACGCCTCGTCGGTCCGTCAGGATCCGTCGCCGGTCACGCCCCAGCGGCGGAGGGCCGCACGGCTCGCGCGCGCGGCGTCTTCTTCGTCGTCTTCGTCCGCGTCCGGGGAGGTGTCGCCGGACCCGACGGGGGCACCGCCGGTCGCGGCATCCGCGGTGGGCGTTCCGGCGGTGTGCGGAGCGTTCTCGGTCCACCCGTCGAGATCGATCGGTGCCGTCGGACCGGGTTCCTCGCTGAGGGCCGGGGTCAGATCGAACGCCCCGGTATCGGCGTTCGCGCCGGAGAGGTCGTCGTCGGCGAGGGCCGCGGCGAGCCCGGCGGCCGCCGCCTCGCGGTCGCGCTCGGCGGAGAGATAGAGCGACAGCGCCTCCGGGTCGTAGGCGTCGGTCTGCATCGACGTATCGGCCGTGCCGATGACCGCCGGGGGCACCTGCTCGACGAGAGCGAGCGCGTCATCGATGTCGGTGCGGGTGTCCGTCACGATGTGGTCGCCGCGAACTCCCTCGACGAGCGCCTCGAGCAGCGCGACGGCATCGGCGACGACCGACGCGTCCCCGGCGTCGTGCCCGTGAACCAGCCAGCGGGCGAATTCGAGCTCGGCGTACAGTCGGGCGCGCTCGCGAAGAAGGGCATCGGGGGAGCGGTCGCTCGCCGCGGTGTAGCCGTCGAAGACGTCGTCGGCGGCGAGCGGCGCGGATGCCAGCCAACGCAGGTCCACCGCCGGATCGCCGACGCTCAGGCCCGACCAGTCGAGGACGCCGGTGACGTGCGGGATGTCGTCCTCGTCATCGTCGAGGAGGACCGAAGAACTCGTGCCCCCGCCGAGGATGACGGCCGATTCGAAGCGCCACAGCTCGTCTTCGCGAAGGGCGCGACGCCAGCGGAGCATGAGAGCGTCGGGCACCCGATCCGTACCGTCGGCGCGATCGAGCAGGCGGGCCGTGTCGTCACGAACCTGCTCGGGCGAGCGGACGGGAAGACCGTCGGTGCGGACGATCGAGACGGGCAGGGCATGAATGGCCGCGAGCGCCCCGCCGATGGCCGGCGCGTAGCCGGGGCCCTTCGGCAGATGGGCCGGATCGATCCGGTACCCCTCCAGGTGCGTCGTCACCAGGACGCGGTCCGTCCCGGAGCCGGTTTCGCCGAGCACCTCGGGAACGGCGAAAGGGAGGAGCGCACGGACGCCGGGTGTGAGGGCGAGCAGTGCGCGCGACTCCGCGGCCAGGTCGGACGCGGACTCTTCCGAGGAAGGCCGTCGCACGACAGCGGTACGCCCGTCGTCGAGATGGACGAGGGCGGCATCGAAGCGACCCGCGCCGTTCTCGGTGAGCGCTCCGACGCGCGTCACACCGATCCGCGGGAGGGCCGCCGTCACCGACGCGGCTAGAGTGAGGGGCGAGCGGGCCATGCCCCCAGGGTAGGTCGGGTGCTCGCTCGTTCCCCTTGCGCCACGCCCTTGAGAGAGGTGTTCGATGCCTTCTCCGTCTCCGACGCGATGGCCCGGCGGTGCGCTGGACAGGCGCGGTGACGAACGCGTCACCGACGATCTGATCGAGCGCGAGCGCGCGGCATCCGGAACGCGAGTCCTGCTGATCCGCGGTGACGCGGCGCCCGTCGACGGCGGACGACTGTCGCTGATCGGCGCGACCGAGGTCGAGGAAACGTACGAGTGGGCGTTCCTCGGCCGGAGCATGGACGGCCGCGGTCTTCTGCTGGCGGTCCTGGAAGAGAGCGACGAGCCCGCTCTCCCCGCGGGGGTCGAGTGGGGGCGGCTCCGCAGCGTCGGCGGGGACCTGCCCGCGGAGGAGGCGGAGATCCTCGCCACGGCCGTGGCGCTGGCCGGCTGGCTTCGCGATGCGCCCTTCTGTCCCGCGTGCGGTACGCGCACGGAGCTGCGCCACGCGGGGTGGTCGCGCCACTGTCCCCGCTGCGGTCGTGAGCATTTCCCGCGCACGGATCCGGCGGTCATCGTGCTGCTGTCCTCGGCGACGGACCCCGACCGTGTTCTGCTCGGGGCGAATGCCGCGTGGGGCGGGGACAGGTACTCATGTTTCGCCGGCTTCGCGGAGGCCGGGGAGTCGCTGGAGGACGCCGTCGCGCGCGAGATCTTCGAAGAGGCGGGGGTGCGCGTGCGGGACGTGGAGTATCGCGGCTCGCAGGTGTGGCCGTATCCGCGCTCGTTGATGCTCGGTTTCCGAGCGCGCGTCGTGGACGACGCCGAAGTGCGCGCCGACGGTGAGGAGATCGTCGAGGTGCGCTGGTTCGACCGCGAGCAGATCGGCACCGCTCTGCGCGGAGAGGACGGGGTGCAGCTTCCCGGGTCGTCTTCCATCGCGCGCCGCTTGATCGACGACTGGTACGGGGGCGTCGGATGAGCTCGGGTGCGTTGGACGGACTCGACGAGCATCAGCTGGAAGCGGCGCGCGCGCTGCGGGGACCGGTCTGCGTTCTCGCCGGGGCGGGCACGGGAAAGACCCGAGTCATCACGCGCCGCATCGCCCATGGGGTGGACACGGGTGCCTACTCGCCCCAGCGCGTGATGGCGGTGACCTTCACGGCGAAGGCCGCGGGTGAGATGAGAGGCCGCCTGCGCGCCCTCGGGGTGAGTGGCGTCTCCGCCCGCACCTTCCACGCGGCGGCTCTCGCCCAGGTGAACTACTTCTGGCCGACGTTGGCGGCCGACCAGGCGCCGTCGATCATCGACAACAAGGTGCGCATGCTCGCGCACGCGGCCGACGGCATCGGGCTCTCCCCGGACACCGCCACGCTGCGTGACGTCGCGTCGCAGATCGAGTGGCGCAAGGTGACCATGCGCTCGATCGAGCAGTACGCCATCGCGCGACCGGAGGGCGTCGGTCGTCTGCGGGTGGATCAGGTCGTCGATCTCCAGCGGTCGTACGAGAAGCTCAAGGACGAGCGGCGGCAGATGGACTTCGAGGACGTGCTCCTCACCTGTGCGGGGATGATCGAGGCGGAACCGCGGGTGGCGGCGGCCGTGCACGAGCAGTACCGGCACTTCACCGTGGACGAGTACCAGGACGTCTCGCCGCTGCAGAACCGGCTGCTGGAACTGTGGTTGGGCGATCGACGCGACCTCTGCGTGGTGGGGGACGCGAGCCAGACCATCTACTCGTTCACCGGTGCCGACGCGCGATATCTGCTCGAGTTCGAGCGCACACACGAAGATGCCCGGGTGGTGCGCCTCGAACGCAACTACCGCTCGACGGGCGCCGTGCTCGCCGTCGCCAATGACCTCATGCGCGGGCGCGCCGGCGCTCTCGAACTCGTCGCCGCGCACGAGGGGGACGCCCCCGTTCCCGTCGTCCGCGGCTACGACGACGACGAGACGGAGGCTGCGGGCGTCGCGGCGTCCGTCGCCGCGATGGTCGCGGAGGGCGCCGACCCCGAGAGCATCGCGATCCTGTACCGCTCGCACGCCCAATCCGCGGTCGTCTTGAACGCTCTGGCTGCGCAGGGGATCGCCGCGACGGTGCTCGGCGGGCGGAAGTTCTTCGACCTTCCCGAGGTGCGCCAGGCGCTGATGGCGCTGCGGGCGGCGTCGGTCGCGCCCGTCGAGACCGGTTTTCTCGCCACCGTCCGCGACGTGCTGAGGGGAGTCGGGTTGACGGACGAACCGCCGCAAGCCGGAGGGGCTCTCCGGGACGGCTGGGAGGCTCGGGCGGCCCTTCTCCGGCTCGCCGAGGAGGCTGCGCCCGGAACGGATCTGCGGTCCTTCACCGACGACCTCCAGGCGCGAGCGCGGGACCAGCACGAGCCCGCCACCCGCACCGTCACCCTCTCGACCCTCCACGCGGCAAAAGGACTGGAGTGGGATCACGTCTTCCTCATCGGCGTGAGCGAGGGTCTTCTCCCGATCTCGTACGCGACCACCTTCGAGGCGATGGACGAGGAGCGTCGGCTCGCGTACGTGGGCGTCACGAGGGCCGCGCGCTCGCTGTCGGTGAGCTGGGCTCGAGGACGCGGCCGCGCGGATCGTGAGCCGTCGCGCTTCCTTCGAGAGATCGGCAGCGGCAGTCTGCGCTCGGGTGATGGTCTTCCCAGACACGCCGGATCGAGTCGGCGTGCAGGCGCAGGGAACGGGACGGGATCCCGGGTCGCGCGGTGAGCAGGTGCCGTGCGGCGCGACCCGCCTCAGCGGCCAGCGCCACGTCGACCGTCGCGCACGGGCGCGCGAGCAGCTGAGCCGCGAGCAGCGGCCACGCGTCGTCGTGACGTCGAGCCGTGGCATCCAGGCAGGACAAGCACGCGGTGCGGCCCGGATGCACCACCGGTCCGATTCTCGCGCTCGCGCCGCCGAGGACGAGGGGCAGATGCACGATGTCCTCGCGGAGGAGAGCGGACGCGCGACGAGGATCGACGCGGTGCGCGGCGAGCAGGACCACCCGGCGATCGGATGCCACGGGCGCGGAGTGGGTTCCGGCCCACGCGACGACCTCGGTGCGCGCCGGCAACGCGGCGAGGACCGCACGCACCGCCGATGAGGGGAGGTCATCCGCTGTCTGCACGACGAAGGTGACCTGTCGCCGCGGTCGTCGGAGGACGGGAGCGAGTTCCCGCAGCAGGGCATCGGCGTCCGTGTCCTTCGCGCGGTGCAGGCGGGCGAGCGCCCGGAGCTCGCTACGGGTCGTTCCGGCCTCGAGGGCTCCGACGGCCGCCTCCACCCACGGCGGCGAGGAATCGAGGAGAGCTCGGGCGGGCGCGCCGAACTGCACGGTCCCATCGCCACGGAACAGCGGGGGAGAAGCCTGGTCGAGTCGGATCACTCCACGATGATCTCGACCGGCGACGGGCCGCCGTCACTTATCCACACCCTCCGGGAGCGCGGTCCATGGTGGGGAGGACGTGTCAGACCGGGCGCTGGTCTCCCGGAGCCCCGCCGTCGCCGTCGTCTTCGTCCGCCTCGGGGGTGTCCGCACCCTCCGGCGCGTCGTCGATGCGGGGGGCGTCGCCGCTCTCCTCGGCGAGCAGCTGCGCGAGCGCATCGTCCATGGCATCCGTCGGTGCGGCCTCACCGCGCGACGCCGCGACCACGCGGGCCACCAAGCCGGCCGGGTCATCGACATCCTCGGCCGAGGGCATGAGGTCGGGGTAGTCCCAGAGCGCGTCGCGACCGGCCACGCCGACGGCTTCGGTGACCGCTCGCCACATGGCTGCTGCCTCTCGCATGCGGCGCGGCCGCAGCTCCAGCCCCACCAGGGAACCGAGTGCTTGCTCGGCGGGCCCGCCGACAGCGCGACGGCGACGGACCGCCTCGGCGATCCGCGCGGCCGCGGGCAGCCGCGAGGTGGCGTCTTCGGTGACCACGTCGACCCACCCCTCGATCGTGGCGAGCAGGTTCTCGAGGCGCGTCAAGGCAGCGGTCTGCTCCTCCGACCGCGCGGGCAGCAGGGCACCGCTCTCCAACGCACTGCGGAGTTCCTCGGGCTGCGAAGGATCGAATCGCGACGCCAGCTCCTCGAGAGCGTCGGTGTCGACGCGGATCCCGTGCGCGAAATCGCGCACCTGGGAGATGACGTGCAGGCGCAGCCAACGGGCGTGCCGGAAGAGACGCGCGTGTGCGAGCTCGCGCGTCGCGAGATACAGCGCGAGCTGGTCGTCGGGGATCTCGAGGTCGCGCCCGAAATCGGCGAAGTTCTGCGGCAGGATCGCTGCCTCACCATCGGGCATCACCGGGATCCCGACGTCTCCGCCGCCCACGACCTCGGTGGACAGGCGACCGACGACCTGGCCGAGCTGCGTGGCGAACAGAGAGCCTCCGACGGTGCGCATGAGGCGACCGGCACCCGCGATCATCTCCTGCATGTCGTCGGGCGCCTGCTGTCCGAGAGCGTCGGTCAGCGCATCGGCGATGCTCGTGGCGACAGGTTCGGCCAGCTCCTGCCAGAGCGGGAGGGTCGCGGTGACCCAGGCGCCGCGGGTGATCGCCCGAGCGGGCTGGGAGAGATCGGAGATGTTCGTCGCCTCACCGAGCCAGAGGTTGGCGAGCGAGAAGGCCTGCGAGAGGTCGGTGCTCTGCCCCATGGTGACGCCCTGGCCGTCCTGGTTGGCGATGTGCAGGGCCTGACGTTCCGCCAGGCTCCAGTCGACGCCGTCCTGGGCCCCCGCGAAGGCACCCTGCAGCTGGCTCATCACGGCCTGCAGCATCGCGGGGTCGATCTGCATGCCCGACAGCCGCGACAGCTGTTCGGGGTCGATGCCCGACATGTCGCCCGACATCAGGCGACGCATGAGTTCCTGGAACTCTTCTTCAGGGTTCCGGTCGTCGTCTGCCACTTCTTCGCCTCTCAGCCAGGTCAAGGGGAACGGGATCTACGCTAGTTGCACGATTCCTCGCTCTCCCCGGCTCGGCTCCACGCCGCTTACGCCGCGCGCGAACGACCCGGCAAAGGTAGGACCCGTGACCCTGTTCGACGAGAACGTCTCCGTCGTGCCCGCTCCCGCGCGCCGACGGTCACGCACCACGATCTTCGGACTGTGGTCCCTCGCCGTCGCCGTCGTGGTGCTCTTCCTGCTGACCTTCCTGCCGACGTCCTACGTGATCCAGCAGCCCGGACCGGTGCTGAACACCCTCGGCACGTCGAAGAACGCCGACGGTGTGGACGTCCCGCTCATCACGGTCCCGGACGAGAAGGCCGATCCGACGACGGGCCAACTCGACCTGCTGACCGTGCAGGTCAACGGCAACCGCGAACGCACGCCCACCTGGATCGAACTGGCGCTCGCGTGGTTCGATCCCTCCCGTGCGGTCGTGCCCATCGACCGGATCTTCCCGTCGGGGCAGTCCACCGAGCAGCGCAACACCGAGAACGCGGCTCTCATGACCGATTCGCAGCTCGAGGCGTCCGCGGCGGCGCTCCGCGAGCTCGGGTACGACGTCCCCCAGGGCATCGTCGTCGGGAGCGTGACCGGCGACGGTGCCGCCGCGGGAATCCTCGAGGCCGGTGACGTGATCGAGTCGGTGAACGGGACCGCCACGGCGACCGCCGACGACGTCAAAGCGGCGATCCAGGCGGCAGGCGGTCAGCCGGTCACCTTCGGCATCAAGCGCGACGACGCCCCGACGACCGCGACCGTCACCCCGCGCCAGGGTGAGGTCGGCGGCCAGCAACAGTGGCTCGTCGGCGTCTCGCTGGCGATCGGATTCGACCTCCCCGTCGACGTCAAGATCCAGCTGAACGACATCGGCGGCCCGAGCGCCGGCATGATGTTCGCGCTCGGCATCATCGACAAGATGTCGCCCGGGGACCTCACCGGCGGCCAGCACATCGCCGGCACCGGCACGATCGACGACAAGGGGCAGGTGGGCGCGATCGGTGGCATCCGGCAGAAGCTCTACGGAGCTCGGGATGCCGGAGCCACCTGGTTCCTGGCCCCTTCGGCGAACTGCAACGAAGTCGTGGGTCATGTGCCCAGCGGCATCCGGGTGTTCGCCGTCTCGACGCTCTCGGACTCGCTCAAGGTGCTCGAGACGATCCGCGACGGCGGGGATCTCGATGCCCTGCCCTCGTGCGAGGCGGGGAACAGCACGGGATCGTAGTATCCACGGCTCACGCCCCGCGGTCGCGCCTAGGATGAGGTGGTGACCACGACCTCAGCGCCGAACCAGGCCACGCCGCCGAACCGCTCCCGACGGATCATCTCGATCAGCTTGGCGATCATCGCCGCTCTGGTCGTGGCGTTCTTCGTCTTCGCGAACCTCTACGCCGATTGGATGTGGTTCGCCCAGCTGGGGTTCACCACGGTCCTGTCCACGCAGTGGATCGCCCGCGCCGTGATGTTCGTCGTCGGGTTCCTCGCGATGGCCGTGCCGGTGTGGGCGGCGATCCAGCTCGCGTACCGGTTGCGGCCGGTCTACGCGCGGCTGAGCTCTCAGCTGGATCGCTACCAGGAGGTCGTGGAGCCGCTGCGCCGCCTCGCCATGTGGGGGATCCCCATCTTCTTCGGCTTCTTCGCCGGTTTCGCCGCCTCGGCCCAGTGGGAGACCACGTGGCTGTGGGCGAACGGCGTCCAGACCTCGGTCACCGACCCGCAGTTCGGGCTCGACACCGGGTTCTACATGTTCGCGATGCCGTTCTACTCCGCGGTCCTGGGCTTCGCGTCGGCGGTCGCCCTGGTCTCGCTCCTGCTCACCGCCGTGGTGTCGTACCTGTACGGATCCGTGCGTGTCGGGCAGCGTGAGCTTCGCATCTCGAAGGCTGCGCGCATCCAGCTGGCGGTCCTCGCCGGCCTGTACCTCCTGCTCCAGGCGGCGAGCCTCTGGCTCGACCGCTACCGCACCCTCGTGCAGCCCGACGACCGCATCACGGGTCCCGGTTACGTGGGCGCGAACGCGGTCATCCCGGGGCAGACGATCCTCGCCATCGCCGCGGTGATCGTCGCGCTCGCCTTCTTCGTGACGGCGTTCATCGGCCGCTGGCGTTACCCGCTGATCGCGACCGCCCTGCTCGTCGTCTCGGCGATCGTCGTGGGTGCAGCGATCCCGTGGGCCGTGAACACCTTCCAGGTGCGGCCCAACCAGCTCTCGCTCGAGAGCCAGTTCTACCAACGGAACCTCGACAACACCAAGGCCGCGTACGGCATCGACAAGGTCGAGAAAGAGAACTTCGAGGCCGCTACGCAGGCGCAGGCGGGGCAGCTCCGCAACGACGCGGCATCCACCGCTCAGCTGCGCATCATGGACCCGGCGATCATCGGCCCCACCGTCCGTCAGCTCGAGCAGTACCGCTCCTATTACCAGTTCGCCGAGCCGCTCGACGTCGACCGGTATCAGATCAATGGACAGAGTCAGGATGCCGTCGTCTCGCTCCGTGAGCTGAACACCAGCCAGCTGGGCGATGCCAACACCTGGCAGAACTCGACCCTCGTCTACACCCACGGCTACGGCATGGTCGCAGCGGCGGGCAACGAGCGCACGGCGGACGGCGATCCCGTCTTCCTCGAGCGCGCCATCCCCGGAACCGGCTTCCTGACCGACCTGAACTACGAGCCGCGCGTCTACTTCGGAGAACAGTCGCCGCCGTACTCGATCGTCGGCGGACCCGAGGGTGGCGAGGACATCGAGCTCGACTACCCGCTGGGTGCGGACGGTGGCACGGAGACGCGCACCACGTTCCGCGGCAACGGCGGGCCGAGCGTCGGCAACGTCTTCAACCGGCTGATCTACGCGCTGAAGTTCCAGTCGGAGCAGATCCTGTTCTCGGACTACGTCAACCAGGACTCGCAGATCCTGTACGACCGCAACCCCAAGGAGCGCGTGCAGAAGGTCGCTCCCTACCTCACGCTCGACAGCGACCCATACCCCACCGTGGTCGACGGGCGTATCAAGTGGGTCGTGGACGGGTACACCACGAGCGCGAACTATCCGTACTCGACCGGCGTCTCGCTCTCGCGTGCGATCGCCGACTCGAACAACCCGCAGCCGACCTACGCGCTGGATGACATCAACTACATCCGCAACTCGGTCAAGGCCACGGTGGACGCGTACGACGGTTCCGTGACGCTCTACGCCTGGGACGACCAGGATCCCGTGCTGCAGACGTGGCAGAAGATCTACCCGTCGACGTTGCAGCCGTGGAACACCATGTCGGCCGACCTGATGAGCCACGTGCGGTACCCCACCGACCTGATGAAGGTGCAGCGCTCGATGCTCGGGGTCTACCACGTCGACGACGCGCGGTCGTTCTTCCAGCAGGACAACCGATGGGCCACGCCCAACGACCCGCAGAACGCGAGCGAGCTGCAGCCGCCGTACTACCTGACGATGAAGATGCCCAGTCAGGATGCGCCGTCTTACTCGATGTTCACGAGCTTCATCCCGGCCTCGCAGGGCGGGCAGGCGAGAAACGTGCTCACGGGCTATCTCGCTGTGGATTCCAATGCCGGTGACACCCAGGGCACGAAACGCGACGACTACGGGCGATTGCGCATGCTCGTGATCGACGCGGCCACGACAGTCCCCGGACCCGGTCAGGTGCAGAACACCTTCGACTCGGACACGAACGTCTCCTCGCAGATCAACATCCTCCAGCAGGGGCAGTCGCAGGTGCTCAACGGCAACTTGCTGACACTCCCCGTGGGCGGCGGTCTGCTGTACGTCCAGCCCGTGTTCGTGCAGTCCTCCGGTGACACCAAGCTGCCGCAGCTGCGCCGTGTCCTCGTCGCGTTCGGAGACAAGATCGCGTTCGAGAACACTCTGAGCGAGGCGCTCGACACCCTGTTCGGCGGTGACTCGGGTGCTGATACGGGTGACGAATCGGTGACCCCGACGGATCAGGGCGAGAACCCGACGACGCCGACCACCCCGACGGTCCCGGCCGGCGACTACGCGGCCGCGTTGCAGGAGGCGCGCGACGCGTTGAACGCTCGCCAGCAGGCACTCACCAGCGGTGACCTCGCGGCCTTCGCCACGCAGGATGCTCGCCTGACGGCCGCGGTCCAGCGCCTGCTCGAGCTGGAGGCCCCGTCCTCCGGGAGCACGCAGAACCAGGGCGGCTGACGCCCGATCCACCACGAACGCCGGTGCCCCGCTGACGCGGGCACCGGCGTTCGCCGTCCGTGCCGTGCCGCGGCACTCGTGCCGCGGCCGCAGTGCCGCGTCGCCGGTCCCGCGTCGCCCGTGCCGCGGCCCCCGTGCCGCGTCACCCGTGTTGTGCCGCCCCGCGCCCCGGCGTCGGCACGCGCCCCCCCCACGTCCTGAGCCGACGGGCGACGACCCCCGATCACGCCGTGAGGAACCACCACCAGATCAGGAGCATGGTCGTGCCGAAGCCGGCGATCTGGTTCAGCCACAGGAAGCGGTTCCATCCGGCCGTGGCGCGGTCGCTGTCGGCATCCGTCACGTTCCGGTAGGGCCAGCACACGACGAGGTAGGGAATCACGAGCACGGCGGCCAGAGGTCCGGGCCACGCGGTGAAGAGCATCGCGACACCGGCGAGCAGGTAGGCGACGAGGGCGAAGCGCACGGTCCAGCGCGCGCCCCGCGCGGTGGCGATCGAGGAGATGTCCGCGGCGCGGTCGGCTTCGACGTCCTGGACGGCGCCGAAGGCGTGCGAGGCCACGCCCCAGAGGGCGAAGGCCACGAGGACGAAGACGAGCTGCGCAGTCCACGCGGCCCCCGCGAGCACGAGGCCGTACACGGCGGGGGAGAAGAAGTGGATGCTGCTCGTCATCGAGTCGGCGAACGGTCGCTCCTTCAGCCGCAGGGGCGGCGCGGAGTAGAACACCACGAAGAACAGGCTCAGCGCGAGCACGAGCCACGACAACGGCGAGCCGATGATCACGAGGTACACGACGAAAGGCAGGCACGACAGGGCCGAGGCCCACAGCGTGATGGAGTGCATCCGCTTGTCGAGTACGGCGCCGTGGGTACCGCCCTTGCGGGGATTGCGCAGGTCGGACTCGTAGTCGAACACATCGTTCACGCCGTACATCGCGAGGTTGTAGGGAACGAGGAAGAACAGGATGCCGACGATCAAGGTCGCGTCGACGCTCCGCGTGGTCAGCAGGTACGCGACAGCGAAGGGGAATGCGGTGTTGATCCAGCTCACCGGTCGTGACGAGACGAACAGCTCCCGCAGCACGCGGCCGGGAGTGAGGGCGGCGGGAGCGTTCATGCGGTGTCCTTCTGGTGCGCGGGCGGCGTCGAGGAGCTGTCTCTTCTACAAAT
>NZ_LDRT01000209.1 GCF_001476655.1 Microbacterium testaceum | reverse complement strand
TGCCACTTCCTCTGACACTGCTCTAGATCATTTTGTTTTCGATCATTGACTGTTTATTGACATGAGCGATCTTTGCGTCTGCTGACTTGGGGTCGACCTGAAGCCGTGGGTCAATCGCTGTCGCAGCGGCAGTGTCTCCTCGAGTCTGTTGGTCGAAGCCGAGGACGGCGTCCGCGACGTCGGCCGGGCTCGTGGGTTCGGAGATGGGTATAGGGGACAGCCCTCCAGTTGGCGGGTCAGCGGGGGGCGGGGGCGGGTGCGGGTGCGGGTGGGGGTGGGTCGTCGGGGAGGAATCTGACGGCGGGTGAGTAGGGCAGGGGTTCGTCGGTGTAGGTGCGGCCGGTGGGGCTGGTCCATTCGAGGATGCCGTGGGGGAGTTGTTTCACTTTCCAGCGGGTGAACTGCTTCTGCGTGTGGTGTCGTTGGCAGAGGTGGGCGAGGTTGCCGATGTCGGTGGGGCCGCCGAGGGCGTAATCGAGGGTGTGGTCGACTTCGGAGCGGATGGCGGGGACGGTGCATCCGGGCCATCGGCAGTGGCGGTCGCGGGCGCGCAGGTGTCGGTCGATGGCGGTGGTGCGGTGGTAGGTGTCGGTGTGCAGGACGGCGCCGGTGATGGGGTGGGTGATGATGCGGTCCCAGGGGACGGTGGTGGATTCGGCGAGGGTGCGGGCGGTGTCGGCGTCGAGGGGGCCGTGTCCGATGAGGTCGGCGGGGTCGGTGTTCTCCTGTGCGGGGTCGAGCATGGTGAGGGCGGGGACGACGACTTGGACGCGGGCGCGGATGGTGCCGAGGGTGCCGGGGCCGTCGTCGGTGCGGGTG
>NZ_LDRT01000208.1 GCF_001476655.1 Microbacterium testaceum | reverse complement strand
CCTTCGGCGGTGCCGGCACCGCTCACCGCGAGGCCGAGCAACGCCGACGCGTCGGTCAGCAGCCCCGCGGCAGAGAGACGCACGGCGGCCTCGGCGAGGGAGCCGTACCGCCCCGCGAGCAGCGCGTCGACGAGACGACGGCGGCCGAGGTGCGACCAGTCCTCACCGTCGGTGTCGGCCAAGCGTCCCAGCGCGAGCGCTGTCGCGCCCTGCTCGAGGACGGCGACGCGACCGGCCGGGTGCGCGGGACCGCCGAGGGCGACGAGAGACCCCCAGCGGGTGCCCCGCGCTTGCACGGGGACGACCGTGCGAACATCTCCGGGGTCTCGCACGGAGAGGCGCGAGCGCTCCTGCCAGCCCGCGAGGACCGAGTGGTCGGCCTCGGCGAGCTCGGCGACGATCACCTCGTGCGCGAGGGACTCGAGGATCACGGGTGCGCGCAGGGTCCGCGCGAGACGCTCGACGACGTAGTCGGCCGGGGCGCCGCGCAGCGCGAGCTCGGTGAAGAGGGTGCGCACCTCGTCGCGGGCTCTCAGCGCCACGGTCTGTTCGTCGATGATGCGCCGGTGCACCTGTTCGGTCACGGCGACGAACTTCACCTCGCGATGCAGGGCGACCAGGACCAGCCCGGCCGCGCGGGCGGCGTCGATGACGACCGTCGGCACGTAGCGGTAGTGCGCTCCCAGCTCGATGACGATTCCGATGAGCCCCGCCGCGGCGAAAGCGGCGACGAGGGTGCGGAGGTCGTCGGGCTGCTCGGGCCACGCGGAGGCGGTGGTGAGCAGCAGTTCGCCCCCGTCGAGAAGGCGAGCCACCCCGGGACTGTCGGAGACGTGCACCCACCGGACCCGCGCGTCGAGGAAGGCCCGCCCGACCAGCACCTCCGGCACCCCCTGCACGAGGGCCGGCATCTCCAGAGCCTCGGCAAGGGTCGGCAGACCGGGCTCCGCGGAAGTCGGACGATCTGTCCGGGAGGCCGCCGATTCGCGACGATCAGACACGTGCATTCCCTCCAGAAGACCCGAAGAATCAATCCCACACACCCTAGTGCGCGTCCGGTCGGAGTGTCCGGAGACGCCCATCCGAGGAGGACCCCATGACGTTGATCCGCCACCACATCGCCGGCGCTGAGCGGGGAACCGACCAGCGCACCGGCGACGTGTTCGACCCCGCGACCGGACAGGTGCAGGCGCGAGTCGCCTTCGCCACGGCATCCGAGGTCGACGAGGCGATCGCCGCCGCCGCTGCCGCGCTTCCCGCCTGGCGTGCCACGAGCCTCATCAAGCGCGCCGACGTGTTCTTCCGGCTGCGCCACCTCCTCGTCGAGCGCACCGACGAGCTCGCCGCGATCATCACCGCCGAGCACGGCAAGGTGCTCTCGGACGCCAAGGGCGAGATCAGTCGCGGCATCGAGAACGTCGAGTTCGCGGCGGGGCTCGTGCACCTGCTGAAGGGCGAGCACGCCGAGCAGGTGAGCCGCGGCGTCGACGTGCACTCCGTGAAGCAGCCCGTGGGCGTGGTGGCGGCCATCACCCCCTTCAACTTCCCCGTGATGGTGCCGCTGTGGATGACGGCATCCGCGATCGCCTGCGGCAACACGGTCGTGCTGAAGCCGAGCGAGAAGGACCCGTCGGCATCTCTCTTCCTCGCGAAGCTCTTCGAGGAGGCGGGGCTCCCCGCCGGTGTCCTCAACGTCGTGCACGGCGACAAGGTCGCCGTCGACGCCCTGCTCGACTCCCCCACGGTCCGCGCGGTGAGCTTCGTCGGCTCGACACCCATCGCGAAGACGATCTACTCTCGCGCCGCCGAGAACGGCAAGCGCGTGCAGGCCCTCGGCGGGGCGAAGAACCACATGGTGGTCCTGCCCGACGCCGATCTCAACGCCGCCGCCGACGCCGCCGTCTCGGCCGCGTACGGCTCGGCCGGCGAGCGCTGCATGGCCGTGTCGGTGCTCGTCGCGGTCGGAGACGAGGTCGCCGACGCGCTGGTGGAGAAGGTGGCATCCCGCATCGAGGGCCTGAGAATCGGCCCGGGAACGGATGCCGCGAGCGAGATGGGTCCGCTCATCACGCGCGAGCACCGCGACAAGGTCGCCTCCTACGTCACGGGCGCCGCCGCAGAGGGCGCCGAGGTCGTCGTCGACGGCACGACCCAGGAGTTCGACGGCGACGGCTTCTTCGTCGGCGTCTCGCTCGTGGACCGCGTGGCCCCGGGCATGAAGGTGTACGACGACGAGATCTTCGGACCCGTGCTCTCCGTGGTGCGCGTGCAGAGCTACGACGAGGCCGTGACGCTGATCAACGCCAGCCCGTACGCGAACGGCACGGCCGTGTTCACGCGCGACGGGGGCACCGCCCGCCAGTTCGAGTTCGACATCGAGGTCGGTATGGTCGGGGTCAACGTGCCGATCCCCGTCCCGGTCGGCGCCTTCTCGTTCGGCGGATGGCGCAACTCGCTCTTCGGCGACTCGCACATCTACGGCCCCGAGTCGATCCACTTCTACACACGCAGCAAGGTCGTCACCACCCGCTGGCCCGACCCCAGCGAGAGCCAGATCAGCCTCGGCTTCCCGAGCCATCACTGAGAACCGGAAAGGGACCCCTCATGACCCTCACGACCCCCGATCTCTCCCCCGACCTCACCCCCGACC
>NZ_LDRT01000207.1 GCF_001476655.1 Microbacterium testaceum | reverse complement strand
GAAGCGCGTGCCGCGCGGCGTATGGGCGGCGTACCGACGCGCCCTCCCCGAGGCGTCGCCCGGCGAGATCATCGGACAGGTGCTCACGGACTCGATCCTGCGCGCTCCTGCGGTCGAGGTCGCTCGTGCCCGCACAGCCCCCACCTTCGTCTACGAGTTCGCGTGGCAGAGCCCGGTGCGTGATCTGCGCGCCGCGCACGCGCTCGAGATCGGCTTCGTCTTCGACGCGCTGGACGATCCGGCGTCGGAGCGTCTGGCCGGAACCGCGGCCCCCGCCGCGCTCGCGGAACGCATGCACGGCGACTGGGTCCGCTTCGCCGAGACGGGCGACCCCGGCTGGCCGACGTTCGCCCCCGGCGAGGACATCCGCCGCTACGACACCGTCACGCGCGACGTGCCTCTCCCCCGCGCCGAGGCCCTGGCCGCGCTCACGCGCTGAACGCGGACGAGCAGGAGGGGGTGCCGTGCGCGCCGCGTTTCCTCCAGGTAAAGACACCGTGACGTTGTTGAACAAGTCGGATCATGACTTGTTGGACAAGCGTACGCTCGCCTCACCCGACGAAAGCGAGCCGCCATGCCCGAGACCCTCACGACCCACCCCCTCCCCTCCGAGAG
>NZ_LDRT01000206.1 GCF_001476655.1 Microbacterium testaceum | reverse complement strand
GGCTTCGACAGGCTCAGCCCCTCGCCCGCTGAGCCCCTCGCCCGCTGAGCCCTTCGCCCCGCGCGAAGTCCCTGAGCCGGTCGACGGGACCCGAGGTCAGACGCCGACCGAGCCGGAGCCGAACGACTGCGAGTCGCGGTGGGCGAGGATCTGGTTGACCTCGACCTGGTCGACGAGCGTCTCGTGCACGAGCACGGCCTGCGGCACGTTCTTCATCCGCAACGGCGGCTCGACCCCGTTCGACAGCGTGAGCGTCCCCGCCCCCCAGAGGCGCTGCAGGACGCCGCGGCGCATCTGGATCGAATACCCGCGCACGTGGGAGATCTCCTGCCGGCGTGAGCCGAAGAACCCCGAGCGCTCGATGACGCGTCGGGTCGTGATCGTCCACGAGTGGGAGAGCCAGACGAGGTAGGGCAGCACGACGAGCAGCAGCACGGCCGCCGCGGCCGCGCTCACCAGCATCCAGTTCTCGAACGGAGCGGGCAGATTGTCGTAGAAGTAGGCCGTCGCCCCCGCCACGGCGATCAGCACGACGGCCGACCACGCGAGGCGCCGGGCGTGCGAACGGATGCGCGCGATACGCAGCTCGGGCGCCGCGGCACCCGGCGCCGGCATGCGCGGGCGCCCTCCGTAGCTGGTCGGCTGGGTCACCCCTTCATTGTGCGGGGTCCCCGCCGCACCTCACGGCGCACACGCGGAAGGCGATCTCAGCGCACGTGGACGACGTCGCCCGCCGAAACGGCCTCGACGATGGTCCCCGCCTCGACGACCAGCCGGCCCGTTCCGTCGAGGTGCGTCGCGCGGCCCGAGAGGGTCGTGCCGTCGGGCAGCGAGACGGTCACCTCGCGACCCACCGTCGCGCAGAGCTTCTCGATGTCGTTGTGCACGCGCTCCTCCCGCCCGCCCGAGAGGGCGGTCAGCAGTTCGGAGAGCCCGGTGACGTAGTCCGCGAGGAGACGGTCCTCGTCGCATTCCGCCCCGATCGCGGCGAACGAGGTCGCGGTCGTCACGGGAAGATCGGCGCGGCTCATCCGGGTGTTCACACCCGCCCCCACCACCACGGTGTCGAAGGTGCCGGGCACCGCCTCGGCCAGGATGCCGCAGATCTTGCCCCCGTCCACGAGCACGTCGTTCGGCCACTTCAGCTCGACCCTGCCGCTGCGTCCGGCGAGCTGGGCGCCCACCGCCCGGGTCATCGCCGCGCCCGCCGCGAGGGGGATCCAGCCGCGCAGCGTCAGCGGCACGGTCGAGGCGTCGACCACGACCGAGACGGCGATCGCCGTCCCCGCCGGGGCCGTCCAGCTGCGGTCGAGGCGGCCCCGCCCGGCCCGCTGGTCGCTCGTGATCAGCAGCGAGAGGTGCGGCCACCCCGCGGGATCGGCGGCGACCGCGGCGACGACGTCGGCGTTGGTGGAGTCGGTGGTCTCGACCACCTGGACGCGGGGGCTGACGGCGGCGGTGCGCGGGTATCCGGCTTCGGGGATCGGCATGCCCACACCCTAGGGAATCCGCGAGGTGACGGCATCCGCTTGCGCGTCCGGTTCGCAGCATCGGAGAGAAGGGAGCTGGACGGATGCCACAGTGCCCCGCGGATTCGCTTGTGTGCACCCTCCAACGTCGGTGACGAGGCTGTCGCTAGGGTGGAAGGCGTGACCGACCAGCCCGATCTCTTCACCACCGCCGGCAAGATCGCGGACCTGCGCAACAGGTTCCAGGAGGCGGTCGTCGACGCCGAAGCCGCCGCTCGCGACAAGCAGCACGCCAAGGGCAAGCTCACCGCGCGCGAGCGCATCGAGATGCTCGTGGACCCGGGCTCCTTCGTCGAGCTCGATGAGTACGTCCGCCACCGCACGACAGCCTTCGGCATGGACAAGTCCCGCCCCTACGGCGACTCCGTCGTCACCGGGACGGGCACGATCCACGGCCGCACCGTCGCCGTCTACGCGCAGGACTTCTCGACTTTCGGCGGGTCACTCGGCGAGGTCGCCGGCGACAAGATCATCAAGGTGATGGAGCTCGCTCTGCGAAGCGGCATCCCGATCATCGGCATCCTGGACTCCGGTGGAGCCCGCATCCAGGAGGGCGTGGTCGCCCTCGGCAAGTACGGCGAGATCTTCCGTCTGAACACGGCGGCCTCGGGCGTGATCCCGCAGATCTCGCTCATCATGGGCCCGGCCGCGGGTGGCGCGGTGTACTCCCCCGCCCTCACGGACTTCGTGATCATGGTCGACAAGACGAGCCAGATGTTCGTCACCGGCCCCGACGTGATCAAGACCGTCACCGGCGAGGACGTCGGGATGGAGGAGCTCGGCGGCGCGCTCACGCACAACAGCCGCTCGGGTGTCGCGCACTACCTCGCCGAGGACGAGGACGACGCGATCGACTACGCGCGCACCCTCATCGGCTACCTTCCCGACAACAACCTCGCCGAGATCCCGGTCTACGAGACGCCGTTCGAGTTCGAGACGACGGATGCCGATCGCTCGCTGAACACGATCATCCCCGACTCCCCCAACCAGCCGTACGACATCCACACCGTCATCGCGGGGATCGTCGACGGCGGCGACTTCCTCGAGGTGCAGCCGCTGTTCGCCCCGAACATCGTCATCGGCTTCGGCCGCATCGAGGGCCGTACGGTCGGCATCATCGCCAACCAGCCGTCGCAGATGGCCGGAACCCTCAACATCGACGCCGGCGAGAAGGCGTCACGCTTCGTGCGCTTCTGCGACGCGTTCTCGGTGCCGATCGTCACCCTCGTCGACGTCCCCGGCTACCTCCCCGGCACCGACCAGGAGTGGACCGGCGTCATCCGCCGCGGCGCGAAGCTGCTGTACGCCTACGCCGAAGCGACCGTGCCCTTGGTGACGGTGATCCTGCGCAAGGCCTACGGCGGCGCCTACATCGTCATGGGCTCCAAGCAGCTGGGCGCCGACATCAACCTCGCCTGGCCCACCGCCGAGATCGCCGTCATGGGCGGTCAGGGCGCGGTCAACATCCTGTACCGCGGCGAGATCAAGCGCGCCGAAGAGGCCGGCGAAGACGTCGCCGCCGTGCGCACGCGCCTCGCGAACGAGTACACGTACAACGTGGCATCCCCGTTCCTCGCCGCGGAGCGCGGCGAGCTCGACGGCATCATCGAACCGGCCCAGACGCGCGTGTCGATCGCCAAGGCGCTGCGGGCGCTGCGCAACAAGCGCGCGAGCCTCCCCGCCAAGAAGCACGGGAACATCCCCCTGTGAGCGACACGCGCGCCGAGACCGGAGCCGATCGGCCGTCCGTCGTGGCGGAGGTCGTGCGCGGCACTCCCACCGAGGAGGAACTGGCCGCCGCCGTCGTCGTCGTGAGCGAGGCGTACGCGCGGGAGGTGGCCGATGCGACGGCATCCGACGCTCCCCCACGCTCGCGGTGGGAGCTGTCGGCGCGCGGTCTGCGCACGCCGCTCGACCGCACGGCGGGATGGCAGAGCTTCACCGCGTGACGCGGGTGACGACTGTCCCCCGAAATACCTACAGACGAAGCCGCCAGCGTCGCGAATACTGGATGAGCTGGAACGCTTTTGCGTTCGGTCGGACCGCTCATCGAGCCGGCTCCGACCACCGCGGCCGGTTTTCGGGTAACCGTCCGCATGGGTGAGGGGTGAGCATTCGCCGCCCCTCACCCCCATCCCCCTGGTCGATGAGGGGCCGCCTTCGGTCCGCTCCGGCTCAGCGCGGACGATGGATCTCACGCCAGAGGTCGACCTCGTCGTCGTCTCCTCCCGCGCCTTCGCCCGTCGAGCGGCCCACGACCGTCACCGCCACCCCGTTGTGCGGGGAGGTGCGGATGATGAGACGCTCGGACACGGCACCCCGCAGGATCTCGGCCAGTTCCGCGCGGATCGTCTGGAGTTCGGCGTCGTCGAGCCCGTCGAGGCCGCCCTCATCGAAGAGGGTGACCGCCGACCCCCGGCGTCGCGCCGCGTCGATCTCGGCGCGCACGCCCTGGTCGAGGAGGCGAGGACTGCGCAGTTCGTCTCGCAGGCTGTTCTCGGCCAGGCGCGCGGCCGTCCGCTCCGACGGACGCAGGTTCCCGCCGGTCTCGATGACCCGGGCGAGGACGGGACCTGCGACGGCGAGCGCGCGCTGCACGTGGATGCGGCGCTCGCGCTGCCGACCGCTCTGGGCCGCCTGCCACGCCGAGGCCGCCTGCTGCAGCTCGGAGAGCTGGGCCGCGTCCTGGGCCGTCCGCCGCAGGGCGATCGACATGAGCTGAGCGACGGACACCCACACCAGCGATCCGACGAGCCCGAGGCTCAGTGCCGAGACCGGACCGAGCCACACCGAGGCCGAGACCGCGAGCGCCGCCATCCCGATCCAGGCGATGATCGGCCGGTGACGGACCATGACGATGACCATCAGCGCCCCGATCCCGCCGATCACCCACGTGACGAACGGCTGGGTCCGTCCGTCCGGCGTGACCGCGAGGAAGGCGGCGTTCGGCACCACCGTCGACGCGATCAGAGCAAGCGCCGCGGCCCACCCCGGAAGGGAGGACCGTTCGCCGGGCGTCGCGACCGGGGTCGCCTGCGGACGCGAACCCGGCAGCAGGATCCACAACCACGTGACCGGGAGATAGAGCATGAGCGCCGCGATGATCAGCCAGCCGCGCTCCACCGTCTCCGGGCTCGTCCAGAGCAGTCCGCGGGCGGCGAGGTACGCCGTGAAAGCCAGGGCGATCACCGAGAGCGCGGCGCGGACGGTCACCAGCGGTCCCCGCTCTCCCACTCGAGCGTCACCGTCGTGCCGGTGGGGCCCGACTCGATGTCGGCGCGCCCGCCGACCGCGGTCACGCGCGCGATGATCGACCCACGGATGCCGAGACGATCGGCCGGGATCGCGGCGAGGTCGAAGCCCTGTCCGGCGTCCCGCACCCGCACCGCGACGCTGCCCGGATCGGCATAGCCCGACACCTCGACCGACAGCCCCCGCGCCTCGGCGTGCTGCACCGCGTTGGCGACCGCCTGCATGGCGGCGAGCGAGAGCGCCCTCGCGATCCGGCCCGGAACCCGCGGGGTCCCCTCCTGGATGCGGCGGCGGACCTCGAGATCGACCCCGAGCTCACGCGCCGCGGATTCGATGTCGTCGGCGAGACCGACGGCATCCACCGGCGCATCGCTGCCTTCCAGCGCGTCTTTCTCGGCGTTCGCCAGTCGGGTCAACGCCTCGCGCGCCATGCTCACGGCGAGCGTGCGTTCGCGGGGGGTCGAGGTCCGTTCCGCGGCGAGGAGCGCGCCCAGGACGCTGTCGTGCATGAGCGCGGCGACCGCGACACGCTCGTTCTCCGTCGCCGCGGTCGCGGCGGCCTCCGCGTAGCTGGCCACGGCTTGTGCGCGGGTCTCGTCGACGTGGCCGGCGATCGAGCGATACATCCACGTCAGGGTGACGAGGACACTGCCGAGGATCAGCGCGAACGAGACGTCGAGCGCGACCGGAACGAAGAACTCGCTCCGGCCCCCGGCCTGGATCAGCCGCACCACCCCGAAGAGCACGGGCGCGGCGACGGTCCACACGATCTGCAGCGACATCGGGAACGCCACGACGGCGGCGACCGTCGCGACGTTGATGAGGTAGAAGATCCAGGGGTTCTCGAGGGGCGACGGCGGCGGTCCCCCGGCGGTCGCGACCGGCCACAGGGCGAGGGCGATCAGGAAGACGACCGCGAAGATCCCCGCGAACACGCGCGCGAACCGTCCGGCCGCGCACGCCACGATCATCGCCGCCAACGGCAGGAACACGCCGACGGCCAGAGGGAGGTGCCAGCCGTCGCGCTCGTCCGCGCGTCCGAGCGCGGCGATGAGCGCCTGCGCACCCAGAGCGAGCGACGCGGGGCCGACGAAGATGGTGAGGACGCGCTCGATGCGCTTCTGAGTGAACGAACCGGGATCGTCACGCGATTCGCGCGAGTGCGGGATCCGCCCCCAGGCCTCCTCGAGGACCGTCCGCTGGGCCTCCGAACGGAGGTCGTCAGGCATCGGTCCCGGCTTCGGGGGCGTCGTGCAGGATGCCGTCCTCCATCGCCCGCCGCAGCAGATCGACCTTGGTCGGGGCGGGTCGGCCGACCTCGACGTACTTCACGCGAACACGTGTGATGTTCTCCTTCGCCGTGGAGTACGCCACGCCCAGACGGTCGGCGACAGCCTTGAGGGGCAGGCCCGCCGCGTAGAGGCGCAGGACCTCGCGCTCGCGAGCGGACAGCTGCGCGTCGGCGAACGCGCGATCGCCCTCGACGGCGCTGGCCCACTCCACGTTGTCGAGCAGCTCGCCGCGCGCGACCGTCCCGATCGCGCCGAGCACCTCGTGCGTCGGCGAGGACTTGCTCACGATGCCGGCGGCCCCGGCGGCGAGCGCCTCGCGGACGGCGGCCGGACGGTCGGCGACGCTGTGGATGATCACGCTCGAGCCGTCGCGCACCACGCGGTCCACGTTCTCGGACACCGTGGTGCCGTCGCCGAGGGTGAGGTCGAGAACCACCACGTCGGCCGGAGACTCCACCCCGGCGCGTCGCCAGTCGAGGTACGCCGCGACGTTCGCCCCCGAGAACACCACCTCGGTCGCGGCGGTCTGGGCGAGCGCGGCCTCGAGACCGAGACGAACCGACTCGTGATCATCGATGAGGGCGACGCGCGTCATCCCCTCATCGTATCGGCGCACCGGTAGCTCACCACGGGTCTGGACATCCCCCCGCTCGGAGGGTCATCGTTGGAGGACGACGACCGCTTCGACGTGGTGGGTGTGCGGGAACAGGTCGACGCCGTGGATGCCGTTCCGGGCGAGGTAGCCGTGCTCGGCGAAGATCGCCAGGTCGCGCGAGAGCGCGACGGGATCGCACGCGACGTAGGCCACCCTCGCCGGGGCGAGGGCCGCGATGCCCTCCACGACCTCGCGACCGGCTCCCGCGCGCGGCGGGTCGAGCAGGACGACACCGCGGGCGAGACGCTCGCGCTCACGCTCGGACGCGTCGGCGCCGAGCCTGGCGACGAAGCGGTCCGCGCGCGCCGTCTCGGCCCGGGCTCCGACCCATTCGGCCAGGTTCTCTCCGGCGTGCTCGGTGGCGCGCGGGTCGGACTCGACGCTGACGACGCGCGTCGACGCGCCCCCGAGCTCGGCGAGCGTCGCCGCGAACAGACCGACACCCCCGTAGAGGTCGAGGTGCAGACCGTCGGGATCGACTCCGCCGGCCGCGGTCAGTTCGTCGGAGACCAGGGAGGTGAGGGTCCGCGCCGCCAGACGATGGACCTGCCAGAACCCTCCCGCGTCGACGCGGAAAGTCCGCTCCCCCACGCGTTCCTCGACGACCTCGGGGGTCGGGCGTCCCCGCGACCCGTCCGGTCGCGGCAGAACGCGCACGCGCCCGTCCGACGGCTGCACGAGGTCGAGACGCCCGGGTCCGGTGCTCCGCGCGGCGGCCGCGGCGCGCGCGACCTCGGCCGTGGCCAGCGGCGCGTCGGGGGTTTCGATGACGCGGTGCGAGCGTGCGGCGAAAGCACCGACGCGGCCGGCCTCGTCGACGTGGAGGCTGAGGCGCGTGCGCCAACCGGTGCCGTCGGCGGTCTCGGGGTCGTCGGGCGATCCGGCCGCGCGCACGTCGACCGCGAGGTCGAGACGCCCGACGCGCTCGAGCGCCTCCCGGATCACGCGCTCCTTGAGGCGGCGCTGGTGATCGAGCGCGATGTGGCCGAACTCCGCGCCGCCGGGGCGGTCCTCGGGAGCGACGTCGATGTCCGCCGCGGCCCACACGTGCCGCTGACGTTCCGGTGCCGCGTCGAGCACCTCGACGGCGTCGGCGCGCCAGAACGACTTCTTCCGCGTCTCGGTCAGGCGCGCCCGCACCCGCTCCCCGGGGAGCGTGTCGGGGACGAAGACCACGCGGCCCTCGTGCCGCCCCACGAACACACCGCCGTGGGCGATGCCGGTGATGTCGAGATCGATGAGGTCGCCGTCGTGCATTGTCCGAGCCTGTCACACGCGGCGGGGAGATCGCCGGGTCCCGGGGGGGGCTTCGACAAGCTCAGCCACCCCGCCGAGGCAGCCACCCCGGTATGGCGGCAGCCCGCGCGCCACGGTGGGTAGCGTGGACGCATGCGCGTGTGCTTGGCATCCACTTCTCCCGCCCGTCTGATGCTGCTCCGACAGGCGGGGATCGAGCCCGAAGCACGGGCGCCCCGGGTCGACGAGGAGGCCGTGATCGCCGAGGTCGAGGCGGCGGAGGGGCGACGACTCCCCGCGGCCGAACACGTCCTGCTCCTCGCGCGGCGCAAGGCCGCCGAGGTCGCGCTGCGCCTCCGGGAGGAGGATCCCGCCTTCGACGGCGTGGTCATCGGCGGTGACTCGATGTTCGAGCTCGGCGACGAGATCCTGGGCAAGCCCTACACGCCCGAGGCCGCCACGGCGCGCTGGCACGGGATGCGGGGGCGCACCGGCGTGCTGCACTCGGGGCACAGCGTGTTCCGCCTCTCCCCCGGCGCGCCGCCGACGGAGGCGCACGCTGTCGCGGAGGCGAGCGTGACCTTCGCCGCCGACGTGGACGACCGCGAGATCGCCGCGTACGTCGCCAGCGGCGAGCCGCTCCTCGTGGCGGGGGCGTTCACCGTCGACAGCCTGGGCGGAGCCTTCATCGAGCGGGTCGAGGGCGACCCGTCGACGGTCGTGGGGATGTCCCTCTCGACGGTACGTCGGCTGGTGCGCGAACTCGGAGTCTCGTGGACGGATCTCTGGAACCGTTCGTAGGGTCCCGCACACGTTTTTCGGCGTTTCTTGTCGAGGAGTGTCAAAAGGCCCGCGTGCCCCCTCGCTAGGCTGGGAGGATGCCGAAGATCGCCAAGGTCCTTCTCTTCTACACTTCTGACGCTGCCGACGATCTTCCGCGTGTAGCTCTCTGTGTACCATGTTTCTCTCTACAAAACTCATTAGACATACATACCCATGCCACCAGATCCATATAGCCTATCCTGACTCCACTCTCCACGC
>NZ_LDRT01000205.1 GCF_001476655.1 Microbacterium testaceum | reverse complement strand
GGGTGGGGGCTCCGAACGTTCCGGGCTCCGGACGGATTCGGCGACCGTGGCCGATTCCGCACGCGCGGGCGCGACGCACGGTGCGACGATCCGGAGCGCGGCACCGACCCGGTCGAGCCGCGGGGCCGCGGGGTTGCTCAGCGACCGTCGAGTCGCCCGCCGGACTCGCGCAGGTAGCAGGCCGCGCACATGGATTCGTAGGTGACCTCGCCCTGGATCTGGCCCTCGTCGATCGCGACCTGGTCGCCGTCGAACACGAAGCGACCGCCGACGAGACGCGCGTTGAAGATCGCCTTGCGCCCGCAGCGGCAGATGGTCTTGAGCTCCTCGAGGCTGTGGGCGATCTCCATGAGCCGCGCCGAGCCCGGGAAGGCCTCGGTACGGAAGTCGGTGCGGATGCCGTAGGCCAGGACCGGGATGCCATCGAGCACCGCGATCCGCAGCAGATCATCGACCTGCCCGGCGGTGAAGAACTGCGCCTCGTCGACCAGGAGACAAGCCACGGGCGCGTGGCCCGCCGCCGTGTGGAACTTCTCGCGGAGGTCGTCGTCGGGGCCGACGAGGAAGTCGACCGGACGGGTGACGCCCAGGCGACTGTCGATCTGGTCGGCGCCCTTGGTGTCGATCTCGGGCTTTGCCAGGAGAACGCGCTGACCGCGCTCCTCGTAGTTGTACGCCGCCTGGAGAAGGGCCGTGGACTTGCCCGAGTTCATCGCTCCGTAGCGGAAGTACAGTTTCGCCACGAGATCAGGAGTTGATCTTGAGCGCCTGAGCCGTGGCATCCAGTTCTCGACGCGCCGCCTCGGGCCGGGTGTTGAGCGACTCGCCGTAGCTGGGGATGAGCTCGCGCAGGCGCGGCTCCCACTCGGGCATGCGCTCGGGGAAGCAGGTCTGGATCAGCCCGAGCATGATCGACACCGCCGTGGAGGCCCCCGGCGAGGCGCCGAGGAGGCCGGCGATCGAACGGTCGGAGGCCGTGATGACCTCGGTGCCGAACTGCAGCACTCCGCCCTTGTCCTTGTCTTTCTTCATCACCTGGGCGCGCTGACCGGCGTCGAGCAGCTCCCAGTCCTCGGCCTTGGCCGTGGGCATGAAGTCGCGGAGGCTGTCGACCTTCTTCGCGTGCGTCTTGAGCAGCTCGCTGATGAGGTACTTGATGAGACCCGGGTTGTCGACGGCGACCTTCAGCATGGGCAGGAGGTTGTGCGGACGCACCTGGGTGACGATGTCGAGCATCGACCCGTTCTTGAGGAACTTGGGGCTGAAGGTCGCGAAGGGGCCGAACAGCAGCGACGACTCGCCGTCGATCACGCGGGTGTCGAGGTGCGGGACCGACATGGGCGGGGCGCCGACCGACGCCTGGGAGTACACCTTGGCGCGGTGCTTCGCCACGATGTCGGGGTTGGAGGTCTTGAGCCACTGCCCGCCGATCGGGAAGACGCCGTAGCCCTTGATCTCGGGGATGCCGGAGCGCTGCAGGAGCTTGAGCGCCCATCCGCCCGCACCGACGAAGACGAACTTGGCGTTGATCGAGCCGGGGGTGCCGCCGATCACGTGGCGGTAGAACACCTCCCACGACCCGTCCTTCTGCTTCTTCAGCTTCTTGACGTCATGATTGGTGACGACCTCGACGCCCTTCTCGCGCAGGTTGGCGAACAGCTGCCGCGTGAGCGAGCCGAAGTCGACGTCGGTGCCGGCGGGGACCCGGGTAGCGGCGAAAGGCTCGCCCTTGCGGCGCTTCTGCATGAGAAGCGGTGCCCACTGGTTGATGACGCGGGAGTCCTCGGTGTACTCGATGCCCGCGAAAAGCGGCTGCTCCTTGAGGACCTCGTAACGCTTGCGGAGGAAGGCGACGTCTTTCTCTCCCCGCACGAACGTCATGTGGGGGGTGGCGTTGATGAACGTCGACGGCTCGTCGAGCACGCCCTCGGCCACGAGCGAGGCCCACAGCTGGCGGCTCTGCTGGAACTGCTCGTTGATCGTCACCGCCTTGGCGGGATCGATCGAGCCGTCCTTCCCCTCGGGGGTGTAGTTCAGCTCGCACAACGCCGCGTGACCGGTGCCGGCGTTGTTCCACGCGTTGGAGCTCTCCTGCGCGACGTCGCTCAAGCGCTCCAGGACCGCGATCTTCAGGTCGGGCTGGAGGTCCTTCAGCAGCGTGCCGAGAGTGGCGGACATGATGCCGCCACCGATGAGGAGAACATCGACGTTTTCAGTCACCCGATGATTCTAGGCGTGGGCTGCGAGGTCTCTCGACATCGAGAGATCGGTCGGTTCGATATCGAGACAACCCCGCAGCCGCGGCATCCGGATGCCGGGATCAGACGGTCGCGGCGAGCTTCTGCGCGACGATCTCGGCGATCTGCACGGCGTTCAGCGCCGCACCCTTGCGCAGGTTGTCGTTGCTGATGAAGAGCACGAGCCCCTTACCCTCGGGGGCGGACTGGTCGGCGCGGATACGGCCGACGTAGCTGGGGTCGGTGCCGGCGGCCTGGAGAGGGGTGGGAACCTCTTCGAGGCGCACACCGGGGGCGTCGGCGAGCAGCTCACGAGCGCGCTCCGGGGAGAGGTCGCGGGCGAACTCGGCGTTGATGCTCAGCGAGTGCCCCGTGAACACGGGGACGCGCACGCAGGTGCCCGCGACGCGGAGGTCAGGGAGCTCGAGGATCTTGCGGCTCTCGTTGCGCAGCTTCTTCTCCTCGTCGGTCTCGTTCAGACCGTCGTCGACGAGGTTGCCGGCGAAGGGGATGACGTCGAAGGCGATCGGGGCGACATACTTCTCGGGCTCGGGGAAGTCCAGGGCCGAGCCGTCGCGCACGAGGCGCTCGACGTCGCCCTGCGCGAGCACGCCCTCGACCTGACCGAGCAGCTCCTGCGCCCCGGCCAGACCCGAGCCCGAGACGGCCTGGTAGGTGCTGACGATGAGGCGCTCGAGGCCCGCCTCGGCGTCGAGGACCTTCAGCACGGGCATCGCGGCCATGGTCGTGCAGTTGGGGTTGGCGACGATGCCCTTGACGGCCTGGTCGATCGCGTGCGGGTTGACCTCGCTCACGACGAGGGGGACCTCGGCATCCATGCGCCATGCGCTGGAGTTGTCGATGACCAGGGCGCCGGCCTCGGCGAAGCGGGGCGCGTGCGCGCGCGAGCCGGTGGCCCCGGCGGAGAACAGCGCGACCTCGACGCCGGCGGGGTCGGCCGTGGCCACGTCTTCGACGATCACGGAGTGCCCGCCGAAGTCGATCGACGACCCGGCCGAACGCGCCGTCGCGAACAGGCGCAGCTCGCGGATCGGGAACGACCGCTCGGCGAGGATCTCGAGCATCACGGTGCCGACCTGGCCGGTGGCGCCGACGACGGCGAGGGAGATTCCGGAATCGGAGATGCGGGTCATGCGAGGTCCTCGGGTGTTTCGGGTGGCGGATGCCGCGACCGCGGCGTTCGGGTCAGGGTAGCGCGAGTGACGGCGGGCGTTCGCCGCGCGCGGGCCGAACTCCGGAGAAATCGACCGGGATGCGCCGGAGGATGGCGGGATTGTGCGGGTGCGGGCGTGCGCGGCGCGGGAAACTCAGGAGTTTCGCACGCCCACGCGCGCCCGGGACAGCGGGCTCAGCGACCGGTGCCGGCGTGGACGGTGGCCTCGGCCTCGCCGTCCAGACCGTAGGCGGTGTGCACGAGGCGCGCGGCCTCGGCGAGGTCGACGCCGCGGACGACGACCGAGATGCGGATCTCGGAGGTCGAGATCATCTCGATGTTGACCCCGGCCATGCTGAGCGCCTCGAAGAGCGTCGCCGAGACGCCCGAGTGCGTCCGCATGCCCGCACCCACGACCGAGAGCTTGCCGATCTGGTCGTCGTGCACGAGGCTCTCGAACCCGACCTCGGGCTGCTCGCCGGCGAGTGCCTTCAGCGCGGTCGTGGCATCGGTCTTCGGCAGGGTGAAGGAGATGTCGGTGCGGCCGGTGGCGGCGGCGGAGACGTTCTGCACGATCATGTCGACGTTGGCGCCGGACTTGGCGACGATCTTGAAGATGTCGGCGGCCTTGCCGGGGACGTCGGGAACGCCGATGACGGTGATCTTGGCCTGGCTGAGGTCGGTGGCGACGCCGGCGACGATGGGCTCTTCCATGGCTTCACTTTCGGGGACGAGGGGGGAGGTCTTCGAGGCGTCGAGCACCCAGGTGCCCTCGCCCGAGCTGAACGTGGAACGCGCGTGGATCAGCACGCCGTGACGGCGCGCGTACTCGACGGCGCGGATGTAGAGAACCTTCGCGCCGTTGGCCGCGAGTTCCAGCATCTCTTCGCTGCCGACGCGGTCGAGCTTGCGCGCGAGGGGGACGACGCGCGGGTCGGCGGTGAAGATGCCGTCGACGTCGCTGTAGATCTCGCACACGTCGGCCTTGAGGGCGGCGGCGAGCGCGACGGCGGTCGTGTCCGAGCCACCGCGGCCGAGAGTCGTGATGTCGCGTGTGTCGCGGTTGAAGCCCTGGAAGCCGGCGACGATGACGATCGCGCCCTCGTCGAGCGCTTCGCGCAGGCGCACCGGCGTGACGTCGACGATCCGCGCGGCGCCGTGCGTGGCATCCGTGATCATGCCCGCCTGGCTACCGGTGAAGGAGCGGGCCTCGAAGCCCATCGAGTGGATCGCCATGGCCAGCAGCGCCATGGAGATGCGCTCGCCGCTCGACAGCAGCATGTCGAGCTCGCGGGGCGCGGGGATCGGGGCGACCTGGCCCGCGAGGTCGAGCAGCTCGTCGGTGGTGTCGCCCATCGCGCTCACCGCCACGACGACCTCGTGGCCGGCGCGACGCGTGTCGACGATGCGCTTCGCGACCCGCTTGATGCTCTCGGCGTCGGCGACGGACGAACCGCCGTACTTCTGGACGATCAGCGCCATAAGAGGAACTCTCCCGGATGGGTCGGGCGTCGGGATGCCACGACGGGGCGCTCGGATACCGCACCCGAGGGTCCATCCTAGGGGCGACGACATGCCGCCTTTGCCATGCATGCACAGGCGCGAGCACCCGGTGGGCGTTCAGCCCCGCGTGGATAGGATCGAGCCCTCCCACCCGGTTCCTGCTCCTGGAGGCTCGCGGTTGTCCCCCACCCCGCGCCGACTGCTGTCGTCGTTGCGTCGTCTCGTGCACACCGAGGACTCCGACTCCCCCGACACCCAGCTGCTCCCCGTCATCGACGAGGCGTTCGCGACGCGCATCCTCGACCTCGCGATCCGCATCGGCGAGACGATGCTCGTCGTCGGGGCTCCCGCGAACGAGGTGACGCTGACGATCGTGCGGGTCTGCGGCGCCTACGGTCTGGACCCGGTGCACGTGGACGTGACCTACAACTCGATCACGATCGCGCACAGCCGCCCGGGGGCCTCGCACCCCACCACGCTCCTGCGCGTCGTGCGCGGGTCTGTGCCCGACCACGCCAAGCTGCAGCGGCTGCAGGCCCTCGTGACCGAGATCACCGGCGGGCTCGCCCTCGACGACGCCATCGTGCGGTGCCGCGCGATCCGGCGGCTCCCGTTCCGCTATCGGCCGGCGATCGTCATCGCCGCTCAAGCGGGGCTCGCGGTGGGGGTCGCGATCATGTTCGGCGCGAACTGGCTCGCGCTGGTGCTGTCGTTCATCGCGGCCGGCCTCGCCGCGACCACGCAGCACATCCTGGCCCGGGCGCGCGTGCCGTACTTCTTCGCGCAGATCGCGGGCGGCTTCGTGCTGACCGTCGTCGCGGCGCTGTCTGCCCTGCTGCAATACACCGGGATCGACGCGGCCGCCGCGATCCGACCGTCGGTGATCGTGGCATCCGGGATCGTCCTCATGCTGGCGGGGTTGACGGTCGTCGGGGCGGCTCAGGATGCCATCGACGGCTTCGCCCTCACCGCGACGGGGCGCATTCTGGAGCTGACGACGCAGACGCTCGGCGTGGTGCTCGGGATCCTCGCCGGACTCGAGACCGTGCGCGTGCTGGGGATGGGCATGTCTCCCCCGTCGACCGCGCTGCCGCTGGGGCCGGTGAGCGTGCAGTTCGTCGGCGCCGCGGTCATCGCGATCGCCGTCGCGGTGATCAACGGGGCCGGCGCGCGCATCATCGTGATCAGCGCGACGCTGAGCCTGGTGGCGTGGGCGGGCTATCTCGGTGCCTCCTCCCTCGGGTTCGAGGTGGCCGCAGCGAGCGGGGTGGGAGCCTTCATCGGCAGCTTCGCCGGCATCGTCGTCGCCTACCGCCTGCACGTGCCGTCGGTGGCGATCACCACCGCCGCGATCCTGCCGATGGTTCCCGGAGCGGCGGTGTTCCGCGGACTGCTGGGGATCGTGGAGTCGGGCGACGACCCCGCCGTGCTCATGACGGGTGTCACCACGCTGACGGGGGCCGCGACCATCGGTATCGCGCTCGCGGTGGGGGCGTCGTTGGGCATCTACCTGGGGCAGCCGGTACGGGCGACGCTGTCGAGCGTGGTGCGGGTACGCGCGCGGACGCGGGGGTAGCGGGAGTCAGGGCACGATCGATGAGGGAAGGGCTGACCCGCCGGCCAATCCCGCACCCTCAAGCCCTTCCCGAAGTCCGGCTTGGAGTAGGCGAGAAAACCTTCACCGAGAGGGCCGCAACGCACGCGTGGTGGGTGCTCGAGACCTGGCATCCAGGATTCAGACGCACACGCCAGGGTCGCGTCCCGCAGCGGACTCGGCCAGGTCGAGATCGAGTTCGAAACGGAGGTGCTGATCGGCGACGCGCACGTCCCGCAGATGGAGGGAGCTCGGGACGCTCTCGGCGAGGCAGACCGGGGCGGGCGGCGACATTGCGGAGTCGGTACCCGTCTGCGCCGCGATCTCTTCGGCGGAGAGCGTCTTGCCATTCACCGTCACGGACGACAGCCGCGCGCTCAGCCACCCGTTCTCGAAGTGCGGCTTCAGTGCGACACTCACGACGTTCGGGCTGATCCCACCCGGCGCGGACGCACCGACCGTCATCTCGTCGCCGACGAAACCGATCCTCATCGTGCCCTGGACCTCGGCCGGGAGGAACAGCGCAGTCGCCTGCGCGGCGGAGAGGGTGATGGCCCCCGACACGCGGTCCGCCGTCCAGTCACCGTCTCCCTGGCGCAATCCCTCCATGGTGAGCGTGATGTCCGTGTTGGACCGCCCCAAGGGGTAGCTGTAGACCGTGATCTCGCCCCTGTCGAGTCGACCCAGGATTTCCTGCAGCAGGATCGAGCCCCCGAGGTCGACCCGGACGCGCGTGCTGTCGGGGATGGCGAGCTCCGACCGGAACGCGTCGGCGACGCTGCGCTCGACCTCGGCTCGGGAGATGGTCTCGTCGATCACGGCCGCGGTCGCCAGCAGAACGAGGAGGACCCCGGCGAGAACCACGACAAGCAGGCCCCGCCCCGAACGCGCGGGCGCAGAGTCCCCGGACTGCGGCGGCGGAGGCAGAAGCTCGGTCTGCTGGTCGAAGAGGGTCATGCGCTGCTCCGTTCCGCGTGATCCGAGGTCACCGCGCGATCAGCGTCATCGTCACGGTGGAGTGGTACTCGCCGACCGCGGCGTCGCGGGGGACGCGGAGCCTGAGGTCGGCGTCGAAGGTCGCTCCGTCGAGGGTGGTGGTCGTCCCCGGCTCCCCCGTCGCCAGGGTCATCGGGTAGACCGCCTGTCCGGCCTCCTGCGACGATCCGACCGTCACGCCGTCGTGATGGACGACCTCGTGCGGGTCGATCCCCAGCGCGGCCGACGAGAAGTGCCGCGACGGGTCGTCGACACCGACGAAATCGCTGACGCCGATCTGCACGCTCCACCCGGCGAGGCGGTTGCGGTCGTCCACCACGGTGAAGCGTCCGAGAGCGCGGGCGACGCCGTCGCGGCCGCGTCTGAGGTCTCCGAAGTCGATCGAGGTCGTGGTCGGTGCGGTGAGCTGGAAGAGATCGGATGCCGTGATCGCGACGCCGAGCTGGGCGCCGGTCGACTCGTGGGGACCCGGCGGCATCCACTTGTCGCTGTCGGGCGGCATCGGCGCGCTCCGCAGGAGGAGGCTGTCGGTCGCGGTGTCGCCGGGGACGAACGTGGGGTTGGCGCACGCGTCTATGTCGATCGCGCCGGCGCTCCCCGGGATTCCGGCGATGACCGACGACGCAGACTGGACGAGCCCGAGGGGCAACGGCGCGTTGCCGAGGCGAGCCGCGTTCTGCTGCCCGCGGCACAGGGCGTGCTGGACGAACCGCGAGAGGGTGCGTCCCTTCTCCGCTGTGAACACCCGCGTCGGCTGCGTCGGCACGATCATCGAGGTGACGGTTGCGAGGGGGTAGGCGCGGGCGTCGGGGTGGCGCCACACGCCGGTGCCGGTGGCATCCGGTGTCGCCCCGCCCAGCGCGATCGACACCGCCTCCGGCGTCGGGGCGACGTAGTACCCGGCGGCGTTCAGGATCTTCGCGGTGGAGAGTCCGGCGCTGACCGCGTACGCGTTCTCGACGTAGGCGATCGCTCCGCGGCCGTAGCTCTGGGCGACGTACCCGGCGACGCCGACCGATCCGTTCTGGGAATGGAAGGCGGGGCCCGCGACAGGGAAGAGCGTGGAGGCGCCTCCTGACCAGACGTCGGCGTGCTCGCTCGTCATCCACCGGGTCAGCTCGAGAGTCGTCGCCGTGGCATCGCCGCGGACGACCGGGGTGATGGCCTGCGCCGGGAGCGCGACGCCGGGGTTGTCCGCGCGGAGAAGCGGGTCATCCCAGCGCGTGATGGTGCCCGAGAAGATGCCGGCCACCGCATTCCCCGACAGCCGGAGGTCGTGGAAGGGGTGCCCGTCCACCCACAGGTTGTAGGCGAAGGCGAGGCCGCCGCCGACGAGGGGAAGGGAGGCATAGGGGGTGGACGGGCACCCCTTC
>NZ_LDRT01000204.1 GCF_001476655.1 Microbacterium testaceum | reverse complement strand
GCCTGTTCCCGTCGCATCCCCTGTTCTCGTGACGGATGCCGCGGCCCCGCGCCTCTCCCCCGCGCTCCGCGGCAAGCTCGAGCGCGTCCCGGTCGCCGCCCTCAGCGGACAGCTGCGCAAGCGCGGCCTGAACGACGTCACGATCGACGGGGTGCACGCTCTCACCCCCGGCAGCCGCTTCGTCGGCACCGCCCGCACCTTGCGCTTCGTGCCGCACCGCGAGGACCTCTTCGCGAGCCACGGCGGCGGGCAGAACGCCCAGAAGCGCGCGTTCGACGCGGTGGAGGAGGGCGAGGTCATCGTCATCGAGGCCCGCGGCGAGACCGGTTCCGGCACGCTCGGCGACATCCTCGCCATCCGCGCCCACGCGCGGGGAGCCGCCGCGATCGTCACCGACGGCGGCGTGCGGGATGCCGAGGCCGTCGCCTCGGTCGGCATCCCCGTCTTCACCGCCGGCCCTCACCCCGCCGTCCTCGGCCGCCGACACGTGCCGTGGGAGACCGACGTCGCCGTCGGCTGCGGCGGCACCACCGTCGAGCCGGGTGACATCCTCGTCGGCGACGGCGACGGCGTGATCGTCATTCCTCCCGCGATCGCCGAGGAGGTGGTCGACGCCGCCCTGGCGCAAGAGGACGAAGACGCGTGGATCGCCGCGCGGGTGGCATCCGGTCACCCGATCGAGGGGCTGTTCCCGATGAACGCGGAATGGCGCGCCCGCTACGAGAACGAGAGGGACGCGTGATGGCCCTTCGACAGGCTCAGGGACCCGACACCGAGCCCACGAAGAGCAAGTCGCAGCAGGCCTACCACTGGATCAAGCAGCGCATCGCGTCGCAGGAGTTCACGCCGGGCTACCGGCTCGTGCTCGGCACGATCGCGGGCGAGCTCGAGATGAGCGTGGTCCCGGTGCGCGAGGCCATCCGCCAGCTCGAGGCCGAGGGCCTGGTGATGTTCGAGCGCAACGTCGGCGCCCGTGTCTCGATGGTCGACGACACCGCCTACCGCTACAGCATGCAGTCGCTCAGCATCCTCGAGGGGGCAGCCACCGCCCTGTCGGCCCGCGCGCTCACCGCCGACGACGTGCGCCGCGCCCGTCAGGTGAACGCGCTCATGGTCGAGACGCTCGAGCACTTCGACCCGCGCGCCTTCACCGCGCTGAACCAGGAGTTCCACGCGATCCTCTTCGAGAAGTGCGCGAATCCGCGCATGCTCGAGCTCGTCCAGGCCGAGTGGGCCCGCCTCGGGCACCTGCGCGACTCGACGTTCAGCTTCGTCCCCGGCCGCGCCGCCGAATCGGTGCGCGAGCACGAGAACATCCTCGTCCTCATCGAGAACGGCGCCCCGCTCGCCGAGATCGAGAAGGTCTCGCGCCGCCACCGCTCCGCCACCCTCGACGCCTACCTGATCCACGAGCACCCCGATGAGGCGCTCGGCCTTCCCGCTTTCTGACGTTTCGCCCACCCGACATCGCCGTCGCGGATCGCCGGCCGCCGGCATCCACCCCTCCCACGAAGGAGCAGCCATGACCACCCCGCTCGCCACCACCGGCCGGACCCCGGCCGATCTGCCCGAGCACATCCAGCACTACATCGGCGGATCGTTCGTCGACTCCGTCGACGGCGACACGTTCGACGTGCTCGACCCCGTGACGAACCAGACGTACGTCACGGCCGCCGCCGGAAAGAAGGCCGACATCGACCTCGCCGTCGCCGCGGCCCGGAAGGCCTTCACCGAGGGTCCCTGGCCGCGGATGCTCCCCCGCGAGCGCTCGCGCGTGCTGCACCGCATCGCCGACATCGTCGAGTCGCGCGACGAGCGCCTCGCGGAGCTGGAGTCGTTCGACTCGGGGCTCCCCATCACGCAGGCGCTCGGTCAGGCCCGCCGCGCGGCCGAGAACTTCCGCTTCTTCGCCGACCTGATCGTGGCGCAGACCGACGACGCCTTCAAGGTGCCCGGCCGTCAGCTCAACTACGTCAACCGCAAGCCGATCGGCGTCGCCGGCCTCATCACGCCGTGGAACACGCCCTTCATGCTCGAGTCCTGGAAGCTGGGCCCGGCGCTGGCGACCGGCAACACCGTGGTGCTCAAGCCGGCCGAGTTCACCCCGCTCTCGGCATCCCTCTGGGCGGGGATCTTCGAGGAGGCGGGCCTGCCCGAGGGCGTGTTCAACCTCGTCAACGGCCTCGGCGAAGACGCGGGCGACGCGCTCGTGAAGCACCCCGACGTGCCGCTCATCTCGTTCACCGGCGAGAGCAGCACCGGGTCGCTGATCTTCGCGAACGCCGCGCCGTTCCTGAAGGGGCTGTCGATGGAGCTGGGCGGAAAGAGCCCCGCGATCGTCTTCGCCGACGCGGATCTGGATGCCGCGATCGACGCGACGATCTTCGGGGTGTTCTCGCTCAACGGCGAGCGCTGCACCGCGGGCAGCCGCATCCTCGTCGAGCGCTCCGTGTACGACGACTTCGTCGCCCGCTACGCTGCCCAGGCCGACCGCGTGAAGGTCGGCTTCCCCGACGACCCCGCGACCGAGGTCGGCGCGCTCGTGCACCCCGAGCACTACGCGAAGGTGATGTCGTACGTCGAGCTCGGCAAGACCGAGGGGCGTCTGGTCGCCGGCGGCGGCCGGCCCGAGGAGTTCCCCGAGGGCAACTTCGTGCGACCCACGGTGTTCGCCGACGTCGCCCCCGACGCGCGCATCTTCCAGGAGGAGATCTTCGGCCCCGTC
>NZ_LDRT01000203.1 GCF_001476655.1 Microbacterium testaceum | reverse complement strand
GTCGCGCGCGGCTCTGAAGGGAAAGAACGGATTCCGCCGGAGCGCGGCCGTCCGCTCATCACGGCGGTGCTGTCGACGTTCGCTGTTCGAGGCTGCGAGGAGACGTGCGCGGCATTGCCTAAACTCGCGCCATGCCCACCTCGGACTACATCGCCGCGATCCGGTCACGGATCGGGAGCGACCTGCTGCTCCTTCCCGGTGTGACCGCGGTGATCCGCGATCGCGACCGTTTTCTGCTCGCCCGCCACCGCCATTCCGGACTATGGAGCCTGATCGGCGGGGCGGTGGAACCCGGCGAAGAACCCGACCAGGCCCTGCACCGTGAGGTGGGCGAAGAGACCGGGGCGCTCGTGCGCATCCGCGGGATCGTCGGCGTGTATGGCGGAGAATCCATGATGGTCACCTACCCGAACGGCGACAAGGTGGGATACGTGACCACCGCATACGATTGCGAGTTGCGCAGCGACGCGGTCGCCGACCAGGACGAACTGATCGAAGTGGGCTGGTTCTCGCGCGATGAGATCAAAACGCTCGCCCGCCGCGACTGGATCGATCGGGTGATCGCCGACGTTCCGGCGCGCCGACGATTGTCCGTCATCCGGTCTGCCGTCCCGACGGATGCCGAGCAGATCGCCCGCGTCCACGCGCGGTCGTGGCGCGAGACCTACGGGAAGTTCGTCGACGATCCCGACACGAATCCGTGGTTCGGTGTCGAGCGCCGGATCGAGATGTGGAGGACGACGCTGCGAGCGGCCGACTCACCGGTGATGGTGGCGCTCAGAGACGGGGAGATCATCGGTTTCGCCTCCGCACAGCGGACGGCCGAGCCCCCCGCGGTGAGGCCCGAGGAGTTGACGGCGCTCTATGTCGTCGCCGA
>NZ_LDRT01000202.1 GCF_001476655.1 Microbacterium testaceum | reverse complement strand
CAGGCGGTTCACGGTGAGACCGGGGATCGCGTCGGGAAGCCCGGCCAGCAGCACGGCCATGCGGGCGACGTTGCGGTTGTCCTCCCCCGCCTGGTTCGCCGCGCCGAGGATGACCTCGTCGATCGCCTCGGCGGGAACGCCCGCGCGAGCCACGGCTTCGCCGACCACGAGGGCCGCCAGGTCGTCGGGGCGGACGGATGCCAGAGCCCCGCCGTACCGCCCGACCGGGGTGCGTGCACCGCCGATGAGAAACGCCTGCGACATCGCCATCCTCTCCCCCGCCGGCTCTGGCGGGGTCGCGTCCACCTCGACTGCGAGGTTTTCCGACCGATCGTTCAGTAATTATGTCAGAGGACGTCGAGAAGGGCAACGGCGCGCGCCGCGCCGAGATCGCACGGTCGCCTCGAGGACGCACGATGCGAGCGCGCCCGGGCGTGCGACGGCGCGCGGATCGTGTGATCTCGCGGCACGTGGCGCCGGAGGAGCCGCGACAGGGCGGCTCAGGGTCTACGCCGGACCGCGCCGCCACCAGGCGATCACGAAGATGACGAGCCCGGCGACGAGCGCCGCGATCACCCACAAGA
>NZ_LDRT01000201.1 GCF_001476655.1 Microbacterium testaceum | reverse complement strand
TGCCCGCCGCCCGGGAACGCCCCGCCGTCGACCCGGCTGCCCGTCCCCTGATCCCCGGGCCCTCGGCCGGCTGTGCCGAAGCCGCCGGCCGACATCTCGGACACCCCGCCGGCGACGGGATTGATCGAGCTCGGGTGAGCGATCGTGACCGCCGACCAGACGGCCGGCGTGAGCAGGAGACCGACCACCGTCACGACCGTGGTGATCAGCCGAGCGCGGTGCTGCGAGACGAGCAGCACGATCGCCGCCGCGGCTGACCCTGCCTGCACCAGTGACACGGGGATGCTGTACCCGCCGTACGAGAAGCCGATGACGACGGCGGTCAGACCGGCCACCCCGACGATGGCGATGCGCGGCCAGACCTTCCCGGCGCGCTGCGCGGCGGCGAGCGCGACGGCCACGACGAGGGCGAGGGGGACCGCGAGGGCCGCCGTGTAGAACTGGTGCATTCCCGCGACGGTGGAGAACATCGCCGCGAAGGTCACCGTCCATACGGTCAGCAGCATCGCGAGCGGCCGCGGGAAGCGGAGGATCCACAGCACGACGATCCCGAGGAGCGCGGCGGGGATCAGCCAGGCGATCTGGCCGGCCAGCTGCGCGTTGAACAGACGCAGGATGCCGGGATCCCCCGAGAAGGGAGGGGTGAACGACTCGTAGGTCGTGCTGTCGGACGTCGCGGCGAAGCGTCCCAGGCCGTTGTAGCCGAAGACCATCTCCCACGGGTCGTCGCCGATCGTGCTGCCGATGTAGGGCCGGCTTCCGGCCGGGACGAGCGAGACGATCGCGACCCACCACAGCGAGGCGCACAGGCTCACCGTCCCCGCCACCGCGAGATGGGTGATCCGTCGCGCCCCGCTCTGGCGCGTGCAGAGGTACGCCGCGGCGAGCGCGGGCCAGACCGCCCAGGCTTCGAGCATGTAGAACTGGAACGACAGGCCCACGAAGGCCCCCGCCACGACGAGCCAACCGAGGCTCCGCGCCTGGATCGCCCGGACGGACGCCCACGCCGTCAGCGCCAGGCCGAGCACGAAGAACGACTCGGGTTGGTTCGAGCGTGAGACCGCGACGAGGATCGGGGTGACCGCGACGATCGCTCCGGCGAGAAGTCCCGCGCGTCCTCCCGCGAGGCGACGGCCGGTCACGGCGGTGATGACGGCCGCTGCGGCCGCCGCGAGGGCGTTGGGCAGGATCACCGTCCAGGCCGAGTACCCGAACACGCGCACGAACAGCGCGGGGATCCAGAACGAGCCGGGGATCTTGTCGAGGGTGACCGTGCCCGCCGGGTCGACGGCGCCGAAGAAGAAGTTCGACCAGGATCGACTCATCGACAGGGCGATCGACGCGTAGTACTCGGACGGCGCTCCGGCCCAGACCTGCCAGCCGCAGAACAGGAGCGCGAGGGCTGCCACCGCGAGCAGGCCCGCCGTCCAGGTCCGCGAGCGACGAGCGGTGAGAGGTGCGGGCGCCGCGGGCAGCGGCGCAGCGATCGGGTCGAGCGTGGCGGTCATGCCGGGATGGTAGGCAGCCGTTCACTCACGGGAGCTTCACCACACCTATGAGCGCGGCATGGATAACGGGCCGAGAGGGCGACACGACGAGGATCGCGACCGCGGCCGAACGAGCACTCCACCGCGACTCGTGCCCGCAGCCACGCGGTTCCGGCGGCGAGCGTCAGGACGCGCGGACCGACAGCTTCGGCGACGACGGGGCGCGCGTCGCCTTCGCCTGAAGACCGACGCGGACGGTCTGCCCGGGAGTCAGCGCGGCCGCCCAGTCGGCACCGCGGCAGGTGACGGTCGAGCCGTCGAGAGCGCAGCTCATCCCCCACGCGTTCGACACCTCCGTGGTGCCCGGTGCCTCGAACGACACCTGCCAGCGCGAGACGGTCCCGGTCGCGGTCACCTCGACCTCGGCCACATAGCCTTCGCCCCAGGAACTCTGCGGCGCCCAGGATGCCGTGATGCCCGCGGGCTTCGGCGAAGGGGATGCCGGGGGCGCGGACGTCGGCTTCGGGCTCGAGGTGGGCTTCGGGCTCGACGTCGGCTTCGGACTCGAGGTGGG
>NZ_LDRT01000200.1 GCF_001476655.1 Microbacterium testaceum | reverse complement strand
TGACCGACCGGACGCGCGCGCACCGCAGCTCGGCTCAGGCTCCGTCGCGCACGTCGCGGAAGAAGCTGTCGAGTCGCGTGCGCAGGGCCTCGATCCGCCGATCACGTGCCGCGGCGGCATCGTGGCCGAGATACGCCGGCGGATCCAGGCGCCGGACGTTGCGCGAGCACTCGAAGTTCGCGCACAGAAGGGTTCCCACGGTATTTCCCGCCCGACCCGCCTTGCCCGCTCGCCGAGCGGAGAAGAAGACGACGTCGTTCGGCAGGGTCACGTCGGCGCACCAGGAGCACTGCGGACGCGACCGCGTGGGCTGCTCGGCCTGACGCAGTTGCAGACCGACCGGGGTTCCGTCGATCTCGGCGACGACGAACCCGAGGAGCGGAGCCTTGGGGTCGCGCCATCCGAAGTAGTCCAGGCGGTCCCAGTCGTTCGCCGCCAGATCGGTGGGGACGACGAGCGCGTTGCGTTCACGCGTCGAGACATTGACGAAGGAGGAGCGTACGGAGGCAGGAGTGAGAGCGAGCATGAGAGATCCCGTCGAGGAGCTGCGTGACCGTCGTCGACGGCACAGCGAGAAGGCGCGCACGGTGCGACCGCACGCGAGCGGACGACCCCGATCAGCCGCTCTGCGGCGAGGGGTCTCGAGGGCACAGCCCGAGAACACGGGCACGTGCCCG
>NZ_LDRT01000020.1 GCF_001476655.1 Microbacterium testaceum | reverse complement strand
GTATAAGGGACAGCTTAAATGCGAAATGGCCACCCAATGCTGGGTGGCCATTTCGCATTTAAGGGCGCGACTGCGCCGAAGCGCCGGTGCGCTCTCTGGAAACGGAGAGGGCACCGGCGCTTCGTCGTTGGCGCGAAGCTAGAGTCGTGCTCGTGAGTGCCTTCTCCGGCCACGTACCCGGAAGTCGCGAGTATCGGCGGCTTCTGGTGGGCTTGTTCTTTGCGGGGGTGGCGACGTTCGCGCAGTTGTACGCGACCCAGGCGGTGCTGCCCGCCCTCGCCGGTGACACGGGTTCGGGACCCGCGGGCGCCGCGCTGACGGTCTCCGCGGCGACGCTCGGGCTGGCCGCGGCCGTGATCCCGTGGTCGCTCTGGGCCGACCGGATCGGGCGGGTTCCGGTGATGGGCATCGGGCTGGTCGTGGCGACCGTCTTGGGCGGCTGTACGCCGTTCGCCCACGACATCGTGGTTCTTCTGGGGCTGCGGCTTCTCGAAGGAGCGGCATTGGGCGCTGTTCCGGCTGTCGCCCTCGCCTACCTCAGCGAAGAGGTCGCTCCGCGGCATGTGGCTGCGGCGGCCGGGTCCTATATCGCCGGCACCACGGTGGGCGGGCTGTCCGGAAGGATCGTCGCGGGGTGGGTCGGCGAGGTCGCGGGCTGGCGGTGGGGAGTGGCATCCGTCGTCCTCTTCTGTCTCGTCGCTGCCGTTGTGTTCGTCGTGCTCGTGCCCGCGGCGCGGGGTTTCGTTCCGGGGCGGGCGCGCTCGGAGCGCGGGCCGACGGTGCGGCGGAGGATCATGGCGAACGTCCGCTCGCGGGTTCAGCTTGCGCTGTATGCCCAGGGCTTCCTCCTCATGGGCGCGTTCGTTGCGGTGTACAACTACCTGGGCTTCCACCTCGCAGGTGCGCCTTTCTTCCTGGCGCCCACCGTCGTGACGTTGCTCTTCCTCGCGTACCTCGCGGGCACCGCGTCATCGCCTCGCGCCGGGGTGCTCGCGGTGCGGCACGGTCGGTTGCCGGTGCTCGTCGGAAGCATCGCCGTGATGGCGGGTGGTGCCGTCCTGACGGGGGTGCCGATGCTGCCCGTGGTGATCGTGGGGCTCGTCGTGTTCACCGCAGGCTTCTTCGGCGCGCACGCCGTGGCGTCGGGGTGGACCCCGGTCGCTGCCGCGCCCGACGCGCGGGCCCAGGCCTCATCTCTCTACTATCTCGGCTACTACGCGGGGTCCAGCGTGTTCGGATGGCTGCTCGGGTGGGTCTTCGACGGCGCGGGCTGGGGGGTGTTCGTGACCTCGGTGCTGGCGATGTGTGCCCTTGCTCTGGCCGTGGCGATGTCCGCACTGCGCGGCGCGGGGGACATGAGCCGGTGAGGGCCCGACGGAACGAGGGGTCCGTGCGCTGTCGAGGTCAATGCCTAGGTGCGATGTGTGCCTGACCGACTAGCGTCGTTGATGACGTGAGGGAGGTCGCTAGTGGACGATGCCGACGAGCGCACCGTGAGGGATGACGAGACGATCGCTGCGGAGCAGACGGTGACCGATGAGACGGTCGAGACCGCTGCCGAGATCAGTTACGACGAGCAACGCTATCCGGCGCGGCCACGTCGCCTGCGTCCGCGTGATCAGTTCCGTGGTGGCACTCTTCGTCGTTTTCTGACGGACCCCCGCAACGCCAACGGCGCAAACCCGTCCTACGTGGAGTGGCTCGTCCGTCAGTCGATGCTCAAGGATGCCGACGTGCTGAGCCGACAGCTGTCGGGTCAGCCGTCGATGTGGCGGAACCCCTATGCGCGTCCTGACGCACGGCGGGCGATCGAATCCACGGATGTGTGGTTCACCGCCTATCCGATCTCGCTGATCACGCGACCCGGTGAATCCTTCCTGGACGCCCTCGGCGATGAGACGTTGTGGGAGGCTTTCGAATGGGTCGGGATCAACGGCATCCATACGGGGCCCGTCAAGCGCGCCGGGGGGATCACCGGCTGGCAGGAGACGCCGAGCGTCGATGGTCACTTCGACCGGATCAGCACGCAGATCGATCCTGACTTCGGTGACGAGAACGCATTCCGCCGCGTGGCTGACGTCGCAGACGCGCACGGTGGCAGCGTCATCGACGACATCGTCCCCGGGCACACGGGCAAGGGCGCAGACTTCCGGCTCGCCGAGATGGCGTACAAGGACTACCCGGGCATCTATCACATGGTCGAGATCCCGCGCGAGGACTGGGGCCTGCTCCCCGAGGTCCCCGCGGGCCGGGACTCCGTGAACCTCGATGCGGAGACGGAACGCGAGCTCAGCGCACGGGGCTACATCATCGGCGAGCTTCAGCGCGTCATTTTCTACACGCCCGGCGTGAAGGAGACGAACTGGAGCGCGACGGCACCTGTCGTCGGCACCGACGGCGTGGAACGGCGCTGGGTCTACCTGCACTACTTCAAGGAGGGGCAGCCCTCCATCAACTGGCTCGATCCGACCTTCGCGGGTATGCGTCTGGTGATCGGCGATGCGCTGCACTCCCTCGGCGATCTCGGCACGAGTGCCCTGCGCCTCGACGCGAACGGCTTCCTCGGCGTGGAGAAGAGCGCGGAGGGCCTCCCGGCGTGGTCCGAGGGACACCCGCTCTCGCACGCGGCCAACCACATCATCGCGGGCATGGTGCGGAAGGTCGGGGGGTTCACGTTCCAGGAGCTGAATCTCACCATCGAGGACATCCGTGACACGGCCGCTGTCGGGGCCGACCTGTCGTACGACTTCGTCACGCGGCCCGGGTACCACCACGCGCTGGCGACGGCCAACACCGAGTTCCTGCGTCTCGCCCTCACGACCTCGCTCGAGATCGGGGTGGAACCCGCGCAACTGGTGCACGGCATGCAGAACCACGACGAGCTGACCTACGAGCTCGTGCACTGGGCGACGACGCACCACGACACGGTGTATCCCTTCCGTCACGGGGAGTCGACGGGCGCCGAGATCGCGGAGACCGTTCGCGCGGAGCTCACCGAGAAGCTCACGGTCGACGCCGATTACAACCTCGTCTTCACGCAGAACGGCATCGCGTGCACGACGGCCTCGCTCATCGCGGCGACGCAGGGGCGCGCCACCCTGGAGGACATCACCGCCGCCGACGCCCCCGCGATCCGCGACGCCCATCTGTTGCTCGCGAAGTACAACTCGTGGCAGCCGGGGGTCTTCGCTCTGTCGGGCTGGGATCTGACGGGATCTCTGACCGTGCCCGTCGACGACGTGCGGCATCTGATCGCCTCGGGCGACACACGGTGGATCGAGCGCGGAGCGCACGATCTTCTGGACGTGGCTCCGGATGCCAACGGCTCGGCCTCCGGTATGCCCCGGGCGCGCTCCCTGTACGGGTCGTTGACGGCGCAGCGAGACGACCCCGCGTCGTTCCTGTCCGGGCTTCGCGACGTGCTGAAGATCCGAACCGACAACGCCATCGCCGTGGCATCCCAGGTCGACATCCCCCAGGTCGGACACCCGAGCATGCTCGTCATGGTCCACCGTCTCGACGGGGGAGACCGCCGCCGCGAGGACGCGCCCTTGCAGCTCACGGTTCTCAACTTCTCGAGCGAGAAGATCGAAGGAACCGTGCGATCGGAGTGGCTGGTGCCGCAGAGCACCGCTGTCGATGCCGCGACGGGGGATGTGGTGGGGCGCGTGGACGAACTGCAGAGCTTCGCGCTCGAGCTCGGCCCGTACGCGGGCCTGTTCCTGGTGATGGAGGATGCCGTCCCGGAGTGAGGCGCGATGTCGGAGGCGAGGTCTACGGTGTGGTCATGGCACACACCGTCTGCGTCGCCTCCGGATGCACCTCGCCGGTGGACGCGAAGGCCCCCCTCGATCTCTGCGACTGGCATCTCGCGGTCGCGGCGGACTGGGCCGGTGCACACGACGGCGTCACCGACCTTCTGCCTTCTCCGTGCGGGCTCTGCGGCTCCCGACTGGGAGTCCGGTGGCCGAGCGGCTGGATCTGCGCCGTCTGCGAGTGGCGCGTCGGTGACCCCGTCGACGGAGAACTCCCTCCTCCGCGGGTCGATGTCGTCTACTATCTCCGTTTCGAAGACCGGGTGAAGATCGGGACGACGGCCCAGCCGCGTCAGCGGCTGCGGGTGCTCTGGCACGATCAGCTGCTCGCCTTCGAACGCGGGGATCGCCTCGTCGAGCGCCGGAGACACGACCAGTTCGCCGAGGAGCGGTTCGCGCGGACGGAATGGTTCCGATTGAGTGAGACACTTGCGGCGCACATCGATGCCGTGCGGGCCGGGAGCGAAGACCCTTGGCAGCAATTCGCCCGGTGGACGAGCGAAGCCCTTGCCCGGCGCGGCGCCTGAATGCGCGTCCGGGTCCCGCCGCGCCGACGCAGGGCGCGCTCTCGGCCTGCGCTCGCGCTATGGTCAGGGCCATGCCGGGTTTGTCACTCACCGAGCGACTCGGGATTCACCGAAGCATCCTCTCGAATCAGGCACTGCTGCTCGCCGCGACTCTGCTGGTGGTGGTCTCGGCGTCGTTGCTCGGTCAGGTGCGTAGCGTCCCGCTCTTCACCATCGGCGTGACGGTGATTTTCGCAGCGGCGATCTTCGCCGTCGTGGCCCCCTGGAGGGCACTCCCTGCCTGGGCGTTGGGCCTCATCCCCATCATCGACATGGTCGCGATCGCCGTGCTCCGCGAAAGCGCGCCTGTCGCCGGCGTCGGTCTGCTCTGGGCGTTTCCCGCGATCTGGATCGGCTCGACCTTCGGCGTCTGCGGGGTGGTCGCCGTCCTGATCGGAGTGTCGGCGATCGTCGCCTTTCAGCTCGTGAACGACGCCGAGCAGCGGCTCACCTCGTCGACCTTCGTGTTGCCCTTCACGGTGTTGGCGCTCTCCGCCCTCGCGCACACGACGGCTCGCCGCGCCCGTGCGCAGCGCGCTCTGCTGGAGAAGCAATCCGCCGAGCTGCGCCGCTCGGCGGAGCGTGCCCGACGGCAGGAGGACCTCGTCACCGAGGTTCTGGATGCCGTCGACTTCGGCGTCATCCGGGTCACACCCGCCGGTGATCTCGTCGTCACGAACGAAGCGCACGCGCGACTCCAGGCCACCGTGGACGTGCTCGGAGCGCCCCTCGCGGCGTACGCCGCGGACGGCGTCACCCCGGTTCCCGCGGAGGCGACCCCGCTGTCGCGGGCACGGGCCGGAGAGCTGTTCGAGAGCGAGCTCGTCTGGTTCGGCGCGCCCGGCGAGGATCGCCGAGCGCTGAGCGTCACGGCCCGTCGACTGCCGTCGGGGTCCGAGACGGATCCGGGCACGATCGTCGTCTCACGGGATGTGACAGCGGAGGAGCAGGCGCTCCGCGCGCGCGACGACCTCGTCGCGAGCGTGTCGCACGAGCTCCGGACGCCGCTGACCTCGATCATCGGCTATCTCGACCTCGCCCTCGACGACCCCGCCATCATCGCGGAGACCCGGGATCGTCTCGAAGTCGCCGAACGCAATGCGACGCGTCTGCGCGAACTCGTGTCCGACATCCTCGCGATGTCGGCCGCTTCGCGCCACGGGGCGGAGTTCGACCTCGTCCCCGCCCACACCGACCTGGCCACGATCGTCCGAGCATCGATCGAGTCTCAGCAACTGCGGGCGGCCGATCACGGCATCCGGATCGACTCATCCAGGGTGCGCGCCGGCTCCGCCCACGTCGACCCTCGTCGTCTGCGTCAGGTCGTCGACAATCTCATCTCGAACGCGATCAAGTACAACGTTCGTGGAGGTACCGTCACGGTGGCGGTGGACGTCAGCGAGACGGCGGTGCAGATCGCGGTCGCCGACGACGGGCCGGGGATCTCGCAGACCGAGCAGGGACGGGTCTTCGATCGATTCTTCCGCGGAGATGCGGTGCGCAACTCCTCGACGCACGGCAGCGGTCTGGGGTTGGCCATCAGCCGGGACATCGTGCGTGCGCACGGGGGCGAGATCACGGTGAGCTCGGTGCTCGGCGCGGGGGCCACCTTCATCGTGCGTCTGCCACGGGATCAGGAGAGCTACCCATGACGCTCGATTCGGTGAGCCTTCAGGTCGCTGCTCTCCTGGTGATTCTCGTGTCGACGACGATGTACGTTCTCGACACGCTGATGCTCAAAGACGGGATCGCGAGCCGGTACTGGTCGGGGGCATACCTCAGCGGATGCCTGTCAGCGCTGTGCTATCTCATCGCCCTCGTCCTTCCCGACGCGTTCGTCGCCACGGCGATCGGCAACGGGTTCTTCGTCGGCGCGACGGGCTTCATCTGGCTCGGGTGCGCGGCATTCAACCGTCGCGCGATGAGAGTCCCCGTGATCGTGTGGTGTGCGGCTGTACTGGCGGTGATCGTCGCTGCCCTCGCAGAGGGGCCGAACGGTGGCCCCTGGGCCGGTGCGGTGCCGTTCTTCCTCGGGAACGCGCTGTTCGGCACTCTCGGGTCGATCGAGACCCGGCGCGGAGTCGTGCGCGGACGCTGGAGTGCCGCGGGGCTCACCGTGATCCTGGCGATCGGGGCGGTGTGGTTCTCCGCGCGGGCGGTCGTGTTCGTCGCCCTCGGGACCGAGAGCGAGCTCTTCCACGCCGCTTTCGACACGCGGCTCGCGTCGATGCTCACCATCGTCCTCGTGGTCGCGGCGGTGGTCGTCACATCGACGCTCCGCTCCGGGGACTCGGCGTCCCGCGTGAACCTCGCCGCGCAGAATCTGACAGTCGACGGCGACGGCATCCTGTTCCGCGATTCGTTCCGTGGGGCGTTGAGCATCCTCTTGCCCCGGGCGAAGTCGGCGGGGGAGGACCCGTGCGTCATCTGTCTGCGGATCGACGATCTCCGTCGAGTGTCCATGGCGTTCGGCCCCGAACAAGCGGATGCCATCCTCCGGGCCTTCCGCGAGGCGGTGAGGCGGCATGCCCCCACGATGGCCCTGGTCGGTCAGACGGATACCACGGGCGTCACCGTGGCATTCGTCACGACGAGCGTGACCGATGTCCGCCGCGTCGCGCGTTCGCTCCGTGATCGGGTCGTGGCCGATGTCGCGGCGCTCGGGACGTCCGTGGCCCCGGTGGTGGGTGCGGGCGTGGCGCTGGCCAGTCAGGTGGGCTTCGAGGCGGAAGAACTCATCCGGTCCGCTGACTCCGCGGCGGCGGAAGCCGTGCTCACCGGCGAGCTCCCCTTCGGGATCGCGTGACGATCACTCGCCACCGAGGAGCAGCCGAACGCGGTCGCGCAGTTCTCGGGGGCGGAACGGCTTGGTGAGGTAGTCGTCCGCGCCGGCGTCGCGACCGACGCGCTCCTCGGCGTCATCCGCGCGGGCGCTGACCATGAGGATTCGGGTGTCGCTGAACGCCCGGATGCGGCGAGCCGTCTCGAACCCGTCGATACCGGGCATGCTGACATCGAGCGTCGTGACCGCAGGTTCATATCGCGCCACCAGGTCGATGCCCTCCAAGCCTCCGGATGCCGCGTGCACCGCGTATCCGGCCTGCTCCAGGACGGCGACGACCAGAGATCGGATGTCGGCGTCGTCTTCGATGATCACCGCGACGAGGGGGTTGGACATGCTCAGACTTTCGCGGGGCTCTCTCGAGAGCCACGGTGTGGCTCTCTTGCATGCTAAACCACCGGCCGCTGTCGCCCGCTGTGTGGCATTCTCGTCGGGTGCCCCTTCTTGCTCTCACCGGCGGCATCGCGTCGGGAAAGTCCACCGTGGCGGCGATGCTTCGCGATCGCGGTGCCGTGGTGGTCGACGCCGACGCGATCGTCCGAGAGGTGCAGTCGCCGGGATCGCCCGTGCTCGCGGCGATCGCCCAGGAATTCGGCGCGGACGTGATCGGTCCCGGCGGAGCCCTCGACCGACCCGCCCTCGGCGCGCGCGTGTTCGGCCACCCGGAGCGTCTCGCCGCGCTCAATGCTCTCGTGCATCCCGCGGTGCGTGCGGAGTCGGAACGGCGGTTCCGCGCTGCGCTGGCGGCGGATCCCGACGCCGTCGTCGTCTACGACGTCCCCCTGCTCGCCGAGGCGCGCGGTGGGGACTCGTGGGATCTCATCGTGGTCGCGCACGCGCCGGCGGATCTGCGGGTGCGGCGTCTGATCGAGAGCCGGGGGATGAGCGAGAGCGACGCCCGCGCGCGGATCGGGTCGCAGGCGTCGGATGAGGAACGACTCGCCCTGGCCGACGTGGTGATCGACACGGCCGCGCCGCTGGAGGACACCCGTCGCCACGTCGACGACCTGTGGGAGCGGGTCGCGCCCGCTCGCTAAGCGTCGACGTTCGTGGCGGGCGAACGCAACCCGACCCCGATGTCGGAGCCCCCGCCTACGCTGGAATCATGCAGGCCACGCGATCCGTTCGTCCCTTCGAGGTCATCAGCGAGTACAGCCCTTCCGGCGACCAGCCGCAGGCGATCGCCGACCTCGCCGCGCGCATCAACGCCGGTGAGACCGATGTCGTGCTCCTCGGCGCCACCGGTACCGGCAAGTCCGCCACGACCGCCTGGCTGGTGGAGCAGGTGCAGCGTCCGACGTTGGTTCTGGCGCACAACAAGACGCTGGCGGCACAGTTGGCGAACGAGTTCCGCGAGCTGCTCCCGAACAACGCCGTCGAGTACTTCGTCTCGTACTACGACTACTACCAGCCCGAGGCCTACGTGCCGCAGACGGACACCTTCATCGAGAAGGACTCCTCGATCAACGCCGAGGTCGAGCGGCTGCGCCACTCGACGACGAACTCGCTGTTGTCGCGCCGCGACGTGGTCGTCGTTTCCACCGTCTCCTGCATCTACGGGCTCGGCGCCCCGGAAGAGTACCTGCGCGCGATGGTGGCCCTGCAGGTGGGGGAGCGGTACGACAGGGATGCCCTCATCCGCAAGTTCATCTCGATGCAGTACAACCGCAACGACGTCGACTTCTCCCGAGGCAACTTCCGCGTCCGCGGCGACACGATCGAGATCATCCCGGTGTACGAGGAGTACGCGATCCGGATCGAGATGTTCGGCGACGAGATCGAGGCGCTCTACACGCTGCACCCGCTCACCGGAGACGTCATCGAGAAAATGGATTCGGTTCCGATCTTCCCGGCCTCGCACTACGTCGCGGGGACCGAGACGGTACAGCGCGCGATCGGCACGATCGAACACGAGCTCGAGCACCGTCTGAAAGAGTTCGAATCCCAGGGCAAGTTGCTGGAAGCGCAGCGCTTGCGGATGAGGACGACCTTCGATCTCGAGATGTTGCAGCAACTCGGTTTCTGCTCCGGTATCGAGAACTACTCCCGTCACATGGACGGCCGCGTGGCCGGCGAGCCTCCGCACACGCTCCTCGACTTCTTCCCCGACGACTTCCTGCTCGTGATCGACGAGTCGCATGTGACGGTCCCGCAGATCGGCGCGATGTACGAGGGGGATGCCTCGCGCAAGCGCACGCTCGTCGAGCACGGGTTCCGGCTTCCGAGCGCGATGGACAACCGGCCCCTCCGTTGGGACGAGTTCAAGGAGCGGGTCGGGCAGACCGTCTACCTCTCGGCGACCCCCGGACGTTACGAGATGGGTATCGCGGATGGGGTGGTCGAACAGATCATCCGCCCGACCGGTCTGGTGGATCCCGAGATCATCGTGAAGCCCTCGAAGGGGCAGATCGACGATCTGCTCGAGGAGATCCGCGTGCGTGTGGAACGTGACGAGCGCGTTCTCGTGACGACTCTGACGAAGAAGATGGCGGAAGAACTCACCGACTTCCTCGGCGAGCACGGGGTGCGCGTCCGGTATCTCCACTCCGACGTCGATACTCTTCGTCGCGTCGAGCTCCTCACGGAACTGCGTGCCGGCGTGTACGACGTGCTCGTCGGCATCAACCTCCTGCGAGAGGGCCTCGACCTTCCTGAAGTGTCGCTCGTCGCGATCCTCGATGCCGACAAGGAGGGCTTCCTCCGGAGCGGGACGTCGCTCATCCAGACGATCGGTCGCGCGGCTCGAAACGTGTCCGGTGAGGTGCACATGTACGCCGATAAGATCACCGACTCGATGCGGAATGCGATCGACGAGACGGAACGCCGTCGCGAGAAGCAGGTGGCCTACAACAAGGAGCACGGCATCGACCCGCAGCCCCTTCGGAAGAAGATCGCCGACATCACCGAGGTGCTGAACCGCGAGGCGACCGACACGAAGAAGCTGCTCGCCCGCACTGACAAGGCAGGCAAGGGCAAGTCGCCGACGCCGCAGCTGCGTCGGACGGGCATTGCGGCCGAGGGCGCCGACCAGCTCGAGTCGACCATCGCCGACCTCACGCAGCAGATGCTCGCCGCGGCAGCCGAGTTGAAGTTCGAACTCGCGGGGCGTCTTCGCGACGAGGTGCAGGATCTCAAGAAGGAACTGCGTGCGATGGAGCGGGCCGGGCACGCCTGAGTCCGGGCTGTTCCACCCTGCATCAGCGAAGCACCCTCGTCGCGCGCGGTGTCGGTGATCTCCCCCTACTCGGGGTGCCCATCGACCTCGACGGGCATTCACGGGGGGTCGCGGTCATTCCCGAATGGTCCCCGGATGCCGGGGGCCGACCGCAACGCGGAAGGGGGATCCGCGGAGGGGGTTCAGGGGCAGTGCAGAAGAGGCTTGGGTCCTGATCGATCGACGGAGTGCTCCGACATGGCATGGCCGCATAGAGGGCAGGGTCGTCCGGTGCGCACCGGTTCCGGTGTCGTTTCGTACGGCCCCACCGACGCCGGACCCGCGACACGGATCAAGCGGGAGTTGACGTACTGGTACCAGCCGCCGGCTTCGCGGACGCGGTCGCGCAGCGGCGGCCGGTCGGCATCCTTTCGTGTCATGATAATTAGTGTACTAACTATTAGAGGAGGGGGCGCGTGGACGATCTGCTCAAGCTGGAGAACCAGGTGTGCTTCGCGTTGGTCACGGCGGCGCGCAACGTCGTGTCGATCTATCGCCCCGTGCTCGAGCCGCTGGGGCTGACCCACCCGCAGTACCTCGTGATGCTCGCGCTGTGGGAGGAGGCCCCGCGTTCGCTCGGCGCGCTCGCGTCGGAACTCGCCATGGAACCGGCCACCCTGTCGCCGCTCGTGAAGCGTCTCGAGGCGCAGGGGCGCGTGGTGCGCACTCGCCGTGCCGACGATGAGCGCGTGCTCGACATCGCCTTGACGGACGAGGGCGCAGCGCTCCGCGCGGCCGCGCTCGAGGTGCCGGGGAAGATCATGGCCCGCGTCGGAATCGATGAGAGCGCGCTGGTCGCACTGCGCGATGGGCTCGCGCCGTTCGCAGGTCCCTCTCGCGACTGAAACCCGGGACGAAGCCCGGGAGGAAGCCCGGAAAGGGGCGACAGGAAGCGGCGGAAGAGGAGCACCCTCGAACTCCAGGCGCGAGGCGAACCTTCGCACATCCGTGCGCCCGCGGCGAACCCGGGGCCGATGTCGGAGGCCCCACCTAGACTTAACAGGTGCCCATCGTTCCCGTCGTTCCCTCCCCTTCCTCGGCCCCTTCCGGCTCCAGCGGCAAGCTGAGTGTCCGTGGCGCTCGCGTCCACAATCTCAAGGATGTCGACCTCGACATCCCGCGTGATTCGCTCGTCGTCTTCACGGGGCTCTCGGGTTCGGGCAAGTCGAGCCTCGCGTTCGACACGATCTTCGCCGAGGGGCAGCGCCGGTACGTCGAGTCGTTGAGCGCGTACGCACGACAGTTCCTGGGGCAGGTCGATCGTCCGGACGTCGACTTCATCGAGGGGCTCAGCCCCGCGGTCTCGATCGACCAGAAGTCCACCAACCGCAACCCTCGATCGACGGTCGGCACGATCACCGAGATCCACGACTACATGCGTCTGCTGTGGGCGCGCATCGGCGTACCGCACTGCCCCGAGTGCGGTGCGCGCATTCAGCGTCAGACGGTGCAGCAGATCGCTGACCAGCTGATGGAGCTGCCGGAGCGCACGCGGTACCAGATCGTCGCTCCCGTCGTGACGCAGAAGAAGGGCGAGTTCGTCGACCTCTTCAAGGAGCTCAGCGCCAAGGGATACGCGCGTGCCGTGGTCGACGGGGAGCTCGTGCAGTTGTCCGAGCCCCCCACACTGAAGAAGAGCTACAAGCACGACATCGCCGTGGTGGTCGACCGACTGGTGGCATCCGGTGACAACCTCAGCCGCGTGACCGACTCGGTCGAGACCGCCATGGGGCTTGCCGGCGGCATCATGCAGGTGAACTTCGTCGACGAAGAGGGCGACGACGCGTGGCAGTCGTTCTCCGAGAAGCTCGCCTGTCCTAACGGTCACCCGCTGCAACTGACCGAGATCGAGCCGCGGACGTTCTCGTTCAACGCGCCGTTCGGGGCCTGCCCCGTCTGCTCGGGTCTCGGCACGCGCATGTCCGTCGACGTCGACCTGATGCTGGGCGACGAAGCGCTGTCGATCCGCGACGGCGCGATCCTTCCGTGGACCACCCAGGGCAAGGGGCTCTTCCAGTACTACGAGCGTCTCCTCGAGGGCCTCTCGCGCGATCTCGGCTTCTCCCTCGACACCCCCTGGAAAGACCTGCCGCACGATGTGCAGCAGGCGGTCCTGCGGGGCGAGAACTACAAGGTCACGGTCAAGTGGAAGAACCGCTACGGCCGCGAGATGCGGTATTCCTCCGGCTTCGAGGGCGTCGTGCCGTACATCGAGCGGCAGTACCTTCAGGCCGAATCCGACGCGCAGCGTCAACGCTGGTCGGAGTACCTGCGCGAGGTGCCCTGCGCCGTGTGCGACGGCGATCGCTTGAAGCCCGAGGTGCTCGCGGTGCTCGTCGACGACACGTCGATCGCCGCCGCCTCGCGCATGAGCCTCGCCGATGCCCGCGAGTTCTTCTCGCAGCTGACCCTCACCGACCGCGAGGCGACCATCGCCGCGGCCGTGTTGCGCGAGATCCGCGCGCGCCTCGACTTCCTGCTGCAGGTGGGCCTGAACTACCTCAGCCTCGGCCGCGCGGCCGGCACGCTCTCCGGCGGTGAGGCGCAGCGCATCCGTCTCGCGACGCAGATCGGGTCGGGCCTGACGGGCGTGCTCTACGTGCTCGACGAGCCTTCGATCGGTCTGCACCAGCGGGACAACCGCCGGCTCATCCAGACGCTCGAGACGCTCCGCGACCTCGGCAACACCCTGATCGTGGTCGAGCACGACGAAGAGACCATCCACGCGGCCGACTGGGTCGTCGACATCGGCCCCCGCGCCGGCGTCGACGGCGGAAACGTCGTGCACTCCGGCCCGCTGGCCGAGCTGCTCGAAGACGAACGTTCCCTCACGGGTGCCTACCTCTCGGGGCGCCGCGCGATCGACGCGCCGAAGAAGCGCCGCAAGATCGACAAGAAGCGCCAGGTCACGGTCGTGGGGGCGCGCGAGAACAACCTGCAGAACGTCACCGTCGACTTCCCGCTCGGCGTGCTGACGTCGGTGACCGGCGTGAGTGGTTCGGGCAAGTCGACGTTGGTGAACGGCATCCTGTACGAAGTCCTCGCCTCCAAGCTCAACGGGGCGCGCCGCGTGCCGGGCAAGCACACGCGCGTCACGGGTCTCGACAACCTCGATAAGGTCGTGCACGTGGACCAGGCCCCGATCGGCCGGACACCGCGATCGAACCCGGCGACGTACACCGGTGTGTTCGACCGTATCCGCAGTCTCTTCGCCGAGACCCCCGAGGCGAAGGTGCGCGGCTACCAGGCCGGCCGCTTCAGCTTCAATGTCAAGGGCGGGCGCTGCGAGGCGTGCTCGGGCGACGGCACGCTGAAGATCGAGATGAACTTCCTGCCCGACGTGTACGTCGACTGCGAGGTCTGCCACGGAAAGCGGTACAACCGCGACACCCTCTCGGTGCACTACAAGGGCAAGAACATCGCCGAGGTGCTGGAGATGCCGATCTCGGAGGCCGCCGAGTTCTTCGAGCCCATTCAGGCGATCCACCGTTACCTGAAGACGCTGGTCGACGTGGGGCTCGGATACGTGCGGCTCGGGCAGTCGGCCACGACACTCTCGGGGGGCGAGGCGCAGCGCGTCAAGCTCGCCACCGAGCTGCAGCGTCGGAGCAACGGTCGTTCGATCTACGTCCTGGACGAGCCGACCACCGGTCTGCACTTCGAAGACGTGTCGCTCCTGCTGAAGGTGTTGAACGGCCTGGTCGACAAGGGCAACACGGTCATCGTCATCGAGCACAACCTCGACGTGATCAAGAGTTCGGACTGGGTCATCGACCTCGGTCCCGAAGGCGGTGCCGGCGGCGGCACGATCGTTGCGACGGGCACACCCGAGCAGGTCGCAAAGGTCGAGGCGAGTCACACCGGTGCATTCCTGGCCGAGCTCCTCGAGACGGGTCGCACCGGCGCACAGCGCAACACCGCTGACGTCGAGGCCGTCCGAGAGCCGGAGCTGGCCGGCCAGGGGGTCTGAGCCGTGGCATCCCGAGAACGGGTGTCGCACCTGCCGTATCGGCCCAAGGCCGGGGAGATCCCCACCAACCCGGGCGTCTACCGATTCCGTGATGCCGAGGGGCGGGTACTGTACGTCGGCAAGGCGAAGAATCTGCGTGCGCGCCTGTCGAACTACTTCGCTCCGCTGCACTCACTGCACGAGCGCACCCGCCGCATGGTGACGACCGCAGCGAGCGTCGAATGGACGGTCGTGCCGAGCGACATCGACTCGCTCCAACTGGAGTACATGTGGATCAAGGAGTTCGATCCGCCCTTCAACGTCCGGTACAAAGACGACAAGTCGTACCCCTACATGGCGATCACCCTGGCCGATGAGGCGCCGCGCGTGATCGTCACGCGTAACCACAAGATCCGCGGGGCGAAGTATTTCGGGCCCTATCCGAAGGTGTGGGCGGTGCACGACACCATCGATCTGATGATCAAGGTGTTCCCGATCCGCACGTGCAGCGACTCCTCCTACAAGAAGGCGATGGCGTCCGGTCGCCCGTGCTTCCCGGGGCAGATCGGTCGCTGCGGCGGCCCCTGTTCCATGAAGGTCACCATCGAGGAGCACCGCGCCATCGTGAACGACTTCGTCGCGTTCATGTCGGGTGGGGACCAGAGGTTCGCCAAGCAGCTGACGGCCCGCATGAAGGAAGCCTCGGCGGCGATGGACTACGAGTCGGCCGCCCTGTATCGCGACCGTCTGCAGGCGATCGAGGCCGTCCTCGGCAAGAGCGCCCTCGTCCTCGCGTCCGACACGGACGCCGACCTGTTCGGCATCGCCGAGGACGAGCTCGCGGCGGCCGTGCAGCACTTCGTCGTTCGCGGCGGTCGCGTGCGCGGTGTGCGGGCGACGACGATCGAGAAAGAGATCGACATCGCCGGGGCCGACCTCGTCGACCAGGTTCTCCAGCGCACCTACGGAGACGCGGATGCCGCGGACATCCCGCGCCAGGTGCTGGTACCGGAACTGCCCGACGACGCGGAGCAGCTCGAGGCCTGGCTCCGCGAACGGCGTGGGCGACCCGTCACCCTGCAGGTCGCCCAGCGCGGGCGAAAGGCCGACCTGCTGAAGACTGCGACGTTGAACGCCCAGCAGGCTCTGATGCTGCACAAGACGCGTCGGACGAGCGATTACGTGGCTCGTTCGCAGGCTCTCACGGACCTCCAGGAGGCCCTCGGCCTCACCGAGGCGCCCCTGCGGATCGAGTGCTTCGACGTCTCGCATCTCTCGGGCACCAACGTCGTGGCATCCATGGTCGTCTTCGAAGACGGGCTCCCCCGGAAGGACCAGTACCGATCCTTCGGGGTGTCCGAGACGACCGATGACACTGACTCGATGTATCAAGTCCTCACGCGGCGCCTCGCATACCTCGACCGTCCCGACGAGGAGGAACCCGAGACGATCGGCGGCGCGATCATCGCCGCGCCGGACTCGGAGCAGGCCACGGCGGACGGGGAGGTGGTGACCGCGCGGAAACGTCCGCGGTTCGCCTACCGCCCCCAGCTCCTGGTCGTCGACGGAGGACAACCGCAGGTCGCGGCCGCCGCGCGCGCATTGGCAGACGCGGGACATGAGGAGATCGCGCTGTGCGGTATCGCGAAGCGCCTCGAGGAGGTGTGGTTGCCGGGAGAGGAGTATCCCGTGATCCTTCCCCGTACGTCGGAGGCGCTGTACCTGCTGCAGCGCCTGCGCGATGAGGCCCACCGCTTCGCCATCGTCCACCAGCGCAAGCGCCGCAAGCGCGACATCACGAGCGTGCTGGCGGAGGTCCCCGGCCTGGGGGACACCCGCATCAAAGCGCTGCTGCGCCACTTCGGTTCGGTGACGGCTCTGAAGAACGCGAGCCCGGACGAGATCACCGCGCTTCCCGGGATCGGCCCGGCTCTCGCCGAGGCGATCCACACCCATCTGTCTCGGTAGGCTGGGGACGACGACGGGAGGCCACCGCCATGGAACCGGGCCGCGACGAACCAGGGGACGTGCTCATCGTCACGGGCATGTCCGGGGCCGGTCGGTCCACGGTGGCGAATGCCCTCGAAGACCTCGATTGGTACGTGGTCGACAATCTGCCGCCGCAGATGCTCCGTCCCCTCCTCGAACTGGCGGAGCTCGCCGGCGGTGCCGTGCCGCGGGTCGCGGTGGTCGTGGACGTCCGCGGCCGAACGCTCTTCAGTGACCTGCCCGAAGCGCTCCGATCGTTGCAGGCGGGCCGTCAGGTCCGTCTGGTGTTCCTCGACGCGTCCGATGCCGTGCTCGTGCGGCGGTTCGAAGCCGTCCGCCGACCGCACCCCTTGCAGGGGGAGGGCACCATCCTCGACGGCATCCGACGGGAGCGCGAGCGCCTGGCCCCCGTCCGGGAGGCGGCGGACATCGTCATCGACACGTCGATGTTCAACGTGCACCAGCTGTCGCTTCGTGCCGTCCAGCTCTTCGGGGAGGAAGGCGCGGCCCGTCACACGGTGACGCTGATGAGCTTCGGGTTCAAGTACGGGCTGCCGCCCGACGTCGATCTCGTGGCGGACATGCGCTTCCTGCCGAACCCGTTCTGGAACGAAGATCTGCGTCCGCTGACGGGGGAGGATCCCGCTGTGCGCGAGAACGTCCTCGGCCAGGAGGGCGCTGCCGAATTCCTCGAGGCGTACGCCGCCGCGCTGCGTCCCGTGCTCGAGGGATATCAGCGCGAGAACAAGCGTCACTCGGTCGTGGCGATCGGATGCACGGGGGGCAAGCACCGCTCGGTGGTCATGTCCCGGGAGCTCGCTGAGCGTTTGGAGGAGATCCCGGGGGTGGCCGTTCGCGTGGCTCACCGCGACCTCGGCCGCGAGTAGGCTGTACCCTCGTCCCCCGCCTCCCACCCCCCGAACTGAGGAGTACCGTGCCGCTGACCGCCGATGTGAAGGCCGAGCTCATCACCGTACGCGACCCGCGCCCCACAGCACGTGTCGCCGAGCTCACCGCCATCCTGCGCTTCTCCGGCGGCCTGCACTCGATCGCCAACCGCGTGGCGGTCGAGGCCGAACTCGACTCCGATGTCCTCGCGCGCCGCGTCGCCCGCGACCTCGTCGAACTGTACGGGGTCCGGCCCGAGCTCCACCACGTGCAGGGCTCCGGGGGACGTACCGGTGGCTACTACGCGGTGCGCGTCATCGAGGCGGGCGAGACTCTCGCCCGGCAGACCGGTCTCCTCGATCAGCGCCGTCGACCCGTCCGCGGTCTGCCCAACAAGCTCACGACCGGCTCGCGCCCCGACCTCAGCGCCATCTGGCGTGGCGCGTTCCTCGCGAGCGGCTCGCTGAGTGATCCTGGTCGCTCGGCCGCCCTCGAGATCTCCTGCCCGTCCTCGGAAGCGGCCATGGCCCTCGTGGGTGCCGGGCATCGCATCGGCATTCCCGCGAAGGCGCGCGAGGTGCGTGGCGTCCCGCGTGTCGTGGTGCGCGACGGCGAGGCCATTCGCGGCGCCCTGTACGAGATGGGCGCGCGCCGCACGGCGGGGGAGTGGGACCAGATGCGCCAGCGCCGCGAGGTGCGCGCGGGCGTCAACCGTCTCGTCAACTTCGACGACGCGAACCTGCGCCGTTCGGCCCAGGCGGCCGTGGCCGCGTGCGCGCGCGTCGAGCGGGCGCTCGAGATCCTCGGCGACGAGGTTCCCGAGCACCTCCAGCAGGCGGGCGCGCTCCGACTCGCCCACCGGGACGCGAGCCTCGACGAGCTCGGTCACCACGCGGACCCGCCCCTCACGAAGGACGCCGTCGCCGGTCGCATCCGCCGTCTCCTCGCGATGGCCGACAAGAAGGCCGAGGTCGAGGGCATTCCCGGGACCGAGGCAGCCGTGCCGGTGGGTATCGAGGGCTGATCCCGCGCGGGAGGGTTCTGGTGGTCGAGGGCATTCCCGGCACGGAGGCTGCGGTTCCTGTCGGTATCGAGGGCTGATCCCGCCTCGGCCCCACGCGGCGTCGAAGACCTCGGATGCCGCGCCCTCCGGCATCCCGTCCTGCCCCGCGCGACGCGCCCGGGGGACCTATCTTCCGTCATGTGGGGAAGCAACCCCGTGGGTGCGGCGTTACCCCTCAGTAGGATGAGAACGTCACCCTCGCTGCACGTCGTTTCTTGCGTTGAGGCCTCGGTGCAGCGACCGATCCGGAAGTAGAGACCATGGCGAAGTACACACTGCCCGAACTCCCTTACGACTACGCCGCGCTGGAGCCGCACATCAGTGCGACCATCATGGAGCTGCACCACAGCAAGCACCACCAGACGTATGTGAACGGCGCGAACACCACCCTCGACCTGCTCGCCGAAGCGCGCGAGAAGGGCGACTTCGCCAACATCAACCGCCTGCAGAAGGACCTCGCGTTCAACCTCGGCGGCCACACGAACCACTCGATCTTCTGGACCAACCTCTCGCCCAACGGTGGCGACAAGCCCACCGGCGACCTCGAGGCCGCGATCGACGACCAGTTCGGTTCGTTCGACGCCTTCCGCGCGCAGTTCACCGCGGCCGCCCTCGGTGTGCAGGGCTCGGGCTGGGCAGGCCTCTTCTGGGACTCGATCGGCGAGAACCTCGTCATCCAGCAGTTCTTCGACCAGCAGGGACAGATCGTCGCGGGCACCGTTCCGTTGCTGCTCCTCGACGTCTGGGAGCACGCCTACTACCTCGACTACAAGAACGTGCGCGCCGACTACGTGAAGGCCTTCTGGAACATCGCGAACTGGGCCGACGCTCAGGAGCGCTTCGCCGCTGCCCGAGAGAAGACCACGGGTCTGCTGGTACTGTCGTAAACGGTGCGGCGTCCCGGTGGGACACCTCACCGGGACGCCGTTGTCCGCCAGCGAACACCGCAATCACGCGCTTCTCGCGCACAACTGATTCAGGAGATATTCCGTGACCGTCAAGATCGGAATCAACGGCTTCGGCCGTATCGGACGCAACTACCTCCGCGCGGCTCTCGCGCAGGGTGCCGACCTCGAAATCGTGGCGGTGAACGACCTCACCGACAACAAGACCCTGGCCCACCTCCTCAAGTACGACTCCGTCGGCGGCGTGCTCGCCGAGGACGTCTCGTACACCGAAGACTCCATCACGGTCGGCGACAAGACCATCAAGGTCTTCGAAGAGCGCGACCCCGCGAACCTCCCCTGGGGCGAGCTGGGCGTCGACATCGTCATCGAGTCGACCGGTCGTTTCACCAAGGCGGAAGACGCCAAGAAGCACGTCGCCGGTGGCGCGAAGAAGGTCCTCATCTCCGCTCCCGCCACGGGTGACGACGCCACGATCGTCATGGGTGTGAACGAAGAGACCTACAACCCCGAGACCGATGTCATCATCTCGAACGCCTCGTGCACCACGAACTGCCTGGCCCCGCTGGCGAAGGTCTTCAACGACGCCTTCGGCATCGAGCGCGGCTTCATGATGACCGCTCACGCCTACACGGCCGACCAGAACCTGCAGGACGGACCGCACAGCGACCTCCGTCGTGCGCGCGGCGCGGCGATCAACATCGTCCCCGCCTCGACCGGTGCCGCCAAGGCCATCGGCCTGGTGCTGCCCGAGCTCAACGGCAAGCTCAGCGGCTCGTCGTACCGCGTTCCGGTTCCCACCGGCTCGATCGTCGACCTCACGATCGTCACCCCCACCGAGGGTCTGACCGTCGACCAGGTCAACGAGGTCTACAAGAAGGCCGCTGCCGAGGGTCGCCTCAACGGCATCCTGCAGTACACCGAGGACCCGATCGTCTCGAGCGACATCCAGGGCAACCCGCACTCCTCGATCTTCGACGCGGAGCTGACCAACGTCAGCGGCAACCTCGTCAAGGTGTCGTCCTGGTACGACAACGAGTGGGGCTACTCGAACCGCCTCGTCGACCTCACCGAGTACGTCGCCGAGCGCCTGTAACCCTTCATGGCTCTGCGCACCCTCGATTCGCTGGGGTCGCTCGCCGGCACGCGCGTCATCGTCCGTTGTGACCTGAACGTTCCTCTCAAGGACGGCGTCATCACGGACGATGGCCGCGTGCGCGCGTCGCTGCCGACCCTCAACGCACTGATCAACGCCGGCGCGCGTGTGGTCGTGTGCTCGCACCTGGGCCGCCCCGACGGCGCGCCCGACCCGAAGTATTCGCTCGAGCCGGTCGCGCAGCGCCTGTCCGAGCTGCTCGGCCAGCCCGTGGCGTTCGCACGTGACACGGTGGGCGAGTCGGCTCAGGATGCCGTGGCCGCGCTGGAGGACGGCGAGATCGCCGTGATCGAGAACCTCCGCTTCAACGCGGGGGAGACCTCGAAGGACGAGGCCGAGCGCCAGGCCTTCGCGCGCGAGCTCGCCGGCCTCGGCGACGCTCTCGTGTCGGACGGCTTCGGCGTCGTGCACCGCAAGCAGGCGAGCGTCTACGACCTCGCCCAGCTCGTGCCCTCGGCCGCGGGTCTGCTCATCCAGAAGGAGCTCGAGGTCCTCGATCGCCTCACCGAGAACCCCGAGCGTCCGTACACGGTCGTCCTCGGCGGCTCGAAGGTCAGCGACAAGCTGGGCGTCATCGAGCACCTTCTCCCGCGCGTGGACAAGCTCCTCGTCGGCGGCGGCATGATGTTCACCTTCCTCGTGGCCGAGGGTCACAAGGTCGGCTCGAGCCTGCTCGAGCAGGATCAGATCGACACCGTGAAGGGCTACCTCGCCACGGCGAAGGAGCGCGGCGTCGAGATCGTCCTCCCGGTCGACGCGGTTGTCGCGGCGTCGTTCTCGGCCGATGCCGAGCACGTCGTGGCCGATGCCGACAAGCTGGAGGACACCTCCTTCGGCGCGTCCGGCCTGGGCCTGGACATCGGTCCGCGTACGGCGGAGCTCTTCGCCGAGGCGATCCGCGGCTCGCGCACCGTCTTCTGGAACGGCCCCATGGGCGTGTTCGAGATGAAGGCGTTCGAGGCCGGTACCAAGACCGTCGCGAAGGCGCTCACCGAGGTCGACGGCCTGAGCGTCGTCGGCGGGGGCGACTCCGCCGCGGCGGTCCGACAGCTCGGCTTCTCCGACGACGAGTTCGGACACATCTCCACCGGCGGCGGCGCCAGCTTGGAGTTCCTCGAAGGCAAGAAGCTCCCCGGACTGGAGGTCCTCGGATGGGCGTGACCAGAACCCCCCTCATCGCCGGCAACTGGAAGATGAACCTCGACCACCTGCAGGCGGTCGCGTTCGTCCAGAAGCTGCACTGGACGCTGAAGGAAGCGAAGCACGAGAACGGCAGCGTCGAGGTGGCGGTCTTCCCGCCCTTCACCGACCTGCGCACGGTGCAGACGCTTCTGGATGCCGACAAGATCGAGTTCGCGCTGGGCGGTCAGGACCTGTCCGCCCACGACTCCGGTGCGTACACCGGCGAGATCTCGGGCCAGTTCCTCGCGAAGCTCAACGCGCGCTACGTGATCATCGGTCACTCGGAGCGCCGCCAGTTCCACCACGAGACCGATGAGGTCGTCGCGGCCAAGACGCAGGCGGCCCTCCGCCACGGTCTCGTCCCGGTGATCTGCGTCGGTGAGACTTCGGAAGACCTCGAGAAGTTCGGCGCCAGCGCCGTGCCCGTGGGTCAGCTCGAGGTCGCCCTCGAGGGCGTGGCCTCCGACGCCGAGATCGTCGTGGCGTACGAGCCGGTCTGGGCCATCGGCTCGGGCCAGGCGGCGACGCCCGACCAGGCCCAGGAGGTCTGCGCGAAGCTGCGCGCCGTCGTCGCCGACAAGCTCGGTGCCGATGCGGCCGCACGCACGCGCGTCCTCTACGGCGGTTCGGTCAAGTCCAACAACATCGCCGCATTCATGCGCGAGCCCGATGTGGACGGTGCCCTGGTGGGTGGCGCGAGCCTCGTCGTCGACGAGTTCGCGGCGATCATCCGCTACCAGAAGCACGTCGGGGTCTGACCCCGAACCGGATGCCCGCGGCGCTTCGTCGCGGGCATCCGTGTGCCCACCCCGCCTCCCCGTATACTTGACGCTTGTGCGGCCGACCAGGTCGCTCGCGAAAGGCTTTCGACAGTGCAGATTCTCGAGTTCGTCCTGCAGGTGCTCCTGGGCGTCACCAGCCTCCTGCTGACCCTCCTCATCCTGCTCCACAAGGGGCGCGGCGGCGGCCTGTCCGACATGTTCGGCGGTGGCATGAGCTCCGCGCTCGGCTCGTCGGGTCTGGCGGAGCGCAACCTCAACCGTTTCACGATCGTGCTCGCGCTGGTGTGGTTCGTCACCATCGTCGGCCTCGGTCTGCTGACCAAGTTCGCGGAGATCTGACATGGCTACTGGCGGCAACGCGATTCGCGGCTCCCGGGTGGGCGCCGGCCCGATGGGCGAACAGGACCACGGCTTCCACGCCGACCGCGTCGCGGTGTCCTACTGGGACGCCCTCGGCAACGAGACGGTCCGCTACTTCGCCGCAGGGATCCCCGACGACGAGATCCCCGAGACGATCGACTCCCCGCACTCCGGCCTTCCCGCCGGCCGCGACAAGAACAATCCGCCGGCTCTCGCCAAGTCCGAGCCCTACAAGACGCACCTCGCCTACGTGAAGGAGCGCCGTACCGACGAAGAGGCGGCTTCGCTTCTCGACGACGCCCTCCAGCAGCTGCGCGAGCGCCGCGGACAGTGACGTCCATCCGCCGCGCGCGGAAACGAGAAGAGACCGGATGCCGATGGCATCCGGTCTCTTTCTGTTCGAGGCTCAGTACTCGCGGTCGATGAGCTGCGGGGGAACCTGGTCCGCGGCCGACTCGTCGACGAAGAACGCCGTGCGGCGGCGTCCCTTGGCTCCGGCGGCGGGGACGCTCTGGTAGCTCGCCCCGGCGAGGGCGAGCCCGAGGGCGGCGGCCTTATCGGCACCGGCGATGACCATCCACACCCGCTTCGACGAGTTGATGACGGGCCTCGTCAGGGAGACGCGCTCGCTCGGCGGCTTGGGGGACTCCCGCACGGGCACCGTCGCGCGATCGGTCACCGAGATCTCCGCACGATCGGGAAAGAGCGAGGCGATGTGCGCGTCGGGTCCGACGCCCAGGAAGCAGATGTCGAACGAGGGCCACGGACCGGTTTCGCTGCGGTCCGACGGCGCGAACTGTGCGAGCTCGTCCGCGTAGGCGATCGCGGCCGCATCCAGGTCGAGTCCCTCATCGGAGGACGCGACCGCGTGGATGTTCGCCGCCGGGATGTCGAGGCCGTCGAGAAGTGCTTCGCGCGCCAGCTTCTCGTTGCGGTCGTCGGAATCACGCGGAACGAAGCGCTCGTCGCCGAACCAGAAGTGCACGAGCGACCAGTCGATGTCGGCCAGGCGCGGGTCGCGGGCGGCCGTGCGCAGGACAGCGCCGCCCATCGTTCCGCCGGTGAGGCAGACGTGCATCCGCTTGCCCTCGGCCACGCGCTTGACGATCCGGTTCACGAACCGTGTCGCGACGTAGTCGGCGAGGGCGTCGGGGTCGCGCTTGATGATGACGCGCTTGGACGATCCGTTCTCGCTCATGCGTCGCTCCGCTCGTCGGCGGTGCGCAGGAGGTGCGCGCACTCCGTGATGACCCGCCCATAGAGAACGTCGGGGTCAAGACGACGAAGCTCCTCGGCGAGGCACTCGCGGAGGGTGCGGCGGGGGAACGCGAGATCATGCGTGGGCTGGCCGGGCTGGGTGAGCACGGCCACCGCGGGCTCCGGACGCTCGAGGAGCGTGTCGCCGCTTGCCCGGGTGAGACGGACCGACTTGATGCCGGTCGCCCACTCGTCGGGCGAGAGATACGTGTAGTCCACGGGAGCCTCGAGCTTCAGCCCGAGCCACGCTGCGAGGAGGGCGGTCGACGGAGAGTCGGCCGCGCCCGTGACCTCGATCGCGGTCACCGGCTCGTACGGCGGCTGGTCGAGAACGGCCGCGAGCTGCTCGCGCCAGCGCGTGAGTCGGGTCCATGCGAAGTCGGTGTCGCCGGGGGAGTAGTGCTCGCCGAGCCGGGCGACCCAGGCGGCGGGATCCTCCTGCGAGGACGCATCGGTGATACGGCGCTGGGCGATCCGACCGATCGCGGACTTCGACGGGTTCACGGGCGCATCGGCCGGCCACCAGGCGACGACGGGGGCATCCGGCAGCAGGAGACCCGTGACCAGGCTCTCCGCGTTGGAACCGGCGGCACCATGGGCGCGCAGCACGACGACCTCACTCGCGCCGGCGTCCCCTCCGACCCGGATCTGCGCGTCGAGGCGCGGTTCCTCGTCGTCATCGCCGAACAGGACCGCGATGACACGCATCGGATGCTCTCGCGAGGCGTCGTTGGCGGCCTCGATGACCTCTTCTTCGGCACCGTGATGGGTCACGATGATGAGGGTCAGCACGCGGCCCAGGGCGACGGCGCCGCCCTCTTCGCGGACGCTGACGAGCTTCTTCGAGATCGCGCTGACGGTGGTGTCGGGCAGGTCGATGATCACGGGCGCCTCCAGGTGCGGCCGTCGCGGGCGAGGAGCTCGTCGGCGGATGCCGGGCCCCACGATCCGGGCGAGTACTGTTCGAGCGGGCCGCCCTGAGCGGCCCAGAACTCCTCGATCGGGTCGAGGATCTTCCAGCTGAGCTCGACCTCCTCGTGACGGGGGAAGAGCGGCGGGTCACCGAGGAGCACGTCGAGGATGAGTCGCTCGTACGCCTCCGGGCTCGCCTCGGTGAAGGCGTGGCCGTAGCCGAAGTCCATCGTGACGTCGCGCACCTGGGTGCCGTCGCCGGGAACCTTGGAGCCGAAGCGGATGGTGACGCCCTCGTCGGGCTGCACGCGGATCACGAGGGCGTTCTGCCCCAGTTCCTGCGTCTGGCTGCGCGAGAACAGCTGCTGCGGGGCACGCTTGAAGACGACCGCCACCTCGGTGACGCGGCGTCCGAGACGCTTCCCACTGCGGACGTAGAACGGCACGCCCGACCAGCGGCGCGTGTTGATCTCGAGCTTGATGGCCGCGTAGGTCTCGGTGACGGACTCGGGGTTCATCCCGTCTTCCTCGAGGAAGCCGAGCACCTCCTCGCCGCCCTGCCAGCCGCCGGCGTACTGACCGCGCGCGGTGGCCTCGGCGAGGTTCTCGGGCAGACGGACGGCCGCGAGGACCTTCTCCTTCTCGGCGCGCAGATCGGCGGCGTTGAAGCTGATGGGCTCCTCCATCGCTGTGAGGGCGAGAAGCTGAAGGAGGTGGTTCTGGATGACGTCGCGTGCCGCACCGATGCCGTCGTAATAGCCGGCCCGACCGCCCACGCCGATGTCCTCGGCCATCGTGATCTGGACGTGGTCGACGTAATTGCGGTTCCAGATGGGCTCGTACAGTTCGTTGGCGAAGCGCAGCGCCAGGATGTTCTGCACCGTCTCTTTGCCGAGGTAGTGGTCGATGCGGAAGATCGAGTCGGCGGGGAACGCGCTTTCCACAACCTCGTTGAGCTCGCGAGCGGACGCGAGGTCGTGGCCGAACGGCTTCTCGATGACGACGCGGCGCCAGCCGCTCGTCTTGCCCTCCTCGTCGCCGACGAGCCCCGACGCCTTCAGCTGCGTGGTCACGAGCGGGAAGGCCTTGGGCGGAATCGAGAGGTAGTACGCGTGATTGCCCATCGTGCCGCGCTCGGTGTCGAGCTTGTCGACCGTGTCGCGCAGCCGCTGGAAGGCCTCGGGGTCGTCGAACTCGCCCTGCACGAAGCGGATGCCCTCAAGGAGCTCTTTCCACGTCTCCTCGCGGAATTCCGTCCGGGCGTACTGCTTGACCGACTCGTACACGACCTTGGCGAAGTCCTGGTCCTCCCAATCGCGCCGGGCGAACCCGACGAGAGCGAAGCCCGGGGGGAGCAAGCCGCGGTTGGCGAGGTCGTAGACCGCCGGCATGAGCTTCTTGCGCGACAGATCGCCCGTCACGCCGAAGATGACGAGGGCGCTGGGGCCGGCGATGCGGCTCAGACGGCGATCCTCAGGATCGCGGAGGGGGTTGTGGCCCGGGGTGATCTCTACGACCATGCTCTACTGTGCCGCCTCGAAGAGTGAGAGGACGTCGACCTGCGGGTCGGTCAGCGTCAGCGTGACGACGGGACGACCATGGCCGTCCGCCAGCACGCTCGCGTCTCCCGCGGCCTGCGCCTGGATGAGTTGACCGAACGTGAACGGGCGACCGGGGATCTCGAGGTCGACGTCGGTGCGTTCGGTGATCTGGAGGAACACGCCCGTCGCCGGGCCTCCCTTGTGGAACTGTCCCGTGGAGTGCAGGAATCGCGGACCCCACCCGAAGGTGGTGGGGCGCCCTGCGTCCGCGGCGACGAGCTCGCGGAGCCCCGGCAGTTGCGGGACGTCCAGCCGGTTCACGTACGCCTGGATGCTGATGTAGCCATCGGCGGGAACCGTCGCCCACAGCGCCTCGAGCACGCCGGAGACGGTGCCGCTGGCGGCCAGGGCGGGGTCGGAGACGCGCACCTCGACCCCGTCGGCGACGAACGCCGGCGCGGTGGGCTCGGGACGTGCGTCGAGGAGAGCCCGCGTAGCGACCTTCGCCGACTCGACGTCGGGCTGGTCGAACGGGTCGATGCCCAGCATCCGGCCGGCGATGGCCGTGGCGTACTCCCAGACGACGAACTGCGCGCCGAGGGATCCGCTGACGAGGATCTCGCCGTGGTGGTGCTCGAAGAGGTGCAGCTTGTGGGCGTCGTCCACGAACCGCGCGATCTGCAGATCGTCGGGAACAGCCTCGACCTCGGGCGATACGGGAAGCAGAACCACCGGGAGGATGCCGGTCCCCTGCTTGCCGGTGGACTCGGCGATGAGCTGCTCGATCCATTCCGGGAGGCCCGGAAGGTGAGCGTCGTCCATCACGAGGCCGAGCTTGTCGCGGCGGTGTTCACCGCCGCCGGCGATCGCTGCGGCGAGGACGAGCGCCGGGTTCTCCGGCGAGTCGATCGCGACCTCGAGGAGGGTGGCATCCGCTTCGTTCAGCAGGTCTTCGATGTCGACGCCAGCCAGACCCGTCGGGACGAGACCGAAAGCGGTGAGCGCCGAGTAACGGCCGCCGACGGTGGGATCCGCCGTGAAGACGCGGTAGCCATCGGCGCGCGCCGCCAGCTCGAGCGGGGACCCGGGGTCGGTGACCACGACGATGCGCTCGGTGGGATCGATGCCGAGGTCGCGGTACGCGGCCTCGAAGGCGCGCTGGGCGGAGTCGGTCTCGACGGTGGAACCCGACTTGCTCGAGACCACGAGCAGCGTCTGAGCGAGACCACCGGCCTCGGCGTCGCCGTCGATCGCGGCGAGCACCTGGCCCGGGGCGGTGGAGTCGAGGATCACCAGCGGCACGCCCGCCGACTGGGCGATCACCTCCGGCGCGAGCGACGAACCGCCCATGCCGGCGAGGACGACGCGGGTCACGCCCTGCGCGACGAACTCGTCGCGCAGGGCGGTGATCTCGGGCACGAGCGGGCGCGAGACGGAGACCGCCTGCACCCACCCGAGCCGGTGAGCAGCCTCGTCCTCGGCGGCCGGTCCCCACAGGCTCGCGTCTCCGGCGGTGATACCGGATGCCACGAGCGAGCCGACCAGGCCGGGGAGCTCGGCGTCGACGACCGATTTGACGTGGCCGGTGACCTTGACCTCGAACGTCACTGCGCGGCCTGGGCGCTTCCGGCGTCGAGAGCGGTCTTGACGGTGTCCTGCAGCTCGTGCCAGGAGGCGATGAACTTCTCGACACCCTCGTCTTCGAGCGTCTGGGTCGCGTCGGCGACGTCGACACCCGCGGCTGCGAGACGGTCGAAGACCTCGTGCGCCTCGGCGTAGGCACCGGTGACCGTGTCGCCGGTGATGACACCGTGGTCGAAGGTGGCCTCGAGCGTCTTCTCGGGCATCGTGTTGACGGTGCCGGGGGCGACGAGCTCGGTCACGTAGAGCGTGTCGGGCAGCGCGGGGTCCTTGACGCCCGTCGAGGCCCACAGGGGACGCTGCACCGTGGCACCGGCATCCAGGAGCTTCTTCGCGCGGTCCTCGGAGAACTTCTTCTCGTACAGCTCGTAGGCCAGACGGGCGTTGGCGATGCCCGCCTTGCCCTTCAGTTCCGCCGCCTCGTCGGTGCCGATCGCGGCGAGACGCTTGTCGATCTCGGTGTCGACGCGGGAGACGAAGAACGAGGCGACCGACTGCAGGGTCGAGATGTCGTGACCGGCGGCGTGCGCCTTCTCGACACCCGCGAGGTACGCGTCGATGACTTCTTCGTAGCGCTCGAGGCTGAAGATCAGCGTGACGTTGACCGAGATGCCCGCACCGATGACCTCGGTGATCGCGGGCAGGCCCGCCTTGGTCGCCGGGATCTTGATGAGGACGTTCTTACGGTCCACGCGCGCCGACAGGTCTTTCGCCTGAGCGACGGTGCCCTCGGTGTCGTGGGCGAGGTCGGGGGAGACCTCGATCGACACGCGGCCGTCGACGCCGTTCGTGGCCTCGAAGACGGGCAGGAAGATGTCGCACGCGTCGCGCACGTCGTCGGTGGTGATCGAGAAGATCGCCTCGTCGACGTCGGCGCCGGCCGCGGCGAGCTCCTTCACCTGGCCCTCGTACGCCTCGCCCTTCGACAGGGCCCCGGCGAAGATGGTCGGGTTGGTCGTGACGCCCGAGACGTTGCGCGAGTCGATGAGCTCGGCGAGGTTGCCGGACTGGATGCGCTGACGCGACAGGTCGTCGAGCCAGATGCTGACGCCCTGAGCGGCGAGGTCTGCGGTGGGAGTGCTCATGTCGTTGTTCTCCTCGGATTACTTCTTCGCCGCGGCGAGCGAGTCGCGGGCGGCTTCGACGACGGCCTCGGCCGTGATGCCGAACTTCTGGAACAGGGTCTTGTAGTCGGCCGACGCACCGAAGTGCTCGATCGCGACCGAGCGACCGGCGTCGCCGACGATGCCGTGCCAGCTGAGGGCCGAACCGGCCTCGACCGAGACGCGCGCCTTCACCGACGACGGCAGGACCGACTCGCGGTACGCCTCGTCCTGCTCGGCGAACCACTCCAGCGACGGGGCCGACACGACGCGGGCGTGGACGCCCTCGGCGGCCAGCGTCTCGCGCGCCTCGACGGCCAGCTGCACCTCGGAGCCGGTCGCGATGAGGATGACGTCGGGCTCGCCGTTCTTGGCCTCCGCGAGCACGTAGGCGCCCTTGACGGCGCCCTCGGCCGACGCGAACTCGTCACCGGATGCCGCGCCCTCGCCGCGCGCGAACACGGGGATGTTCTGGCGGGTGAGCGCGATACCGGCGGGACCGGCGGTGCGGCGGAGCATCTCGAGCCACACGACGCTGGTCTCGTTGGCATCCGCGGGACGCACGAGAGCGAAGTTGGGGATCGCGCGGAGCGTCGCCAGCTGCTCGATCGGCTGGTGCGTCGGACCGTCTTCGCCGAGGGCGACGGAGTCGTGCGTCCAGACGAAGATCGTCGGGATGTTCATCAGCGCGGCCAGGCGCACCGGCGGGCGCATGTAGTCGCTGAAGATGAGGAACGTGCCGCCGAAGGGGCGGGTGGGGCCGTGCAGCACGATGCCGTTGAGGATCGCGCCCATGGCGTGCTCGCGGATGCCGAAGTGCAGCACGCGGCCGTAGGGGTCGCCCGACCACTCGTGCGTCGACCACGACGAGGGGATGAACGACTTGGCGTTCTTGATCGTCGTGAGGTTGGACTCGGCGAGGTCGGCCGATCCGCCCCAGAGCTCGGGGAGCTCGGCGGCGAGGGCGTTGATGACGGTGCCGGAGGCGGCACGCGTCGAGACGTCCTTCCCGGCCTCGAAGGCGGGGAGGGCGTCGGCGATGCCCTCGGGGAGCTCGCGGGCCTGCAGGCGGTCCCACAGCTGCTTGCGCTCGGGGTGGGCGGCGGCCCAGGCGTCGAACTTCTCCTGCCAGGCGGCCTTCTCGGCCTCGCCGCGCTGCACGAGCTCGCGCGTGTGGGAGATGACGTCGTCGGCGACGGCGAAGTGCTGCTCGGGGTCGAAGCCGAGCACCTCCTTGGTGGCCTTCAGCTCGTCGGCGCCGAGGGCGGAGCCGTGGATCTTGCCGGAGTTCTGCTTGCCGGGCGAGGGCCAGCCGATGATCGTCTTGAGGATGATGAGCGAGGGCTTGCTCGTCTCGCCCTGGGCGGCCTCGATCGCGGCGTGCAGCTCGGCGACGTCCTCGACGTACTGACCGGTCTTCTTCCAGTCGACCGTCTGGACGTGCCAGCCGTACGACTCGTAGCGCTTCTGGACATCTTCGGTGAAGGCGACGTTGGTGTCGTCCTCGATCGAGATCTGGTTCGAGTCGTAGATCGCGATGAGGTTGCCGAGCTCCTGGTGGCCCGCGAGCGAGGAGGCCTCGCTGGTGACGCCCTCCTGGAGGTCGCCGTCACCGGCGATCACGTAGACGAAGTGGTCGAAGGCGCTCTCGCCGGCGGGGGTCTCGGGGTCGAAGAGACCGCGCTCGTACCGGGCGGCGTACGCGAAGCCCACGGACGAGGCCAGGCCCTGGCCGAGCGGTCCGGTCGTGATCTCGACGCCGTCGGTGTGGCCGTACTCGGGGTGGCCCGGGGTCAGCGAGCCCCACGTGCGCAGAGCCTCGAGGTCTTTCAGCTCGAGGCCGAAACCGCCGAGGTAGAGCTGGACGTACTGGGTGAGCGAGGAGTGCCCCGCCGAGAGGATGAAGCGGTCGCGACCGGGCCAGTGCGTGTCGGCCGGGTCGTGGCGCATGACGCGCTGATAGAGCAGATACGCCGCGGGTGCGAGAGACATCGCGGTTCCGGGGTGGCCGTTTCCGACCTTCTCCACGGCATCCGCCGCGAGAATGCGGGCGGTGTCCACCGCGCGCCGATCGATGTCATCCCATTCGAAGTCCGACAACAGGGTCGCCTTTCTCGATACTGTGCGCCCGGGTCACTTCCGACGCCGCACTCACCACCGTAGGAGTGGGAGAGGGGTGGGGTGTCGGCGCGGGGCGCGCGTTCACGGCCAGCATAGCGAGATCGAGGGTCGGCGTTGCGGTCCGTGACGGGGGTCGACAGGCGGCCGGTCCTGTGGTGGGCATGACGTAGAATCGATGGAGTTTCATACGCGCTACCCCGGGGGACGATGGACATCTCGACGACGTCGCACGTCATTGCGACGACCGATCGCCGCTCCGTCGGACGAACCGTTCGGGCGTACGTCGCCCTGACGAAGCCTCGAGTACTCGAGCTGCTGCTCGTCACGACGGTGCCGGTCATGATCCTCGCGCAGGGCGGCTTGCCGAACCTGTGGCTGATCTTCGCCACCGTCATCGGCGGCTCGTTGAGCGCCGGCTCGGCCGCGGCGTTCAACATGTACCTCGACCGCGACATCGACGCGCACATGCAGCGCACCGAGAACCGTCCTCTGGTCACCGGAGAGGTCTCGCCGCGCGGCGCCCTGATCTTCGCCTGGACGCTCGCGGTCATCTCCACCGTCTGGCTGTGGGCCTTCACCAACCCGCTCGCCGCCGGACTCTCGGCCGCGGCGATCTTCTTCTATGTCGTGATCTACACGATGATCCTCAAGCGCCGCACGGAGCAGAACATCGTGTGGGGCGGGATCGCCGGGTGCTTCCCCGTCCTCATCGGCTGGTCGGCCGTGACCGGGTCGCTCACCTGGGCGCCGCTCATCCTCTTCGCGCTCGTCTTCCTGTGGACGCCCCCGCACTACTGGCCGCTGTCGATGAAGTACGCCGACCAGTACGACGAGGTCGACGTGCCGATGCTCGGTGCGACCCGCAGCGGGTCGC